>NZ_BQIJ01000006.1:0-350533 GCF_021602465.1 Pseudomonas urethralis
CACCACACCCCTACGGCCCCGCCGCCCAGGGTGAAGGTGAGCAGCCAGGCACTCGGCGCCCCCACCAGCCAGTAGCAGCACAGCCCGATCAGGAAGGTGGTCTTGGCGTCCTTCAAACCCCGTATCGAGCCCATGGCTATGGTCTGCATGCCATCGAACAGCTCAAACCATGCCGCCACCATCAGCAACTGCACCGCCAGCTGATAGATCGCGGCGAAGCCGGGGTCGCTGCGGTCGATGAACAGCCCCACCAGCGCCTCCGGCATCAGCAGGAACAACGCTGCAAAGGCAAACATGATCGTTGCGCCGAAGCCGATCCCCACCCGCCCGGCGCTGCGTGCGGCCAACAGATTGCCGGCACCGTAGTACAGGCCCACGCGCATGGTTACCGCATAGGACAGCCCGGTCGGCACCATGAACGCCGTGGAGACGATCTGCAGGGCAATCTGGTGTGCCGCCAGTTGCGTGCTGCCCAGCACGCCCATGCACAGTGCGGCGAAGGCGAACAGCCCGACTTCCACCATGTAGGTGCCGCCAATCGGCAGGCCCAGCCGCCACAGCTCGCGCAGGGCCGGCAGCGAAGGGCGCGACAGCCCTTTGCGCAGCGGATAGGCGGCATAGGCAGGGTGCCAGCGGATGTACAGCGCCAGCGCGATGGCCATGCCCATCGACACCACGGCCGTGACCAGGCCGATACCCATCAGGCCCAGCTTCGGCAGGCCGAACATGCCTTCGATCAGGGCGATGTTGAACAGGTAGTTGAGCACTGTGCCGACCAGGCTGATGACCATTACCGGGGTCGAGCGCCCTAACGCGCTGGTGAAGCCGCGCAGGGCCATGAAGGTCAGGTAGCCGGGCAGGGCCAGCGGCAGCAGGGTGAGGAACTCGGCTGCCGAATTGACGTTCTCCGGCTGCTGGCCGAACAGCAGCAGTACCGGTTTCAGGTTCCACAACACCAGCGCTGCCACCAGTGCCAGGCCCCAGGCCAGCCACAGGCCGTTCTGCGCCAGGCGCGTGGCGCCCTCGATGTCGTTGGCACCCTTGCGAATCGCCACCAGGGTGCCGACTGCGGCGATCACGCCCAGGCAGAAGATCGACACGAACGAATAGCTCGCCGCGCCCAGCCCGCCACCGGCCAGGGCCTGCGGGCTGATGCGAGCCATCATCAAGGTGTCGGTGAGCACCATCAGCATGTGCGCCAACTGCGAGGCGATCAGCGGCCCGGCCAGGCGCAGCAAAGCCTTGAGTTCTGTGGTGGGCGCGACGTGCATGGGTGAGGTCCTTGTGCCTGATGCTGTGAGCGAGGGACGATTCTGAGGCTTCGGTCAACTTTGCACAAAAGGATAAATGCGATGGTTGGCATGAGTTGAACTCATGCATATATGATTCAGTGCATTCCATTCCCGACCCCGTATGACAGGTGCCCCATGTCCCGCCAGCTGCCTCCCCTGTATGCACTGCGCGCATTCGAAGCGGCTGCGCGGCTGAGCTCGTTCACCCGGGCCGGTGAAGAGCTGTCGATTACCCAGAGCGCGGTGAGCCGGCATGTTCGTACCCTCGAAGAGCATTTCGCCTGTCGGCTGTTCGTGCGCAGTGGTCGCAGCCTGCAACTGACCGAGGCGGCCCGGGTGCTGCTGCCCGGTGTGCGCGAAGGCTTTGCTGCGCTGGAGCGGGCCTGCGATACCTTGCGTGGGGAAGACGACATCCTGCGCATGAAGGCGCCGTCGACCCTGACCATGCGCTGGCTGCTGGCGCGGCTGAGCCGCTTCCGGCACCTGCAACCTGGCAACGAGGTGCAACTGACCAGCGCCTGGATGGATGTCGACCATGTCGACTTCAACCAGGAACCGTTCGATTGCGCGGTGCTGCTCAGCGACGGCATGTTCCCGGCGGATTGGGAGGTGCGTCGGTTGTTTTCCGAGCTGTTGATCCCGGTGGGTGCGCCGGACCTGCTGAAGGAGGGGCGGTGGGACGAGCGGCGCTTGGCGAGCATCGAGTTGCTGCACCCGACGCCCGACAAGCGTGACTGGCGCGAATGGCTGGAGCGCATGGGCCTCAGCGACAAGGTGTCGCTCAAGGGCGGGCAAGTGTTCGACACCCTGGAGCTGGGCATGATCGCTGCTGCGCGGGGATACGGCATTTCAATGGGCGATCTGCTCATGGTCGCCGAAGATGTGGCCCAAGGGCGCCTGAGCTTGCCTTGGCCGACGGCGGTACCCAGTGGCATGGATTACTACCTGGTATGGCCGCGCACCCGGCCTGGCGGGGAGCGGCTGCGGCGCTTGAGTGTGTTTCTGCAGGAAGAAGCGGCGGCGATGGACTTGCCAGCTGTGGAAATCCTGCCACCGCTTTGACAGCCTCCCAAAGGCGATACAGAAAGGGAAAACGTTTGCGAATACCCCGGTCCGACACTCAAGTATTCAGCTACGACGCCGATCCAATGGCACCAGCGTCCCGGAAGAGGGCGCGATTTCCCGACTAAAACAAGCGGGTGGTCAGCGTGATCAGGATGATCCCGGCCTCTTGTCAGGAGCTTCATCATGTCTCAACCGCGTGCCCGAATTGCTTCGCAGCTCGGTGTCGCCCTCGCCATCGTGCTGGCGTTGGTGATTTCCGGCAGTACCCTGTTCGCCCTGCGTGCGCTGGATGACGCCAACCTCGCCACCCGCCAGGCCCACCTGGCCAGCGAGGCGCGACTGCTGGCCGACCAGCTCGATACCTTCCACGGGTCTCTCAAGGACAACACCCAGCGCCTGAGTGGCCTGTTCGAGCGCCGCTTCGCCTCGGGCCTGTCGCTGCACCCTGGCGAAACCGTGCAGGTCGCCGGTCAAAGTACGCCCGCCCTGTACCTGGGCGACCAGCTGCTGAACAACGACTTCCAGGTGGTCGACGAATTCCAGCAGATGACTGCCGGCATCGCGACCCTGTTCGTGCGCAGCGGTGATGACTTCGTGCGCATCAGCACCAACCTGAAGAAACAGGACGGCACCCGCGCCATCGGTACCCAGCTCGACCGTCAGCACCCGGCCTACAGCAAGCTGCTGGCCGGGCAGATGTACGTCGGCCGCGCGGTGCTGTTCGAGCGCAACTACATGACCCGCTACGTGCCCGTCAGCGACAGCAGCGGCCGGGTGATTGCGGTGCTGTTCGTCGGCTTCGACTACACCGACGCCCAGAATGCCCAGTTCGCCAACCTCAAGCGCTTCCGCATCGGGGCAACCGGTTCGTTGGCCATTCGCGATGACCAGGGCCAATGGCTGGTGCCGCCGGCCAACGCCGACCAGGACCTGTTCAGTGCCAGCGCGCCGTTCGCCGAGGGCCCCTGGACCGTGGTGGCGAGCATGCCCAAGGCGGAAATCCGCGAGGTGACCTGGAGCGTCGGCCTGCGTCTTGCCATCGGCAGCCTGCTGGCGATGCTGCTGGCCGTGGCCGCCACCCTTTGGCTGCTGCGCCGCAAGCTGCGCCCGCTGGATGACCTGGTGCGTCAGGCCGAGGCACTGGGTGCCGGCGACCTGAATGCGCGCCTGAATGTGACCAGCCATGACGAGATCGGCCAGCTGGCCCGCAGCTTCAACCAGATGGGCGAGGCGCTGGCGACCATGGTCGAGCACATCCGCAGTGCTTCCGAGCAGGTCAGCAGCCGTGCGCGTTCGCTGTCCGGGTTGTCTACCGGTGCCTGTGAAGGCATGGACCAGCAGTCCGGCGAGATCACCAGCATGGCCGGTGCGGTGGAGGAATTCAGCGCGACGTCGATGAACATCGCCGACAACATGGCGGGTACCGAGCGCATGGCCCGTGACAACGCCCAGCAGACCCGCATCGGCCGCAGTGCCATGGACGAAGCGTCGAGTTCGCTGCGCCAGATCGCCGAAGCGCTGGGTGGTACCGCCACTGTCATGGACAGCCTGGGCGCTCGTTCGCAGGAGATCGGCGGTATCATAAGCGTGATCACCGCGATTGCCGAACAGACCAATCTGCTGGCATTGAACGCCGCCATCGAGGCTGCCCGGGCCGGTGAACAGGGCCGTGGATTTGCCGTGGTCGCGGATGAGGTGCGTGGGCTGGCCGCGCGCACGCGTCAGGCAACCGATGAGATTTCCGGGATGATCACCAGCATCCAGCAGCAGACCGGGCACGCCATCCATACCCTGGAGCAGGGTAACCTGCTGATGCAGGAAGGGCTGGCGCGCAACGACAAGGTCGCCGAAGCGCTGGCGCGGATTGATGAGCAGAGCCGTACGGCGGGTGAGCAGTTTGCCGTGATCAGCACGGCGACCCAGGAGCAGAGCAGCACGGCCACCGTGCTCAGCCGCAACCTGCAGAGCATTGCCCAGGCCAACAGTGAGCAGCGTGATGTAGCCAATGAGCTGGCCTTGACCGCGCGCGAGCTGGAAGGGTTGGCGGCGCAACTGCGCCATGAAGTGGACCGCTTCCGCTGAGATTGGACGGGGCCGCTTTGCGGCCCATTCGCGGGTAAACCCGCTCCTACAAGTAGAGCGCAAGCCTCCAGCCTGTGGTGGTCCTGGGGGAGAGCGCAAGCCTCCAGCCTGTGGTGATCCTGGGGGAGAGCGCAAGCCTCCAGCCTGTGGTCATCCTGTAGGAGCGGGTTTACCCGCGAATGGGGCGCAGAGCGCCCCCGGCAATCCTGAGCCTTACAACGAACCCAGGTTCAGCGCCTGGGCGCAAGCCTGCAACGAGCGGCGCTCGCTCTGCGCATACAGCGCCAGTTCATCCTGCACCTGCAGCCCCAGCGCCGCCTCGAAGGCCTCGCGGTTGGCATTGCTGCCATACTCGGCCTGGCCCTCATCCCCCAGGTTCGACTGGAAGATCCCCGCCGCACTCACCGGCAGGAAGTCCTCGTACACCAGTGCCTCGTAGTGCACATGGCCGGCCGCGATCAGGCCTTCCAGGGTGGTCGGGCGATCCGCCTGCTCCCGCGCGGCCAGGCCCTGCTCGGTAGCAAAGTAACGGAAGTAAGCCAGCCCCTGCTCACGCATCTGCGCCAGGTCATCCGGGAATGCAGCGAAGCTTTCCTGCAACAGCGCCATGTAGCGCTCGGCATTGGCCTCGGCTGGCGCTCCTCCCAAGGCGGCGCGGGTGGCATCGAGCAGCGTGTCGTACAGCTGTCGGCCCTTCGGCGTCAGTGCCGCACCGCGCTGTTCGATTTCGCCGAAACGTGCGGTGTGGCTACCCTGGTGGTCGCTGAATGCAACCTTCTCCTGCAGCGCCTTGAAGCTGGTCTGGCGCAGCAGGATCGGGTGGCGGCGAGTGGGTGGCCCTTCGACCACGGCTTTCGGCGGGATGCCCTTGGCCGGCATGCCGGCCTGGATCGCGTCGATGTCCAGGGTGCGTGGGGTCAGGTGGTTGATGTGCGGGCCTTTGAAGGCCACCACGTCGGCAATCAGGCGGTGCTGGTCATGCAACTGCTGATACTGCTCGGCCGTGACCGTGGCGTCGTGGTGCCAGCGGAAGGTGTGCAGGGCTTCACGAACGAACTCGCCGGCATCGGCCTCGTTCAGGCCGCCATCGCGCTCGCATCGGGCAATCAGTTCGAGTACCCGGGGGGTGAAAATCTGACGCTTGGCCAGGATGCCCTGAGCCAGTTCGCGCAGCGGCAGGTTGTCGATCAGCTCCAGGCGCAGCAGCGAGGTGAACACGCGGAACGGGCTGACATGCAGCGACTGCTCATGCACAGCGCGGAACGCGGTGGAGTGCACCGGCACGCCAGCTGAGCTGAGGTCGTAATAGCCGACCGGCGCCATGCCCATCACCGCGAACAGCCGGGCGATGGTGGCCAGCTCTTCGGCGGTGCCGACGCGGATGGCGCCGTGACGCTCCTGGTCCAGGCGTTCGATCTCGCCGGTCCAGCGCAGGGCCTCAGCCAGCTTGGGCTGCTCGGCCAGGACCCGCTGGTTGATTTCGCTGACCAGCTCCAGCAGCGTGCCGTACAGCGGCACTTCCTGTTTGTACATGAGCGACATGGCGGCAGAGAACTGCGCACGGATGCTGTCGGGGCTGACGAAATCGTGGGCGGGCATCGCTAGCTTCCTGGTTAGGTTTGGACGCTTACATGAAAGCTGGGAATGCACTTGGCTCACAAGCGAAAAAAAGTGAGTCAGTCATTCCATTTTTGATCGACCTCAAGGGCCTCTCGCGGCTAAAGCCGCTTCTACAGGTCCTGCACGGCGTTGCTCAGTACCCGGTGGGGGCAGCTTTAGCCGCGAAGAGGTCCTCAAGCGTGAAGCTGCTCGCGAATCCATTCCACCAGGGCCCGTACCTTCGGCACCTCCGCCGCATGCTCGGCATACGCCAGGTAGTGCTTGCCGGCACTGGGCATCGCATGATTCCACGGAATGACCAAGCTCCCTTCCGCCAGCTCCTTGGCCACCAGATACCGTGGCACCAACGCTACCCCGCACCCGGCCTGCGCCGCACTCAATGCCATGTAGAACGTATCGAAGCGCGGCCCGTGGTAGGCACTGACACTGTGCAGCCCGAGCTCCAGGAACCACTCATGCCAAGCCTCCGGCCGCGACGTGCTCTGCAGCAACACCATGTCCGCCAACTCACCGGCATCGCCCAGCTTGCGCCCGGCCAACAGCTCCGGCGCGCACACCGGCACCACCTGTTCACCGAACAGCTCCACGCAGGTGGCCCCCGGCCAAGTGCCCTGGCCATAGAAGAACACCACATCCGCCGAGCCCTGCAGCAAGGCAAACGGTTCCATCTCGTTGCGGATGTCGAGGTGGATGTTGGCGTGCCGTTTGCCAAAGCCCTTGAGGTGCGGGATCAGCCAGCGCACGCCAAAACTGGGTTGAGTGGCTACTTTCAATATCTCGGTCTGCTCGCCGTAGGTGAGCACGTAGCGGCTGGACATGTCGACCTGGGTAAGGATCTTGTTGACCTCGGCCAGGTACAGGCTGCCCGCAGGGGTGAGTTGCAGGCGCCTGCGGATACGCAGGAACAAGTGGTGGCGCAGCATCTCTTCGAGCTGCGCCACTTGCTTGCTGACCGCGCTCTGGGTCAGGTGCAGCTCTTCGGCGGCGCGGGTAAAGCTCAGGTGACGGGCTGCAGCTTCGAAGCACTGCAGGGCGGTCATGGAGGGCACCAGGCGTTTGGACATAGCGTTCTCTGCGGCTCAAATCATTACCTGACGGAATGATATGCGGAATAAAGGTCGTTTGTTGCACCGGTGTGATCGGATTAATACTGATCCACATCATTTTTCCACCCCATCACCCGATGTAGGAGAAGCACAAATGGTTGCTGGATTGCTCGAGCGCCTTGGCGTTGCCGCCGAGGCTTACACCCAGGGCGACTACCCTGTTCACACGCCGATCGACGGCAGCCAGATCGCCTCGGTGAAACTGCTCGGCAAGGCCGAGACCCTCGCCCGCATCGATCAGGCCCAGAGCGCCTTCGAAGCCTGGCGCAGCGTGCCGGCCCCGCGCCGTGGCGAGCTGGTGCGCCTGTTCGGTGAAGTGCTGCGTGAGCACAAGGCCGACCTCGGCGAGCTGGTCTCGATCGAAGCCGGCAAGATCACCCAGGAAGGCCTGGGCGAAGTGCAGGAAATGATCGACATCTGCGACTTCGCCGTCGGCCTGTCGCGCCAGCTGTATGGCCTGACCATCGCTTCCGAGCGCCCGGGCCACCACATGCGTGAAACCTGGCACCCGCTGGGTGTGGTCGGCGTGATCAGCGCCTTCAACTTCCCGGTTGCGGTATGGGCCTGGAACACCGCGCTGGCCCTGGTGGCTGGTAACTCGGTGGTGTGGAAGCCGTCCGAGAAGACCCCGCTGACCGCACTGGCTTGCCAGGCGCTGTTCGACAAAGCCCTGAAAGCCTTCGGTGATGCCCCGGCGGGCCTGGCCCAGCTGGTGATCGGTGGCCGCGAAGCTGGCGAAGCCATGGTCGACGACCCACGTGTACCGCTGGTCAGCGCCACCGGCAGCACCCGCATGGGCCGTGAAGTCGGCCCACGTGTGGCCGCCCGCTTCGGCCGCAGCATTCTGGAGCTGGGTGGCAACAACGCCATGATCCTGGCCCCGAGCGCCGACCTCGACCTCGCCGTGCGCGGCATCCTGTTCTCCGCTGTCGGCACCGCCGGCCAGCGCTGCACCACCCTGCGTCGCCTGATCGTGCACCGTTCGATCAAGGATGAAGTGGTAGCCCGCGTCAAAGCCGCCTACGGCAAAGTGCGCATCGGTGACCCTCGCAAGGACAACCTGGTCGGCCCACTGATCGACAAGCAGTCGTTCGACGCCATGCAGGGTGCACTGGCCAAGGCCCGTGACGAAGGTGGCCAGGTATTTGGTGGCGAACGCCAGCTGGCCGAGCAGTACCCGAATGCCTACTACGTGTCGCCGGCCATTGCTGAAATGCCGGCCCAGAGCGACGTGGTGCGCCATGAAACCTTCGCGCCGATCCTCTATGTGCTGGCCTACGACGACTTCGAAGAGGCCCTGCGCCTGAACAACGAAGTACCGCAAGGCCTGTCGTCGTGCATTTTCACCACCGACATTCGCGAAGCCGAGCGCTTCCAGAGTGCTTCGGGCAGTGACTGCGGCATCGCCAACGTCAACATCGGTACCAGCGGCGCCGAGATCGGCGGCGCGTTCGGTGGCGAGAAGGAAACTGGCGGAGGTCGTGAGTCTGGTTCCGATGCGTGGAAAGGCTACATGCGCCGCCAGACCAACACCGTGAACTACTCGCGCGAGCTGCCGCTGGCACAGGGTATCGTGTTCGACTGATGGAATGATGCTGCATGGCCGGGGGCCTAGCCCCCGGTTCGCGGGCAAGCCCGCTCCCACAGGGACCTCACAGCTTTCGAAATCTGTGAGGTCACTGTGGGAGCGGGTTTTACCCGCGAATGGGCTGCGAAGCAGCCCCTACAAGAACAACACTGCTGGAGCCGGGCCATGTCCGAACTGCGTCAACAATGCTTGTGGGAACACGTCAGCCAACCGACCGTTGCCACCCAGGCCCTGGCCGGCGAGCACAAGGCCGATGTCTGCGTGATCGGCGGCGGCATCACCGGCCTGTCGGCGGCCATCCACCTGCTCGAACAGGGCAAGTCGGTGATCCTGCTGGAGGCCTGGAAGATCGGCCACGGCGGCTCTGGCCGCAACGTCGGCCTGGTCAACGCCGGCACCTGGATCCGCCCCGACGACGTCGAGGCAACCCTCGGCCAGAAGCAGGGCAGTCGCCTGAACAAGGTGCTCGGTGAGGCTCCGGCTGAAGTGTTCGCCATGATCGAACGCCTCGGCATCGACTGCCAGGCCCGGCACAAAGGCACGCTGCACATGGCCCACAATGCTACAGGCATCGCTGACCTTGAGGCCCGCCACGAGCAATGGCGCCGCCGTGGTGCCGACGTCGAGCTGCTGACCGGCGCCCAGTGCCAGGAATACTGTGGTACCGACAAGATTTCCGCCGCGCTGCTCGACCACCGCGCCGGCACCATCAATCCGATGGGCTACACCCAGGGCCTGGCCGCCGCCGTGGCGCGCCGGGGCGGCAAGCTGTTCCAGCAATCCTCGGTCGAAGGCCTTGAGCGCGATGGCGATGCCTGGCGGGTGAAGACCGCACGCGGCTCGGTACGCGCCGATAAAGTGGTGATTTCCACAGGCGCCTACACCGAAGGCGACTGGAGCAACCTGCAGAAGCAGTTCTTCCGTGGCTACTACTATCAGGTGGCGTCCAAGCCGCTGCAGGGCGCGGCAGCTGACAAGGTGCTGCCGCACGGCCAGGGCTCCTGGGACACCCGCACCGTGCTCAGCAGCATCCGCCGTGACGATCAGGGCCGCCTGTTACTGGGCAGCCTCGGCCGGGTCGACAACAAGCCGGCCTGGTTCGTGCGCAGTTGGGCCGACCGGATTCAAAGCCATTACTACCCGGAACTGGGCAAGGTCGAGTGGGAAATGCACTGGACCGGCTGCATCGACTTCACCCCGGATCACCTGATGCGGTTGTTCGAGCCGGCGCCGGGGCTGGTGGCGGTGACGGGCTATAACGGCCGCGGCAACACCACCGGGACCGTGATTGGCCGGGCGTTTGCCGAGTTTCTGCTGAAGGGCGAGGCGGACAGCCTGCCGATCCCGTTCTCGCCGATGAAGGGCGTGAGTGCGCCTTCGCTGCGTACGGCGTTCTATGAGTCCGGGTTTTCGCTGTACCACGCAGGGCAATGCCTGAGAGTTGTGCTGTAACCACTGGTCTCTTCGCGCCGAACCGCCGCGAAGAGGCCGGCACGGGTTTACTTGTGCAACCAGCTAAGGAAGCCGCCTTTCTTGATCGAAACCGGCTTCTGCAGCAGCAGCGACTCCCGACTCTGGCGCCGGAACCGTTGCAACTTGCTCAGCGCCGTCTGCACTTCCCCGCGCTGCTCCAGGCAGCTCTTCACCTGTTCCTTCTCGATCCGATACAGTACGCAACTGGTCAGGGTTCGGAACTCGGCAAACGATTTATCTTCATCGATGATCCCCTCGATCCCCAACACCTCACCTGGCCCCATGCGGCCGGCCTCCAGCAGCTTGTCACCATCGCGCACCGACGCTGAAACCACGCCGCTGCCAATCACCAGCAAGTGGTCGGACTGCTCGCCCACTTCGAGGATCACCTGGTCAGCCAGGTACTCCACAGCGGTCATGCGCTGGCTCAAGGCATCCCGCTCTTCGTCAGTCAGCGAGCGGAACACCCGCACCTCGTCCAACACTTCGCGTTGGCGGCTGCGCGGAGGCATCGCCAGGTCGACGTTCCACATCACCCCGCTGGCTTCCAGATGGCGGTGCGCCAGATCGAACAGCTGGTTACGGGCATCGGTCTTGCCGGCCATGTCCGCGATGAAGCCGCTGGCCTCGTATTCCACAGACTCCAAGGTCGAGGCCTTCACCGTGACCTTGGGCTTGGGTGAGGCGAGGATTGCGCTGGTGCCCTGCAGGGCTTTTTCCAGCGCGTCGAAAACCCGCTTGGGGCGTACCTTGGCCGGCACCACCACACAGATCGACACCCCGTTCACATCGGCCGGGCGGCTGTGGTTGAGCAGCCGCGCCTTGGCCGCCACCGAGTTGGGGATCACCGCCAGGCTGCCACTGCCGGTGAGCAAGCGCGTGGCGCGCCAGTCGATATCCAGCACCTTGCCCTCGGTGCCGTCGATGGAGATCGAATCGCCAATCTGATAGGGCCGCGTGGTGTTCAGCACGATGCCGCTGAACACGTCGGCCAGGGTGCTTTGCAGCGCCAGGCCGATGACGATGGCCATCACCCCGGAAGTGGCCAGCAGGCCCTTCACCGGCAGTTGCAGCACATAGCCCGCCGCCGCGACCACGGCCGCGAGAAAGATCAGCGCCCCCAGCACATCCTGCAGCAGGCGCCCGCCGTGGCTGCCACGGGCGACCAGCAGCAAGCCGAACACTACCGTCACCGTGCGCGCGCCAAACAGCCACCAGCCGATGGCCAGTACCGTGGCGATGAGGTTGCGCGAGACGTCATCGGGCCACGGCGGCGGTTGCAGCGGGCTCATGCCAGCGGCCACCAGTACCGCGCTGAACAGCAGGAAGATCACTAGACGCGTACCGATGCGCCAGGCCCGGCGCTGGATCGGGATCAACTGCCAGAGCACGAGGTCGAGCAGAATCAGGGCGGTGCCGAGCAACAACGGGGACGACTGGATGAACGCCAGCATGGAGGTCTCGGAGGTGAGATGAGGGCTGTGCGTAGTAATAGAGCAGCTTGGGCGGGCAAGCAATGAGGCCAGCAAAACCACTGCCAACAGATCGTTCCTTAAATGGAACGCTAAAGCCAAAAAGCACTATCTACCGCGCCAAAGGTGATGGTTTTAATCTTCTCCCATCAACGCGAAACACCCCACTTACTGAACATCAAAACCCTTAGGAGCTACCACCATGACTAACTTCAAATACAACCGCCTGAACAAAGACGACGCCGCCGTTCTGCTGGTCGACCACCAGGCTGGCCTGCTGTCCCTGGTCCGCGACATTGAACCGGACGCGTTCAAGAACAACGTCCTGGCCCTGGCCGACCTGGCCAAGTTCTTCAACCTGCCGACCATCCTCACCACCAGCTTCGAGCAAGGCCCCAACGGCCCGCTGGTGCCGGAACTGAAAGCGCTGTTCCCGGATGCCCCTTACATTGCCCGCCCTGGCCAGATCAACGCCTGGGACAACGAAGACTTCGTCAAGGCGGTGAAGGCCACTGGCAAGAAACAGCTGATCATTGCCGGCGTGGTGACCGAAGTGTGCGTAGCGTTCCCGGCGCTGGCTGCGCTGGAAGAAGAGTTCGAGGTGTTCGTGGTGACCGACGCTTCCGGCACCTTCAACGAAATGACCCGTGATGCCGCACACGACCGCATGAGCCGGGCCGGTGCGCAGCTGATGACCTGGTTCGGCGTGGCCTGTGAGCTGCACCGCGACTGGCGCAACGACATCGAAGGCCTGGCCGCGCTGTGCTCCAACCACATTCCGGACTACCGCAACCTGATGACCAGCTACAACGCCTTCAACGCCAGCAAGTAAGCCGCTTTCCCGGGCACCGCCAGACGGTGCCCGGCAAGGGCAGCACACCCATCCAATCCTCCGCCCGTCCGCCGTTGCAAAGTGGATGCGGGCAAGCTCATCCCAAGGAACGCCGATGAACACCGCACTCCAAGACAACCGCAACGTGGTGACCCTGGTCATCCAGCACAAGGCCCGTGCCGAGTCGCTGGCGGCCTACGAAGCGTGGCTCAAGCGCACGGTCAGCGCCGCCCGCAGGCAGCCTGGGCACCTGGACGTCAACGTTATCCGCCCTGACGAAGGCGGGCTGCACTTCACTACCGTGGTGCGCTTCGCCGACGCAGGTCTGCTGCAGGCCTGGGTCAACTCGGCCGAACGCCAGGCGCTGGTCAACGAAGTATTGCCGTTGCTCGACGGCGGTGACCAAACCCAGGTGCACGACGATCCGGAGTTCTGGTTCACCCCGCCTGCTTCCAACGCGGCGCAACCGCCGCGCTGGAAGCAGGCGCTGCTGACTTACCTGGTGATCTGCCCGATGACCCTGGTCATCCCGCAACTGCTGGCGCCATTGTTCGCGCGCTTCCCGCAGCTCGGCGGCCCGATCAGCGGCAACCTGATCGGCAACCTGTTCGTCATCCTGCCCGTGGTGTTCTACATCATGCCTTGGGTAACCCGCCGCTGCGCCACCTGGCTGCGCGGTTGAGCCAACGCCTTCAACGACGCTTTCAACTGCAGACTTTCAAGGAGATACCGACATGACCACTCTCGTTACCCGCGACGGCACTTCGATCTATTACAAGGACTGGGGCAGCGGCAAACCGGTGCTGTTCAGCCACGGCTGGCCACTGGACGCCGACATGTGGGACTCGCAGATGGAGTTCCTGGCCAGCCGCGGTTACCGCGCCATCGCTTTCGACCGTCGTGGCTTCGGCCGTTCGAGCCAGCCGTGGACCGGCTACGACTACGACACCTTCGCCGACGACATCGCCCAGCTGATCGAACACCTCGATCTGCGTGAAGTGACCCTGGTGGGCTTCTCGATGGGCGGCGGTGATGTCAGCCGCTACATTGCCCGCCACGGCAGCGAGCGGGTAGCGGGCCTGGTGTTGTTGGGTGCGGTGACGCCAGTGTTCGGCAAGCGTGATGACAACCCGGAAGGCGTCGACCTGTCGGTATTCGAAGGTATCGTTGCTGGCCTGCGTGCTGACCGTGCGCAGTTCATTGCCGATTTTGCCACGCCGTTCTATGGCCTGAACCATGGCCAACAGGTGTCCCAGGGCGTGCAGACTCAGACGCTGAACATTGCGCTGATGGCTTCGATCAAGGGCACCCTGGATTGCGTGAGCGCATTCTCGCAGACCGACTTCCGCCCGGACATGGCCAAGATCGATGTGCCAACCCTGGTGATCCATGGCGATGACGACCAGATCGTGCCGTTCGAAGCCACCGGCAAGCGCGCGGCGGAGCTGATTCGCGGGGCTGAGCTGAAGGTGTATGCCGGCGCGCCGCACGGGTTTGCCGTGACTCATGCGCAGCAGCTGAATGAAGACTTGCTGGCGTTCCTTCAGAAGTAATCGTGCCGGGGCATTCGCGGGTAAACCCGCTCCCACAGGGATAGCACAGGCCTTGAGCCTTGCGCTGTACCTGTAGGAGCGGGTTCATCGGGGCGCCGAACCGCCGCGAAGAGGCCAGCCCTGGCAGCACAAAGCTTGAGCAGGGCTAACCTTCTACAACCCACCGCACATCCATCCAAGCCCCGACCCTGTATCAGCCGGCATGCTCTGCAGTTGCGCCTGCCGCCGCCGCACCCAGACGGAGAAGCCCATGCCCCAGGATCGCAACGACAAGACCCGTCGGCAGTTCCTCGCCACCAGCACCGTGCTAGGTGCCGCCGGCGCCCTCTGGTCCGCATTGCCCTTCACCGGCCAAGCCGGTTCCGCCCACGCATCCACCCAAGGAGGTTCCATGACCGCCGACCTGATTCTGTTCAACGGCAAACTGCACACCGTTGATCGCGAAAAGCCCACCGCCACTGCCGTTGCCATCAAGGACGGCCGCTTCATCGCCGTGGGCAACGACGCCGAGGCCATGGCCCACAAGGGCAGCGCCACGCAGATCATCGACCTCAAGCAGCGCACGGTCATCCCTGGCCTTAACGACTCGCACCTGCACCTGATCCGGGGTGGCCTGAACTACAACCTGGAACTGCGCTGGGAAGGCGTGCCATCGGTGGCCGATGCCTTGCGCATGCTCAAGGACCAGGCCGCGCGGACACCGACGCCACAATGGGTGCGCGTGGTCGGTGGCTGGAACGAATTCCAGTTCGCCGAAAAACGCATGCCGACGCTGGAAGAAATCAACCAGGCGGCCCCAGACACCCCGGTGTTCCTGCTGCACCTGTACGACCGGGCGCTGCTCAACCGCGCCGCGCTCAAGGCTGTCGGCTACGACAAGACCACGCCAAACCCACCGGGAGGCGAGATCCAGCGCGACAAGTTCGGCAACCCGACCGGCATGCTCATCGCCCGCCCCAACGCGATGATCCTCTACGCTACCCTGGCCAAGGGGCCGAAGCTGCCACTGGAGTACCAGATCAACTCCACCCGCCAGTTCATGCGCGAGCTGAACCGCCTGGGGCTGACCAGTGCGATCGACGCCGGTGGCGGTTACCAGAACTTCCCCGACGACTATTCGGTGATCCAGGAGCTGGCCGACAACAATCAGCTGACCGTCCGCATCGCCTACAACCTGTTCACCCAGAAGCCCAAGGAAGAGCTGGACGACTTCCGCAAATGGACCTCCAGCGTCAAACTGCACAGCGGCACCGACTTCCTGCGCCACAACGGCGCTGGCGAGATGCTGGTGTTCTCCGCCGCCGACTTCGAGGACTTCCTCGAGCCGCGCCCGGACCTGCCGCAGACCATGGAAGAAGAGCTGGAACCGGTGGTGCGCCACCTGGTCGAGCAGCGCTGGCCGTTCCGCCTGCACGCGACCTACAACGAATCGATCACGCGCATGCTCGACGTGTTCGAGAAGGTCAATCGTGACATCCCGTTCAATGGCCTGCCGTGGTTCTTCGACCACGCCGAAACCATCACTGCGCAAAACATCGAGCGCGTGCGTGCGCTGGGCGGCGGCATCGCCATCCAGGACCGCATGGCCTTCCAGGGCGAGTACTTCGTCGACCGTTACGGCGCCAAGGCCGCCGAGCAGACACCGCCGATCAAGCGCATGCTCGAGATGGGCGTGCCGGTGGGTGCCGGTACCGACGCCACCCGCGTTTCCAGCTACAACCCGTGGACTTCGCTGTATTGGCTGGTCAGTGGCAAAACGGTTGGCGGTATGGAGCTGTACAAGGAAGGCCTGGACCGCGAAACCGCACTGCAGCTGTTCACCCAGGGCAGTGCCTGGTTCTCCAGCGAGCAGGGCAAGAAGGGCCAGATCAAGGTGGGCCAGCTGGCCGACCTGGCGGCGCTGTCGCTGGACTTCTTCAGTGTCGATGAGGAAGCGATCAAGGGCATCGAGTCGGTGCTGACCGTGGTTGATGGCAAGGTGGTGTACGGCGCGGCCGAATTCGACAAGCTCGGCCCACCGCAGGTGCCGGTGCTGCCGGAATGGTCGCCGGTGGCCAAAGTCCCAGGGCACTGGCGTGCAGGCACGCCGTCGCTGGCGGCAGCCGTGCACCAGTGCTCGGGGCCGTGTGGGGTGCATGCGCACAGCCATGACAAGGCGCGTAAGTCGAGTGTGCCAGTCAATGACTTCCAGGGCTTCTGGGGGGCACTGGGTTGCTCGTGCTTCGCGTTCTAAGCTGATGTGATGTCGAAAGGAAGGGGCCGCGATGGCCCCTTTTTTTGCTTTTGCCCAGCCTCGGCAATCAGCGCCGTCTGCTGACGGCATGAGCTCAGAAACTGCCTTTGAGCGGGTACTCGATGATCAGGTAGAGGCGGTCGATGTCATCGCCGCCCTGGGCCTGGTTGGCTCTGTGGCTGACGTGTGAAAACGACAGGCTGAGGTCTTTGGCCGCGCCCGACTGCACCACGTATTTCAGGTCGATGTCGCGTTCCCAGTGCTTGCCGCCCTGGCCGTACTGGTCCACGTAGGCGCCACCCGCAGGTGCATGGCTGCCATCGATGCCACGGCCGCTGACATAGCGGCCCATCAGGCTCAGGCCGGGCGCACCGAGGGTGGCGAAATTGAGGTCGTAGCGCAGTTGCCACGAGCGTTCGCCGGGGCCGTTGAAGTCGGCGTACTTGATCGAGTTGGCCAGGTAGATGGAATCGCCGCCGACGAAGTCGAACGGGGTCTTTCCCTCGACCTTCTGGTAAGCCACGCTCAGCGCCTGAGCGCCGAAGCTGTATTTGGCCAGCACACTGTACGCGAGGGTGTCGATTGCTCCTGCGCTGGCGTTACCGGTATCGCGGGTCTTGTAGATGTTGCCGTCCAGGCGCCAATTGCCTTCGGTCAGGTTCAGGTTGAGGTAGGCCTGGCGCCAGGTGTCTTCCAGCTCCCCGGCGTACAACGCGCCACCGAACGGGCCGTGCGGCGCGAAGGTGGCGCCGGCCAGGCTGATGGCCCGATTCTCCGTCGTCGCGCCATAGCCGCTGAAGTCATCATGCGTCGAGCTATTGTCCTGATTGTTGAAGGCAGTGAAACGGCCTGCCTGCAAACGCCAATCGGGCAGATCTGTGTTCTCCAGCAACCAGCCGGTGGCGTATTCCGGGTGCAGACGTTTGTCGCCTGTGTCGAACACAGGGGTCTCCACCATCATTTCACCGTAGTGCAGCTGGGTGTTGCCCAGGCGCAGCTTGAGTGCGGCGCCGGCACTGGCGTAGTCGGATTCGGCGCGGCCATCGCTGTCGCGGGGCAGCAGGCCGGTGCCGGCATGGCCGCGGCCGCCGTCGAGCTTGAGGCCGAGGAAACCGTGGGCGTCGAGGCCGACGCCGAGCATGCCCTCGGTGAAACCTGAGCGTACCTCGCCGATGAATCCCTGAGCCCATTCCTGGCGGTAGTTCTGGCCGCTGGCGGAGGGCGAGCGAAAGTCGCTGTGCAGGAAGTAGTTGCGGCTGAGCAGCGACCAGCCGGGTTCATCAGCCTGGGCAATGGCGGGGCAGAGGGCGAGGGCGGCGAACAGGGCGCGGCCTGGCCCGTGATTGGCGCGGATCATGGAGGCTCCGAGGGGGATGATCCGGGACTGTGGCGCAATGGCAGGCCAAGGGTCTTGCACGCGTGTGCTGGCGTTGGGGCTGCCTGTGGCAGCGCCTTCGCGAAGCGACCTATTGGCCGAAGGCCTGCGCAATCGCCTCGATCACTACCCGCACCCTTGCCGTATGACGCACATCCTGATGGGTCACCAGCCAGATGTCGTAAGGCCTGCCGTGAGTCCAGACCTGCTGCAAGCCCGCCCGTTGCCCCATCGGCACGGGGAGTTCACCCAGGCCTGTTCCGCAGGCCAGCGCGTGGCGCACCATCAGTCCTGAGGTGCAGGTCATGGCGATGTTCCCTTGGTCAATCGGCTCACCGGCCAGTGTCACCTCCTTGCCACTGTCCAGATACGGTTGATACACCACCAGTTCGTGCCCGGCGAACGCACTGCCCGGCGTAGGCTCGCCACGCCGCTGCAGATACTCATGCGAAGCGAATAATCCGGTGCGCCAGCGCGCCAGGCGTCGTACGACCAGCTCGGGGTTGTCCGGCTTGAGCGTGCGCACGGCGATATCCGCCTCGCGCTGGCTGAGGTTGAGCATCTGCGTGGATGCGTGCAGTTGCACCTCGATCCCAGGGTGCTCCAAGCGCAACTGCGCGACCGTCGGAATGATGAATTCCGATGCAAAGGCATCGGTACTGGTGATGCGCACCACACCGCTCAGGCGTTCATCCAGCCCAAGGATCTGCCGCTGCAGGCCGGCGGCGGCGGCCTCCATCTCCAGCGCAGCTCGCATTGCGACCTCGCCGGCGCTGGTCAGCGAATAACCGCTGGAGGTGCGCAGGAACAGCGTGGCATCCAGCGCGCCTTCCAGCGAAGCGAGTCGGCGGCCCACGGTCGCCTGGTCTACGCCCAGGCTGCGGGCGGCACCACGCAAGGTTTGCTCGCGGCACAACGCCAGAAAAACGCGGGTGTCGTCCCAGTTCATCGAAGCCTTCCTCGGTGATGCAAAAATGCAGCGCAGAGATGAAAACTCGCTGCGTTATTTCTTCGTTCGGCGAATTTATGCTTTTCCCATCACCATCAGCAAGCGCCGAGCAGGGCGCAAGGGAAGATCATGAACGCTTCGATTCCACGAGCGCCCTGGTTGCCGATCTGGGCCGGGCTGTGCGCCAGCCTGGTTGGGATCGGCCTGGCACGGTTTGCCTATACGCCACTGATCCCGGCGCTGATCAATGCACACTGGTTTGCCAATGCCGCGGTGGTCTACCTTGGGGCAGCCAATCTGGCCGGCTATCTGGTCGGCGCGCTGATCGGCCGGCCGCTGGCCAAGCGTTGGTCGGGCGCAACGGTGCTGCGCGGCATGATGGTGCTGGTAAGCCTGACATTCCTCGCCTGTGCCTGGCCACTGTCAGTGAGCTGGTTCTTTGCCTGGCGTATGCTGTCGGGTGTGGCTGGAGGGGTGATCA
Organism: Pseudomonas urethralis; assembly: GCF_021602465.1. Classification (NCBI taxonomy): domain Bacteria; kingdom Pseudomonadati; phylum Pseudomonadota; class Gammaproteobacteria; order Pseudomonadales; family Pseudomonadaceae; genus Pseudomonas; species Pseudomonas urethralis. The sequence goes on from NZ_BQIJ01000006.1 coordinate 19,122, forward strand.
TGGTGCTGGTGGCAAGCGTCATTTTGCCCCATGTCAGCGCCACGCGGCGGGGCCTGGCCAGCGGCGCCATCTTTCTGGGCCTGGGGTTGGGCGTTGCAGCTTCGGCAAGCCTGGTGCCTTGGCTGCTGGAGAAAGGGCTGCCACAGACCTGGCTGGGCCTGGCCGCGCTGGCGCTACTGCTGACCTTCAGCAGCTGGGCCGGCTGGCCCGCCGAGCATGGCCCTCAGCCAGCGGCACCTGCATTGCCAAAATCAGTGGTTTCACCTGCGATTCTCGTACTATTTGGGCAGTACGCCCTGATGGCTACGGCGTTGGTGGCGCCGATGATGTTCCTGGTCGACTACGTGAGCCGTGGCCTGGGCGCAGGCTCTCATGCGGGCGCTGCCATGTGGGGGCTTTATGGCCTTGGCGCGATTGTCGGCCCGGTGTTGTATGGGTTATTGGCCGACCGCCTGGGGGCACGCGCCGGCATTCGTCTGGTGCTGCTGGCGCAACTGGCCGCGCTCGGTGCCTTGCTGGCGAGTCACGACCTGCGTGTGTTGGGTGCTGCTGCGTTGCTGATCGGCTCGTTTCCGCCGGGCATCGTACCGCTGGCGCTGGCTCGGGTGCATCAACTGGTCGAAGGCCACGCCCAGCAGAACGCGACCTGGAGCCGGGCGACAGTCTCGTTCGCCAGCTTCCAGGCCATTGCCGGTTACGGCTACTCGGCGCTGTTCGCCGCCACGGATGGCCACTACGGCGCGCTGTTCGGCGTGGCAGCCGGGGCTGTGGTGCTGGCGCTGCTGGTCGACGTGCTGCTCAAGGAGCGTCAGGCCATGTCGCTGATCGCAAACTCCTCGGCCAGGTGATCGATCAGCGCCCGTACCGAGGGCAGCAACCCACGCCGCGACGGGAAGATCGCATGCACGATGCCGCAGCGCGGGTGCCAGTCCGGGATCAGCTCCACCAACCTTCCTGCCGCGAGGTCCTCGCGCACCGCCACCCGTGGCAGGTGCGCGATACCCACCCCGGCCACCACGAAGTGGCGCAGGGCAAACAGGTCATCCGTCACCATGCGCGGGGTATAGGGGATGACGATGCTGCGGCCGCTGTCCTCGCCCTGGAACAGCTCCCACTGGTACTCCCGCTGGGCGCTGCCCCAGTGCAGGCTCGGCAGGGTGCTCAGCAACTGCGGGTCAAAGTTTTTTGGCAGTTGCTCGAGGTACTGCGGCTGGCCGACCAGGCACTGGGTGCTGTTGCTCAGCACCTTCATCACCATGTCGGTGTTCTCCAGCGGCGGGAAGCGCACCCGCAGGGCAATGTCGAAGCCCTCGTGCAGCAGGTCGACGCGGCGGTTGGTGCTCTCGATGAACAGTTCGACCTGCGGATACTTGAGCATGTAGCGCGTCAGCATCGGCCCGACCCAGGAGTTGAGCAGGGTGGTCGGGCAACTGATGCGCACCAGGCCGCGCGGTTCGCTGCGGTTGCGCTCGATGATCTCTGCCGCGCCTTCGGCCTCCACGCGCATGGCCAGGCAGCGGTTGTAGTAGGCCTGGCCGATCTCGGTCAGTGAGCAGTGGCGGCTGGTGCGGTGAAGCAGGCGAACGCCCAGGCGCTCCTCAAGGTCGGCGATGCGCCGGCTGAGCTTCGACTTGGGCATGTCCAATGCCCGCCCGGCAGGGGCGAAGCCACCGTGTTCCACGACTTGGGTGAAGTAGTACAGGGAGTTGAGGTCTTCCAATCATCGTTCTCCAAATGGAACGCTAAAGGCAATTTTCGCAGTCTACCGCCTTAAAGTTGATGATTTTAATCTGTGCCCATCAACCCGAAACACCCCCGATTGCTGAAAAATTCATAAACCTTAGGAGCACAGACCATGAGCAAATTCACCTACAACCGCCTGAACAAAGACGACGCCGCCGTGCTGCTGGTCGATCACCAGGCTGGCCTGCTGTCGCTGGTGCGCGACATCGAACCGGACAAGTTCAAGAACAACGTGCTGGCCCTGGCCGACCTGGCCAAGTTCTTCAACCTGCCGACCATCCTCACCACCAGCTTCGAGCAAGGCCCCAACGGCCCGCTGGTGCCGGAACTGAAAGCACTGTTCCCGGATGTCCCGTACATTGCCCGCCCTGGCCAGATCAACGCCTGGGACAACGAAGACTTCGTAAAGGCGGTGAAGGCCACTGGCAAGAAACAGCTGATCATTGCCGGCGTGGTGACCGAAGTGTGCGTAGCGTTCCCGGCGCTGGCTGCGCTGGAAGAAGAGTTCGAGGTGTTCGTGGTGACCGACGCTTCCGGCACCTTCAACGAAATGACCCGTGATGCCGCACACGACCGCATGAGCCGGGCCGGTGCGCAGCTGATGACCTGGTTTGGCGTGGCCTGCGAGCTGCACCGCGACTGGCGCAACGACATCGAAGGGCTGGCGGCGCTGTGCTCCAACCATATTCCGGATTACCGCAATCTGATGACCAGCTACAACGCGCTGACTGCTGGCAAATAACAGCAAGTTTTTGCGGTTCGACAGGCCGACCCCGATTGCGGGGTCGGCCTTCTTCGTTTGTCTGTTTGATGGCTGCGATGTGCCTGTCTTGATGGAGTGTCAGGGCTGGCATGTGCCGGGCTGTAGACAGTATCAGGGCTGACAGGTATATGCCTTTAGCTCTTCAGCGCCTTTGAGATCGAGCGCCGCCCGCGCGGCGCATCGCGGGCAAGCCCGCTCCCACATCTGTTTCGGGCCAATCTCTCCTGTGAAGCCAACAGGGACCGCCTTGTAGGCATGGCGATACATCTCGGTGGAGGCCAACAGGGGCATGGCGATGCATCTTGGTGGGCGCTGATGCTGTTCCACCTGTCTCCAGTCATGCACCAAGGCGGATCCTGTTGGCGGTACAGGAGTGACTGGCCCGAAACAGATGTGGGAGCGGGCTTGCCCGCGATGCGCCGCGCGGGCGGCGCTCGATCTCAAAGGCGCCACAACCATCAAGGCATGCACCTGGTAGCCCCGACACTCCCTCAAGGCATGCACCTGGTAGCCCCGACACTCCCTCAAGGCATGCACCTATTTGCCCTGACTCTGTTTAGAGGCAGGCACCTCACCTGCCTCCTGAATCCAAAAACAAAAAAAGAGGGCCTAAGCCCTCTTCTCATATCGCTGCGCCAACCCTCAATCCGCATCCGAATCAAACAACCGCGCCAATTCCACCCGCGCCTCCTTGGCCGTCTGCATCACCTTGGCCCGGTCATCGCGCACGAGCCCCTGTGCCTCCAGCACTTCCTCGTCATGCTGGGCAAACCGCTCGATCCGGTCCGCCGCCTGTTCGTCGCTCAAGCCCAGCCCGACCAGCGCCCGGCGGGTCATCTCCAGGCTTGAGTAGAACGTTTCGCGAATCGGCTCGGCGCCTACATCCGCCAACTTGTGCACATGCTGGCGGTTACGCGCCCGGGCCAGCACTTTCAGGTGCGGGTACTGGCGCTTCACCCGGTCTGCGGTATGGATGGCGGCCTCAGGGTCGTCGATGGTGATGATGAAGTACTCCGCCTCACCGACCTTGGCCGCATGCAGCACCTCGGGGCGAAGGGGGTCGCCGTAGAACACCGGCACCTGCTCGAACATGCGCGTCATCTCGATGGCGTCCACCGAGGTTTCCAGGGCAATGAACGGGATCTTCTGCGCGCGCAGGATGCGCGCAACGATCTGCCCCATGCGGCCCATGCCGACGATCACCACGCGCGGCGTGCCGGCGTCGATGGCCTTGTACTGCTCGGGCACTTCACGCGCCGGTTGTGGGCGTTTCAGGGCGCGGGCGCAGCCGAGCATCAGCAGTGGAGTGATGGCCATCGACAGGGTGATGGTCATCAGCAGCAGGTCGTAGGTCTGGGTGTCGAACAGGCCCTGGTCCTTGCCCAGCTTGAACACCACGAAAGCGAATTCGCCACCGGCAGCCAGCACCATGCCCAGGCGCAGTGCGCTGGCGCTGTTCAAGCCACCGGCCAGGCGGCCGACGCCGATCAGCAGCACCAGCTTCACCGCCACCAGCAGCAGGGTCAGGCCCAAAAGCACCAGCGGCATTTCCAGCAGCAGGCTGAGGTTGGCGCCCATGCCGACGCTGATGAAAAACAGCCCCAGCAGCAGGCCCTTGAACGGCTCGATCTGCGATTCAAGCTCGTGACGGTACTCCGAGTCGGCCAGCAGCAGGCCGGCGAGGAAGGCGCCCAGGGCCATGGAAATGCCGGCTTCCTCCATCAGCCAGGCGGTGCCGATCACCACCAGCAGTGCGGTGGCGGTGGACACTTCCGGCAGGCCGGTGCGAGCCACGGTGCGGAACACCGGGCGCAGCAGGTAGCGGCCGCCGATGATGACCACGGCGATGCTGGCGAATACCTTCAGGCCGTGTTGCAAGCTGTCGCCGTGGCTGGTGTCCGGGCCGCTGGCGGCCAGCAACGGGACCAGGGCGATCAGAGGGATCGCGGCGATGTCCTGGAACAGCAGGATGGCGAACGCCAGGCGGCCATGGGGCGCATTGAGCTGCTTGGTTTCGGCCAGGCTTTGCAAACCGAGGGCGGTGGACGACAGCGCCAGGCCGAGGCCGAGCACGACGGCCGCCGGCAGCGACTGGCCGAAGCCGAACAGGGCAATGGCGCCGATCACCGCGCCGGTCAGCAGCACCTGGGCGGTGCCGACGCCGAACACCGACTTGCGCATCAGCCACAGGCGCTTGGGCGACAGCTCAAGGCCGATGATGAACAGCAGCAGGACCACGCCCAGCTCGGAAATGTGCGCGACGCTTTCGGTATCGCGGATCAGGCCCAGCGCCTGCGGCCCGATGGCCACGCCAGCGAGCAGGTAACCGATCACGGCCCCCAGTTGCAGGCGCTTGGCCAGTGGGACGGCGACGACTGCGGCGAGCAGGAAGATCACCGCGGTTTGCAGAAGGCTGCCTTCGTGTGGCATTGGCTCGTACTCCATGAGCTGCCGGGGCAGCATTTGAACAGGTTGACGGACCATTCTGGAGGCTGGTCATGGCTCAGACAATCTGCTGCCGGGAAGAAACATTGTCCCGTATGGGTTGACAGCCTCAGCTCCCACCAAACTGTGCCCGGTACTGCGCTGGCGTCATGCCGATCCGCTCACAGAACACCTTGCGCATATGCCGGTCACTGCCAAACCCGCATCGGGTCGCCACCACCTTCAACGGCAGATCGCCGCATTCGAGCAGCTTGCGCGCCTGGTCGATCCGCGCGTTCTGCAAGTACTGCAGCGGCGTGATCCCGACCTCACGCTGAAAAATCCTGGCAAAGTTGCGTCCGCTCATGGCCACCAGGTCGGCCATCTTCTGCACCGTAAATGGCTGGTCGATGTGGTCGACGATGTAGGCCTGGACCCGGGCAATCGGCGAACCATCCCGGGGGACCGCCGCCAGCAGCGGCCCATAAGGCGTCTGCCCGCCTTGGCGGTGACGTGCCACCAGCAGCACCTTGGCGACTTCCAGCGCCAGTGCCTTGCCGTGATCCTCGGCGACGATGGCCAGCGCCAGGTCGATGCCCGCCGTGATGCCACCGGAGGTGATCAGGTCGCGGTCCGTCACATAGATGTGCTCGGTCTCGACCCTGGCATCGGGAAATGCCTGGGCCAGGCGCTCCACATAATTCCAGTGGGTAGTGCAGCGATAGCCGTCGAGCAACCCGGCACGCCCGAGCACGAACGCCCCGGTGCAGATCGCGCCGAAGCGCCGTGCCCTGTCAACGGCGGCAGGCAGCCAGCGCTCGATCGCCGGCAGCGCGACGTGGTAGGCCCCCGGCCCACCCGGTACCAGCAGCAAGTCGATGCTGGCTGGCAATTGCTCCAGGCGCAGGTCGGCCATTACCTTCAGGCCGCAGGACCCGCGGATGGTCCCCTGGCCCTCGGCCACGGTCACCAACCGATAATGGTTGTCTTCAGGCAGGAACCGGTTGGCAATGGCAAAGGCATCCATCGGCCCGGTCACATCCAGCATCAGCACATCATCGAACAGCACCATGGCCACGGTGCGTTGGGTGTGGTTTTCCTGCATACCTCTTTCGCCTTGAATGCTGACCGCTTGTGGCGGCATGAAGCTGAGTAAGAAACGCATCTTAAGGTATCGGCCAAAAGGCCAGGGCCAGCAGCGCACAATTAACAACAATTCAGGTTTGCCTCAGGACTTTGTCATGCCCCGGCGGCGAGACTTTCTGCATTGAACAGGAGAGTCGCCATGCACCCTGGGACGCCCCAAGCGCTTCTGCACACTCCCGGCGCGCTGACACCCGCGCGGCTGCGTCAGGCCAAGGAATTGATGTTGCACAGTTCGCTGTCGATCATCGAAATCGCCGCTGTATGCAACCTCACCCGCAGCCATTTTTCCCGTGCCTTCAAGGTCAATACCGGCCTCTCGCCCCAGGCCTGGCGCCTGCTGGCGCGCATGGAAAAGGCCAAGCGCCTGCTTGTCACCGAGGCGCCGATCACCCACGTGAGCCTGGAGTGCGGCTTCTGCGACCAGGCCCACTTCACCCGTGCCTTCAGCCGCCTGGTCGGCCAACCGCCGAAGGCCTGGCGCCGGGCGCAGGCATTTCCTTAAGCCGGCTCTATCCGCCGGTATAAGCCCTTGGGACAAGCCACCCGGTAAGTCCCGCTCCGTTTTCCCAACCCAAGGAGTCACCCCATGAGCCAACCTGATTACAAGCGCCTGAACAAGGACGATGCCGTGGTCCTGCTGGTCGACCACCAGACTGGCCTGATTTCGCTGGTGCAGGACTTTTCGCCCAACGAGTTCAAGAACAACGTGCTGGCCCTGGGCGACCTGGCCAAGTTCTTCGGCCTGCCGACCATTCTCACCACCAGCTTCGAGCAAGGCCCCAACGGCCCGTTGGTGCCGGAGTTGAAAGAGATGTTCCCGGACGCGCCGTACATCGCTCGCCCAGGCCAGATCAATGCCTGGGACAACCAAGACTTCGTCAAGGCGATCAAGGCCACTGGCCGCAAGCAGCTGATCATCGCGGGTGTGGTGACCGATGTGTGCGTGGCGTTCCCGACGTTGTCGGCGCTGGCCGAGGGCTTTGAAGTGTTCGTGGTGACCGATGCTTCGGGCACCTTCAACGAGACCGTGCAGCAGGCGGCGTGGGTGCGCATGACCCAGGCGGGTGCACAGATGATGAACTGGTTCTCGGTGGCCTGTGAGCTGCACCGCGACTGGCGCAACGACATCGAAGGGCTGGGCAACCTGTTGTCGCAGCGGATCCCCAACTACCGCAACCTGATGAACAGCTATGCGGCGTTGAGCTGAACCTGTACCGGCCCTTTCGCGAGTGTGCCCGGGAAAGGGCCGGTACAGGTCAAGAAGAACTCACAGGCAGCGTGAAGCGAATCCGGCACCCGCCGAAGTCTGACACCAAGGCCTGCAACTGCCCGCCATGGGCCTGGACCACCGAACTGCAGATCGCCAACCCCATCCCCAGCCCGGCTTGCTTGGTGGTATGGAATGGGTCAAACACCCGTGCCCGCTCCTCTGCAGCAATGCCAGGCCCGTTGTCATCGACGCAGATCTCGATCCCATCGCCGGTAACGACAGACGCAATCCGCAGCACACCATCACTGCGATAGCCCGCCAGCGCCTCCAGCGCGTTGGTGATCAGGTTGAACACCAACTGCTGCAACTGCACCGGGTCGGCCATCACGCTCACCCCAGCCTGCAGTTGCGTCTGCACGTCGACCGTGTACTTGGCCGCGTCGGCCGAGGTCAGGCGCAGCACCTCGCGAATCAGCTCGTCGACCTTGACCACCTTGAGCTGCATCGGTGCCTGCTTGGCCAGCGAGCGCAGTGCGCGGACGATGTTGGCGGCGCGCTCGCTGTCGTTGCGGATATCTTCCAGGCCAGCCATCGCCTCTTCCAGGTTGGGTTCGGCACGCTTGAGCCAACGCAGGCTGGCCGCGGCGTTGGAGGCTATCCCCAGCAGCGGTTGGCTGATCTCGTGGGCAATGGACGCCGAAAGCTCGTTCATCACCTGCAGATGGGCGCTGCGCGCAAGTTCGGCGCGTGATCGGCGCAGTTCTTCTTCCATTTGCGCACGGACCTGATTGTCCTCGGCCAGGCGGGTATACAACTTGGCGGTCTGTAGCGACACCGCCGCCTGCGAGGCGAGGATCTCCAGCATGGCCAGGCGCTGGCTGCCGAACAGGTTGGGCACCAGGCGGTTTTCCAGGTACACCAGGCCGATCAGGACCCCCTGGATCACCAGCGGCAGGCACAACACCGAGCGGGCATTGCGCGTGTGCAGCTCCTGGCGGAAGGCCTCGGGGCAATCGCTCTGGGCGTCGTTGAGTACCAGCGGCTTCTTGGTGCGCATGGTGGCGTTGATGATCGACCGTGGCGCCTGGGTCATGAACTTCTGGCAATTGTCCATATTCACGTGCAAGCCGGCATCGTCGATATAGGCGAGGGCGGCCATCTGGAACTCAGCGCCACTGACGATCAGCAGTGCACCGTGATCGGCGCCGGAATGCTGGGTGAGGTGACCCATCAGCGTTTCGATCAGGCCTTCGAGCAGCACTTCTTCGGACAACGCCCGCGCCGCCTCGATGCCGGCCTCCAGGTCCAGCTTGGCCTGCTGGGTGGCGCGGTAGGTCTCCTGAACGGGCTGGGTGCGCAGGAACGGGTGAAGGGCCTCCAGCTGGTGCACCTTGCCGGTCGCCCCCCAGATGTGGAAGCAATCGCGGGCGATGCGCAGGTGCAGGTTGGCGCCGGAGATCAATCCGCTGGGGATGCAGACCTCGGCCAGCTGTTCATGGGCCAGCGCCTGTTCGTGGATGAAACCGGCAGCGGTCGCGGCGATTTGCGCCTGGTCGAAGCAACGGATGGCCGTCAGGCCGTCGCCTTCGAGCTTGGCGATCACCCCTTCGATCAGCAGCAGCTTGTTGCGAAAGGTCACCGGGTTGAAACAGGCCCAGCGGCTGAAGCGCTCGCGCAGGGATTGCAGTACGGCCAGCTTGTCGGCCAGGCTGCCGGGGGTTTCCGGGCTGCCCAAGGCCAGGCCGCGGAACAGGTGATAGTCTGCCAGGTTGATGTGCGCAGGTGCCGCCCAGGCGTTGTCGCCCGCTGCGCTCAGGCTGCGCATGGCTTGCGCGATATCACCCAGGTAGAACGCTGACATACCGTTGAACAGGTGCTGGAAGAACAGCGTGGTGGGTGAGTCGACATGCAGGGGCGAGGCCGTGCCGGGCATTCCGCTCAGGCTGGCGACGAACCCCTGCTGGGCGTGCAGGATCTGTTCGATATCGCTGTAGCCGAAACTGCGCACAGTGGCCAGACCCTGTACCACTTCCTCGGCGACCTCCGGCAGGTAGCGGCCCATGAACAGTGAGTCGGAAACCAGATGGTTGCAGGCATAGCAGGTCATCGCCAGGTCGCCGCTCAAGCGGGTCGAATCAATGGCTTCCAGCGCCGTGCGGCGGGCGAACTCCATGGGTGAGGTCCAGGCGCTGACCTGATCCAGGGCCAGCAGGGCGCTGGTGAGATCAGCTTCGAAACCGTGTCGCTCGATCAGCTTCAGCGCTGCCAGGCAGCAGGCATGGCCGTCGTGGTAGTTGCCGAAGCGATCGGCGATCATCACCCCGTACCAGGCCAGACCGTAGGTGCTGCCCGGGGCGACCCCCTGCAGCAACGACAGCTCCATGAGCTTGGCCAGGTGCAGGAAGCGGATATCGTCCTGCACGAAAAACGACGACGACAGGGTGGCCAGCAGGCCGATGGCAACTGCCACTTCCTCTGAGTCGGTGCGCGGTAGCGAGGCCAGGCAATGACGCCCTTTCTGTTCGATCAGGGCCTCTACCTGCGCATGGCTGGCCTCCACCTGCTGTGGGGCGACACCGCGAGCCAGGCTGATACCCAAAAGCTCGAGGCCGTCGACGGCGGTGGTGATGGCGGCCTGGTAGTCGCCGCGCAAGGTCTGCAGGCGTGCCTGCAGCTTGCAGACCCGCGCACGGTCCAGCGGCGAGCATGCGCGCCGAAGGCATTCGGTGAGCCGCCCCTCGGCAGCGGCCACGCGCGACAGTTGCAAGTCGCATTCCGCCGCCATGCAGGCGATAGCAAAGGCATGGGCGGCGTGGCTTTGCGGCGTTGCGCCGTGGAGCAGCAACTGCTCGCACACCTGCAGATGAGCGGCCGATTGTTCACACGCACCGCTGTCGCGCGAGCGCAGCGCCGCTTCACGCAAAAGCTGCAAGAACACATCGCGTTCATCCGCTGCAAACCCGCGGTGGCTGGCGCGTTGCAGCTGACTGGCGATCTCGAAAACCACCTCCTGCAAGTCGTTGTGCCAAAGCTGGAGCATGGCTTGGGCAATGCGTGCATGCAGTTGAGGGCGATCACGCGACGGCGTGAGTTGGTAGGCGGCTTCCATCACTCTGTCATGGGCGAAGCCCAGGCCTTTCTGACCCGGTAGCAGGAAACCCGCGTCGACCAAGGCCTTCAACGGTTTGCCCGGCAGCGGTGCAAGCAGCAGGCGCAGTAGCCGCTCATCGCAGCGGCCGCCTGCCGCGCTGGCGACCCGTAGCACATCGCGCTGGGGGGCCGGCAGGCGTGCCAGGCGGTGGATCATCAGGTCGGCGACGTTGTCGGCGTAACGTTGCCGGGCCACGGCCTGCAGGCACCATGACCAGCGCATGGCCTGGGTGTCGAAAGTGAACAACCGGTCCTCGACCATGGCCCTGAGGATCTGGTTGATAAAGAACGGGTTGCCGGCGGTCTTGTCGTGTACCAGTCCGGCAACCTGCAACGCCTCGTCGGGGCTGACGTGGTAGCGCTCGCTGATCAGTTCGGTGACTGCACCGACGTCCAGTGGGCGCAGGTCCAGCGTGACGTTGCGCAGCGTTGCGGGCGTGGCCAGCGGCGCACCAGCCGTTGGCGTATCGTTGCGTCGGGTGAAGATCAGCAGCAGGTTGTCCGGCGTCCGGGCGAGCAACTGCGCCAGTAGCTGCCGTGTGCCATTGTCAGCCCACTGCAGGCCATCGAAACACAGCACCAGCGGGTGGCCGGGGCAGCTGAAGACCTGCAGGAATTCGACGATTGCCCGCTGTTCTTTCTGCAATACCAGGCGCGTGGGCTGTTCTGGCAGCTCGGGCAGTGGGCCCAGGATCAGTTGCAGGTCCGGTGCCAGTTTGCCGAGCAATCGCCCGTGGCCTTCGATGCGCTGCAGGATCTCGCGGCGCAGGGTGTCGAGGTCCTGGCTGTTCTTGGCGAGCAGCTGGGTGGTCAGCGAACCGAGGATTTCGACCCAAGGGGCATAGGGCACGACCTGGTCCGGGCTGTTGCACTTGCCGACCGCCCAGTAGCCTTCGGCATGTGCTTTGAGTGTGGCCTCGACCAGGCTGGATTTGCCCAGACCAGCAGCGCCGTTGATGAATAGCACCTGGGGCTTGCTGTCACGTCGCTGAGTATCGAGCATCAGGGCGATCAGCTTCTGTTCGGCAGTGCGGCCATACAGGCGCTCACGACTGGGTGAAACCGGGTCGGCGCAGCCGGGCTCGAAGGGGGCGATGGCTTTGCTTGCGTCCCACTGCCGTTGGCAATGAGCCAAGTCCACGGCCAGGGCGCGGGCGCTCTGGTAGCGGGCGTCGGGTTCCTTTGCCAGGGCCTTGGCCAGGATCCGGCTCAGTGGCAGCGGTACCTGGCTGTCGACCTCACAAGCCGAGCGTGGCTGAACGCCGGCGTGCAACTGGCGCCAGTGCTGGGCATCCCGCCCGGCCAGCGGCAGCTCGCCCAGCAGCAGCTGGTAGAGAATCGCGCCCAGGGCGTAGATATCGCTGCGCCGGTCGCTGCTGCTGCCGTGGGGGCAGATCTGCTCCGGCGCCAGGTAGGCCCAATTGCCGAGCGCGTTGCCCTGTTCGCTGATCAGCTCTGGAGTGTCGGCACGAAAACAGCCCAGCCGCACCCGCTGGTTCGCCTGCAGGCAAACATGTTCGGGCTGCAACGCACCGTGCAGCACATTGCGTTCGTGGGCCTGAGCCAGGGCGTCGGCCGCATTTACCGCGATATCGAAGAACAGAGGCAGGTCAACCGGGCCTTCACTGATCAGGTCGGCGATGGAGCGGCCGGTCGGATACACCAGCAACGGGCCTTCGGCGCAGCGGACGAACGCTGAGGGGATGACCGCCCACTGCGGGTCCAGTTGCAGGCGGTAGTCACGCTCCAGGCGCTGGCAGGCTGCGGGCGCTTCGAGCGGGGCGCGCACGGCGATCCAGGCCTGGCGAGAGACAGGGTCGTGCAAGCGGAAATAGCTGAGCTCACCGTCCTGGCCCAGCTGCGTGATGTTGCAGCGATTCAGCCAGCCGTCATCGATCGACTGGTCGAAATCGATAGGCCTGTTGGCGAGGCGTTCATCAAGCATAAAGCACCCCCTGCTAGCGACATCCTGGCGCACGAGTATACGCAGCCGCCCGCTCAAGAATGGGCGCTGCGGACGGCTTGGCAGGAACGGGCACGCTGTTGTCCGTTATCAATACCTGGCGGCTGGAGGGCGCTTGTATAGTGAAGAGGCCACCTATCCCTCGGGATAATTGTCTGAGTGCGTGTGTTCGCCTAGGCTGCCCGAGGCTGCGCAGATGCCCATGCCCGCGAGAGGAAACCATGATCCGAATAGGCAACGCCCAGGTGTCGCTCGAGCGACGAGAAGCCTTTCTCGATGGCAAACCGATCCTGTTGGGCGGGCGGGCATTCGAGGTGCTGGCCACGCTGATCAAGGCCAAGGGCCGGGTGGTTGGCAAGGATGAGCTGTTCAGCCAGGTGTGGGCCGGCACGGTGGTCGAAGACAACAACCTGCAGGTGCAGGTGTCGCTGTTGCGCAAGGCTTTCGGTGACCGCGGGCTGATTCAGACCGTGCCGCGGCGGGGTTACCGCTTGGCTGCGCAGGTCAGCTTCGATGTCCCTTGCCTGGCGCTGGGCCAGTCACCGTTGTGCGCCATGGCCGAAGCCAGCGAACCGTGCAACGACGTTGCCAACGTGCCTGTGCTGGTAGTGGATGACGACCCTTCGGTGCGCAAGGCGCTCGGTCGCCTGCTGGGGTCGCGGGATATTCCACACCGGTTGTTCGCCAGCGCCGAAGCGTTGTTCGACGCTCGCCTGGAAAACCCCTGCGCCTGCCTGCTGCTGGACATGCACCTGGCCGACACCACTGGCCTTGAGGTTCAGGCTGCGTTGCGCCGGCTGGCGCTACCCTGGCCGATCGTGTTCATGACCGGCTTCGGCACCATCCCCATGACGGTCCAGGCCATGCGCGCCGGGGCCGTCGAGTTCCTGACCAAGCCCTTCGACGAAGACCAGTTGCTGGTGCTGCTTGATTCGGTACGCGCACGCGCGGTGATCGAGGGGCGCAAATGGCAGCATGCGCGACAGGTCGAGGAAAAGTACCAGCACCTGACCCAGCGCGAGCGCCAGGTGTTCTCGCTGGTGGTCGGCGGCTTGTCGCACAAGCAGATCGCCAGGGAAATCGGCACCAGTGAAGTGACCACCAAGGTGCACAAGAAGAACATCATGAACAAGATGCAATCCCGCTCGTTACTGGAGCTGGTAGCCATGCACAACGTCATCGAAGCCCGGCCCGGCGCATGAGCAGAGCGGTGTGCATCGTCGATGATGATGCTTCGGTGCGCAAAAGCCTGGGTAACCTGCTGCGCTCAGCGGGGTTCGAGTGCCTGGCGTTCGCGACAGGGGAGATGTTCCTGGCCTCGAGCCTGGTGCGCGAGGCAGGCTGCGTGCTGCTCGACCTGAAAATGCAGGGAATGAACGGGCTGGACGTGCAGCAGGAGCTGGTGCGGCGGGGTTGGCTTTTGCCAGTCATCTGCATGTCGGCGCACTGGGACGAGCGGGCGCTGCAGGCGGCGCTGCGCAATGGCGCACGGGGTTGTCTGGGCAAGCCGTTTTCCGAAGAGGTGCTGCTAAGGCTGGTCGAAGAGGCGTTGGCAGGAGAATGAGCACACCTGAACAATCAATCGCTGGGCAGGCGGGCGATGCTCGCTGGCTTGATAGAAACGCGAGACCTTTGCCATGCCACGCCTCAAGACCTTCCTCGAGCCGCAATCGCCGGCCTTGACTGCCAGCGGCCTGCTGTTCATGCGGGTGATGGCTGCTGGGCTGCTGTTTTCCATCCACGGGTTGCCCAAGCTGCTGGACTGGAGCGGAGAATTGCAGCGCATCGAAGACCCCTTTGGCCTGGGTGCGCCGCTGACCCTGGGCCTGGCGGTGTTTGCCGAGGTGGTTTGCCCGGTGTTGCTGGTGCTGGGCGTGGTGGCGCGGCTGGCCTGCCTACCGGTGCTGGCAGTATTGCTGGTGGCGCTGGTGGTGGTGCATCCAGAGTGGTCACTGGAGCAGGGGCAGTTTGCCTGGTTGCTGGTGGCCCTGTATGGCGGGCTGGCATTGACCGGGCCTGGGTTGTACTCGGTGGCTGGATTGATCGGTCGAAACAGGTTGGCCTGACCTTTTGGCGGCAAAGCAGCCCGAAAGCACTAACTGCTCCCCGGCCGGTACTGCAACGCCTCGGCCAGATGCCCCCGGCGGATCGCCTGGCTACCCTCCAGATCCGCCAGTGTACGTGCAACCTTCAACAGCCGGTGTGCCGCCCGCAAAGAAAGCGTTAGCCGCTCGCAGGCACTTTCCAGCCAAGCCTGGTCTGCCGCTGCCAGCTGACAATGGCTGCGCAATCCGTCGAGGTCCAGAAACGCATTGGCACAGCCTTGCCGTCGCTGCTGCACTTCGCGGGCCTCCGCTACCTTGGCGGCTACGTCGGCGCTGGTTTCCCCGCTTGGCTGGTGGCTGAGCGTGGTAGTCTCGCGGGCCACGGTCAGGTGCAGGTCGATGCGGTCCAGCAACGGCCCCGACAGCTTGTTGCGATACCGTGCGATCTGCTCGGTACTGCAGCGGCAACGGCCGGTGGGGTCGCCCAGATAACCGCAAGGGCACGGGTTCATCGCCGCCACCAGCTGGAAGCGCGCCGGAAAACGCACCTTGTCGCGCGCCCGGGCAATCACGATCTCGCCCGATTCCAGCGGTTCGCGCAGCACTTCCAGCACGCGCCTTTCAAACTCTGGCAGTTCGTCGAGAAACAGCACGCCATGGTGCGCCAAGGTGATTTCGCCTGGCTGTGGCCGGCTGCCACCGCCTACCAGCGCCGGCCCCGAGGCCGAATGGTGCGGGTGGCGAAACGGCCGCTGCGGCCAGCTGCTCAGCGGCGTATGGCCACTGACCGACTGGATCGCCGCGACTTCCAGCGCCTCATGCTCATCCAGCGGCGGCAGCAGGCCGGGCAGGCGGCTGGCGAGCAATGTCTTGCCCGTACCGGGTGGCCCGGTGAACAGCAGGTTATGGGCGCCGGCTGCGGCCAGCAGCAATGCCCGCTTGGCCGCGACCTGGCCCTGTACCTCGCTGAGGTCCGGATAAGGCTGTTGCTTCAGGACCAGGCCATTGGCGGCAAACGGGGCTAGTGGCACCTGCCCGTTGAGGTGCGCCACCAACTCGAGCAGGTGCCCCACTGCATACACCACAAGCCCGCCGGCCAGGCTGGCTTCCTCGGCATTTTCCCGGGGCACCACCAGCGCCCGGCCGGCCTCGCGCGCCGCCAATGCTGCCGGCAACACGCCCTGCACCGGGCGCAATTTTCCCGACAGGGCCAGCTCGCCCAGGCATTCCATTTCCGCCAGGGCAGGCATCGGCACCTGGCCATCGGCGGCGAGGATGCCCAGGGCGATAGCCAGGTCATAACGCCCGCCGTCCTTGGGCAGGTCGGCCGGGGCGAGGTTCTGGGTGATGCGCCGCTGCGGGTAATTCAGCCCGGAATTGACGATAGCGCTGCGCACACGGTCCTTGCTCTCCTTGACCGTGGTTTCCGGCAGGCCGACCAGGGTGAGGTGGGGCAGGCCATTGGCCAGATGCGTTTCGACGCTGACCGCCGGGGCCTGCACGCCGACCTGGGCGCGGCTATGGACGATGGCGAGGGACATGGACGCTCCGTTGTCGCTGGATACAAAGCCGCTTCCTGCGGGTTGTCACAGCCTAGTGAGTTTCTGCAAGGCCGGCGCAAGAGAAATGCGACTCAACGTTGCACGACAGGTTTTTCCCCTGCTTTTCACGTCCTCGCAAATACTGGATCCAATACTTTGCGAAGATCCCGGCTATGGCTTAGTGTTCAAGTGCGACTGTTGTTGCCAGTGGATGGCAACGCGACCCTTAAATGGACTTAAGGTACTGCCCGTGCAAACCCTCATTCGCACCCGCCAGCAGCTCCGAGAACGGATGCAGGCCAATGAATACGCTGAGCTCAACCGCCTTTACGATGCGCTCCAGGCGCAATGGCTGCAGGCGCCAGCCGGTGAGTGCCCGGTCTACCTGGAAGCTGTACAAGGCCACCTGCTGGACTGGGACGCACAGGGCGGCAAGGCCCTGACACAATCCCTCAAGGCGTGGATCGACGCCACGCCCAAGGCTTATCACCCGCATGTGGTGATGGGTTTTCACTGCTTCAGCCGTGCCTGCCAGATCCGTGGGCCGGCTGGCTGCCATGAAGTGTCCGAAGAACGCTGGCTGGCTGCTGAACAGGCGTGCGAGCAGGCCGCGGCGCATTTTTTGCGTGCCATGGCGCTTGGCGCACAGCCGGTGGCGGCAGTGATCGGCATGCTGCACATCAGCTCGCGCCTGGGCGAGCCAGGCTGGCTGGTCGAACTGTTCGATGGCCAGGTGGCGCGTTATCGGCCCAGCGCACATGCCGATGTGGAGGTGCAGGAGGCCGCTGCGCCATTGTTGGTCAAATTCGGCCTGACGCCTTTGCAGGTGCTGCCGCAGGCATTGCCTGCCAGCTTGAGCGCGCGCTTGCACGAGCGGGGCGAGAGCGCCCGGGATTACTGGCTGCGCCATGCGCTGGCCTGGTTCACCGGCTGCTTCGAGGCGATCGAGGCCTATGCCACTTACCTGACCCCACGCTGGGGAGGCAGCGATGAGGCGGTCGATGCACTGGCCAGTGGGCCGCTGTGCCACGCTTGGCCTGAAGCACAGCGCAATGCGATCCGTTGGCTGGCTCTGCAAGAGACATTCTGGCTGCCGCATGCCAGGCAGCTGCCGCAGATCGCGGCTTGGCAAACAACCTTTGCCCAATGGGCACAGCGCGAACTCCGGCCCAAGGAGCGTGCCACGCTGCTGGCCTGGCGTGGGGCACTGAGGCGCTATTCGGTGCGTGACTACGCCGGGGCGATGCGCGACTTTGCCGATAGCGTCGCGCTCTACCCAGGCCACGGCTTCGTCACGACCATTGGCGAGCCTTTCCGCAGTCTGGTGTGCCTGGTGCTGTTTCACGAGGCGGAGGACGATTCGCAGGTGCTGCGCACCGTCATCGAGCGGCTGTGCGATGACCGCCGACAGGTAGCGGCCTGTGCGCTGCGGGCTGTAGGGCACCAGTTTGGACTATGGGGCTTTGGGCAATCCGCCGAGCAGGCACGCACGTGGTTGCGCATGGCGGTCAGGCGCCAGTGCGGCGGCGACGGGCAGGGCTTCGATGTGCTCGATGTGCCGCGCCTGCTCTGGGCTGCCAGCCTGCATGAGGCCGCGTATTTCCTGTATGAAACCTGTGCGGAGCTGAAACTGCCGAATGCTGCCATCGCGCTGTACGATCTGCACCGTGGCTGGTTGGACAACACGCCCGCGCATTACCTCGATGGCAAGGCTGCTGAGCACTGGCTGCTGTGCGCGGCGGAGTCTGGCCACCTGCAGGCCAGGTTCGAGCTGGCCTGCCAACGCATGGCCGCCCTCAAAGGGCTGGAGGACCGCAAAGCAATGCTGGCGGTCAAGCGGCTGCTGCTCGACGCCATGGGTGAGCCGAACATCCATGCCAGGGCGCAGTTGCAGTTAGCCATCTTGTTGCGCCAGTACGGTGATGCGCGAGAGCGTGTCGAGGCAGTGAACTATCTGCTCCAGTTGGCCGAGCACCCCGATGCCTGTACCGCCGCGCGAGCCTGCGCGGAACTTGGGCTGGCGTGGATGCAGGGCTGCGGCACGCGCAAGCAGAGTCGCTTCGCGGCAATCGAATGGGTTGATCGTGCCGTTGCGCTGCAGTCGAGCGATCCGCTCATCGAGGAAATACAGGCCGAGATCCGCAATTCGCACAGCCGGGTGAAGACGCTGTTCACGGTGTGCGGTGCGGCGTTGTTCCGTGGCGGCTTGCGTGCCAGCGAGCTACCGCCCAAGGCCAGCGGCCAGCACCGGGCTTCGGCCTGATTCAAACGGGGTGCTGCAATGCAGCACCCGAGTTTTACCTGGCGCCTTGCTTGGCGATTGTCATTCCTGCGCAGCACTTGGCAGCCGGGCTTCCAGCTCAGCCACTTGCTTTTCCAGGGCTTCGAGTCGGGCGCGGGTGCGGGCCAGGACGACCATCTGGCTGTCGAATTCTTCGCGGCTGACCAGGTCCAGCTTGCTGAAGGCCCCTTGCATCAACACTTTGAACTGGCTTTCCAGTTCGGCGCGGGGCTGGGCGGTATCGCTGCTGAACAGGCGCGAGGCCTGGTCGCTCAGGGCGTCGAGAAGGGCTTTGGGCGCGAGCATGTTCGGCTGTCCACTGAAACTGAGAAATGGCCCGCAGTGTAGCACGGGCCAACCTGCATCCTGGACTGCGGGCCACTGCACGCTTTTTGAGCAGTTGGCCGGGCCCGCCTGCACCGAAGTTGTGCATGATTGCCATGCTGGCGACTGGCCAATCCCGACTGACTCACATAACCCGCTGTTTTCCGCTGCTTTAACGGAACTGGCAAGGTTTCTGCAAAGACCTGTACGAGCCATGCACTGATGCAGTTCCTTGTGACCAGGCAGTGCGCACGCGGAGCCGGATGCCGACGACGCGTTACAAAGCCAACCGCTGCGCTTAGACTTGAGACGGGTTTGTTTTCCTGGGGCAAGTCCACCAAATCGGGAGAGAGTTTCATGAAGCTAGTCACAGCCATCATCAAGCCGTTCAAGCTGGACGACGTGCGCGAGTCGCTGTCGGAAATCGGCGTGCAGGGCATTACCGTCACCGAAGTCAAAGGTTTCGGCCGGCAGAAAGGCCACACCGAGCTGTATCGCGGCGCGGAGTACGTGGTCGATTTCCTGCCAAAAGTGAAGATCGACGTCGCCATCGACGACAAGGACCTTGATCGAGTGATCGAAGCCATCACCAAGGCGGCCAACACCGGCAAGATCGGTGACGGCAAGATCTTCGTGGTGAATCTGGAGCAGGCGATCCGCATCCGTACCGGCGAAACCGATACCGACGCGATCTAAGCGCCGAAAAAGCCTCACCAAACCCAACGCCCCAGGAGAAAACAACATGACTCTGCGTAAGATCGCAGGGCTAGGAGCCCTATTGTCCCTCGTAATGCCCGGGCTCGCCCTGGCAGAGGAAGCAGCTGCCCCGGCGCTGAACTCCGGCGACACCGCCTGGATGCTCACCTCGACAGCGCTGGTGCTGTTCATGACCATTCCAGGTCTGGCCCTTTTCTACGGCGGCATGGTGCGTTCCAAGAACGTGCTGTCGGTGATGATGCAGTGCTTCGCCATCACTGGCCTGATCAGCATCCTCTGGGTCATTTATGGCTACAGCATGGCCTTCGATACCACCGGTATGGAAAAGGGCGTGCTCAACTTCAATTCGTTCGTCGGCGGCTTCTCCAAGGCGTTCCTGAGCGGCGTCACGCCGGCCAACCTGACTTCGGCCACTGCATTGTTCCCTGAAGCAGTGTTCATCACCTTCCAGATGACCTTCGCCATCATCACCCCGGCACTGATCGTCGGTGCCTTTGCCGAACGCATGAAGTTCTCGGCGATGCTGGTGTTCATGGGCATCTGGTTCACCCTGGTCTACGCGCCGATCGCGCACATGGTCTGGAGTGGTGACGGCGCGCTGCTGTGGGACTGGGGCGTGCTCGACTTCGCTGGTGGCACCGTGGTGCACATCAACGCCGGTATCGCTGGCCTGGTCTGCTGCCTGGTCATGGGCAAGCGCAAAGGCTACCCGACCACCCCGATGGCTCCGCACAACCTGGGCTACACCTTGATGGGCGCGGCCATGCTGTGGATCGGCTGGTTCGGCTTCAACGCCGGTTCCGCCGCCGCCGCCAATGGCACTGCCGGCATGGCCATGCTGGTGACCCAGATCGCCACCGCTGCTGCTGCGCTGGGCTGGATGTTCGCCGAGTGGATCTTCCACGGCAAACCCAGTGCCCTGGGCATCGCCTCGGGTGTGGTCGCCGGCCTGGTCGCCATCACGCCGGCCGCCGGGACCGTGGGCCCTATGGGCGCCCTGGTGATAGGCCTGATCTCCGGTGTGGTCTGCTACTTCTGCGCCACCACCCTCAAGCGCAAGCTGGGTTATGACGACTCCCTGGACGCCTTCGGCGTGCACGGCGTCGGCGGCATCATCGGTGCCATCCTGACCGGCGTGTTCGCAGCACCGGCCCTGGGCGGCTTCGGTGCAGTCACCGATATCGGTGCCCAGGTCTGGGTTCAGGCCAAGGGCGTGATCTTCACCGTGGTCTATACCGCCATCGTCACCTACGTGATCCTCAAGGTGCTGGATGTGGTGATGGGCCTGCGGGTCAACGAAGAAGAAGAGTCGGTCGGCCTCGACCTGGCTCAGCACAACGAACGCGGCTACAACCTGTAACCGCGACGCTGGTAAAACTTGCCCGGTTCGCCGGGCATTTTTTTGTCTGTTTTTTGTCATTTCGCGCAGTGCAAACGGTTTATCACTCACGTTCGCGACGTAGGCCAAAAACTTACAAGTCTTCGGGCATTTATGGTGCTTTGCTTTTTCCACGAGCGCGCTAGAATGCGCGCCAAAGAGTGTTGGGTGAGTAGTCCCCACGCTTCTCCAGCCTTTGCTAGGCTTGCCAATAGCGTGTGGCCAGCAGGGTTCAAGGATTTGTCAGGTCTTGCCAGGAGCAGGGCCTGCTGGGTGCCGCCTCCCATCAGGAGCGCCGACCCAAGGGCAGTGGCCTAACCCACGGCCAGTTGAATTTTCACTGGTGGCTGCCGGTCTACGGCTGCACCGGTCTATAACTAACCTGCTTTTCGCAAGTCATGAGGTAGAACATGAGCGACGACGATCTGGAAAATGATGACCTCGAAGTAGGCGACGAAGACGAGGCTGATGAAGGCCTCGAAGCGGCGGCTGACGATGGCGTGGAAGATGCTGGCGATGACGACAGCAGCCCGGCACCGACTGCCAAGGGCAAATCCAAGGCCGCTGTCTCGGTAGACGAGATGCCGAGCATGGAAGCCAAGCAGAAGGAGCGTGATGCCCTGGCCAAGGCGATGGAAGAATTTCTTTCGCGCGGTGGCAAGGTGCAGGAAGTCGAGGCCAACGTGGTCGCCGACCCGCCCAAGAAGCCGGACAACAAGTACGGCAGCCGCCCTATCTGAGTGGCTGCATACAAAAAAGCCCGCCGTCGCTGCGGGCTTTTTTGTGCCTGGTGTCCTGCACGGCCCCAGTCAACGCCAGCGCGCGAGTACCTCGGGCAGCTGGGACAAGCGCTGGATCTCTGCATCCGGCGCCCGGTCACCCGCCCAGGCCTTGCCCTGCGGGTTGAACCACACGGCGCGCAAACCTGCGCGCTGGGCGCCGGCGATGTCGTCGCCCGGGTGATCGCCAATATGCACCGCCGCGCTGGCCTCGGATTCGCCACGCTTGAGGGCCTCCATGAACGGTGCCGGGTCCGGCTTGCCGATGCCCAGGTCTTCCGCACACAGGGCGAAGCGGAAGTAATCCGCCAGCCCCAGTCGGCGTATATCGGCGTTGCCGTT
Source organism: Pseudomonas urethralis (assembly GCF_021602465.1). Classification (NCBI taxonomy): domain Bacteria; kingdom Pseudomonadati; phylum Pseudomonadota; class Gammaproteobacteria; order Pseudomonadales; family Pseudomonadaceae; genus Pseudomonas; species Pseudomonas urethralis. Next base: position 40,928 of record NZ_BQIJ01000006.1, read on the forward strand.
GGTGACCACGCCCAAGGTGTAGTGACGGCGCAGGACTTCCAGTACCGGCTGTACCTCGGGGAACACTTCGACCTGGTGGCGGGCATGCAGGAAAACTTCAAAGCCCTCGTTCGCCAGCTCCTGCGCCTGCTTCTCGCTGTAGCCGACTTCCTCCAGGGCGTGGAACAACACACGTCGGCGCAGGGCGCTGATGCGGTGCTTGAGGCCCGGCTCGGCTTGCACCAGGCGTTCGCGGATGGCGAACAGGTGCTCCACCGGCACGCCGCCGAGGACGGGGGCGTTGGCTTCGAGCCAGTCGCGCAGCACGACCTCGGCACTGGCAATCACGGGCGCGGTGTCCCACAGCGTGTCGTCGAGGTCGAAGGTGATCAGCTTGATGCTCATGAGTCTGTGCCTTTGCTGCGTTTGGCCCGAGGGTGGGCACTGTCGTACACCGCGGCCAGGTGCTGGAAGTCCAGGTGGGTGTAGATCTGCGTGGTGCTGATGTCGGCGTGGCCGAGCATTTCCTGCACCGCACGCAGGTCCTGGGACGATTCCAGCACGTGGCTGGCGAAGGAGTGGCGAAGCATGTGCGGGTGCAGGTGCTGGCCTAGCTCGCGCTCGCCGGCAGCCTTGACCCGCAGTTGGATGGCCCGTGGGCTCATGCGATTGCCCTGGCGGGTGATGAATACGGCGCTGTCACGCGGCGCGCCGATGCCACGCAGCTTGAACCAGGCCTGCAACGCCTCACGGGCCTTGCGCCCGACCGGTAATACCCGGGTCTTGCTGCCCTTGCCGAGTACTTGCACCAGGCCGGCAGCCAGGTCGAGCTGCTCGAGGTCGAGGTTGTTCAGTTCGGACAGGCGCAGGCCGGAGGAATAGAACAATTCGAGGATGGCCTGGTCACGGCGGGCGATGAAGTCGTCATCGACGCCGCCATCGAGCAGCTGCAGGGCTCGGTCGGTGTCCAGCACCTTCGGCAGCCGGCGTTCGCCCTTGGGCGCGCTCAGGCCGTTGGCCGGGTCGTGCTGGCACAGGCCTTCGCGATTGAGGTAGCGGTACAGGCCGCGCACCGCCGACAGCAATCGCGCCAGGCTGCGCGATGACTGGCCGTGATGGTGCAAACGGGCGATAAGCTGGCGCAGCTGCTGAATCTGCAGGGCGCCCCAGCCGGCGATGCCCTGGCTGTTGCAATATTCGATGACCTTGTCGAGGTCGCGGCGATAAGCCAGCAGGGTGTGTTCGGACACCTGGCGCTCGTTGCGCAGGTGTGCGCAATAAGCCTCCAGCTGGCGTTCCATCAGCGCACCGAACGCAGGGTCTGGGTCACGCGCGGTACCACGCGGCCAAGCACTTCGGCGATGTAGCCGAGGAACAAGGTGCCGACGCTGCTCTTGTAGTGCTGCGGGTCGCGGCTGCCGATCGCCAGCACGCCATGCAGCCCTTGATATTCGAGGGCGGCAACCGCACTGGAGCCGACCTCCTGCTGCTGCTCCTTGCCGAACAGGAAGGCCAGCTCGTGCTCGCGCAGGTTGCCGCTGACCGTCTTGCCACCGCCCAGCAGGCCACCGATGGCTTGCTGAGCTTCGGCATTGCTGACCCAACGGCCTACGGGCGCTGCGTTGTCGCCGAACAGGATCAGGCTGACGAAAGGCACCTGGAATTCCTGGCGCAGGCTGTCTTCGACGGCCATCACCACTTCTTCCAGGCTGCCGGCGTCGAGCAGGTCGAGGATCAGCCGACGGGTCTTGTCGAACAGCCGGTCGTTGTCCCGGGCCACGTCCATCAGTTGCGACAGGCGATGGCGCATCTCGATGTTGCGGTCGCGCAGCAGCTTGAGCTGGCGTTCCACCAGCGACACGCTGTCACCGCGCTGGTGGGGGATGCGTTGGTCGATCAACAGCTCGTCGTGCTCGGCGAAGAAGGTGGGGTGAGCGCGCAGGTAGGCGACCACCGCTTCGGCATCGAGCTCATCGGGCTGCTGGGGTACTGGCTGATCGGTCATGGCGGTTACTCGCTTAGAGACGAACCTGTCCTTCGAAGACGCGTACGGCTGGGCCGGTCATCAACACGGGCTTGCCTGGGCCGGCCCATTCGATATGCAGGCGGCCACCGGGCAGGTCGAGGGACACCGGAGAGTCCATCCAGCCCTGGCTGATGGCGGCGACGGCTGCGGCGCAGGCGCCGGTGCCACAGGCCTGGGTCTCGCCGGCACCACGCTCCCACACCCGCAGGTTGGCGCGATGGCGGTCGATGACCTGGAGGAAGCCGGCATTCACCCGCTGCGGGAAGCGCGGGTGGTTTTCGATTTTCGGGCCCAGCTCATGGACCGGCGCGGTGTGCACGTCATCGACGCGCAGCACGGCATGCGGGTTGCCCATGGACACGGCGGCGATCGAATACACCTGGCCGTCTACCTCCAGCGGGTAGCTCACTGCCTGTTCGTCGGCAATGAAGGGGATTTCTGCCGGGACGAAGCGCGGCGGGCCCATGTCGACACACACCTGGCCGTCGTTCTGCACGTCCAGCTCGATGATGCCGCCCTTGGTTTCCACGCGGATGCGCTTTTTCGCGGTCAGTCGCTTGTCCAGCACGAAGCGGGCAAAGCAGCGCGCGCCGTTGCCGCACTGCTCGACCTCGGAGCCGTCGGCGTTGAAGATCCGGTAGCGGAAGTCCACTTCCGGGTTGCTCGGCGCCTCGACGATCAGCAGCTGGTCGAAGCCGATACCGGTGTGGCGGTCACCCCACTGCTTGGCGTGCTTGGGCTGGATGTGCGCGTGCTGGCTGACCAGGTCGAGGACCATGAAGTCGTTGCCCAGCCCATGCATCTTGGTAAAGCGCAGCAGCATGGGCTCACTCCGGCAGCAGGCTTTCGCCAGCGTACAGTTCGGCGATGGTCTCGCGGCGGCGGACTTCGAAAGCCTGGTCGCCGTCGACCAGGATTTCCGCACAACGGCCACGGGTGTTGTAGTTCGAGCTCATGACGAAACCATAGGCGCCCGCCGACTGTACGGCCAGCAGGTCACCTTCGGCCAGGTTCAGCACGCGGTCCTTGGCGAGGAAGTCGCCGGTTTCGCAGATCGGGCCTACCAGGTCATAGGCACGGCCTTCGCCCGCCCGCGGCGTGACCGCGCTGACGCCCATCCAGGCCTGGTACAGGGCCGGGCGGATCAGGTCGTTCATCGCTGCATCGATGATGGCGAAGTCCTTGTGTTCGGTGTGCTTGAGGTATTCCACGCGGGTCAGCAAGGCACCGGCGTTGGCCACGATGTAGCGGCCTGGCTCGAACACCAGGGCCAGGTCACGGCTGCCGACGCGCTCACGGATGGCCTTGATGTAGTCGGCCACCAGCGGCGGCTCTTCGTCGCGATAGCGCACGCCAACGCCGCCGCCCAGGTCCAGGTGACGCAGGTGGATGCCGCACTCGGCCAGGCGATCGACCAGGGCCAGCAGGCGGTCCAGGGCATCGAGGAACGGGTCGACGGTAGTCAGCTGCGAGCCGATGTGGCAGTCGACACCCACCACGTCCAGGTTCGGCAACTGCGCAGCGCGCACGTAGATGGCTTCGGCGTCGGCGATGGCGATACCGAACTTGTTCTCTTTGAGGCCGGTGGAAATGTACGGGTGAGTGCCGGCATCGACGTCCGGGTTCACGCGCAGCGAGACCGGCGCAACCTTGCCCATCTCGGCGGCTACCACTTGCAGGCGTTCGAGTTCGTCGGTGGACTCGACGTTGAAGCAGTGCACGCCGACTTCCAGGGCGCGGCGCATGTCTTCGCGAGTCTTGCCGACGCCGGAGAAGACCACGCGATCGGCGCGGCCGCCAGCGGCCAGCACGCGCTCGAGTTCACCGCCGGAGACGATGTCGAAACCCGCCCCCAGGCGCGCCAGGACGTTCAGCACGCCAAGGTTGGAGTTGGCCTTGACGGCGAAGCAGACCAGGTGATCGGTACCTTGCAGGGCATCGGTGTAGCTGCGGTACTGGGCTTCGATGTGGGCGCGCGAGTACACGTAGGTCGGGGTGCCGAAGCGTTCGGCGATGGCCGACAGGGCGACGCCCTCCGCGAACAGTTCACCGTCGCGGTAGTTGAAAACGTTCATCTGAATTCCTTACTGCTCTGGCGTCTGCTCGGGCTGGATTGGCTGCTCTTCCTGCGGCTGGACCGCTGGAGCATGCTGGTGCTGGTGCGACTTTTTCGGGCCTTTGCCGTCCTTGCCGTCTTCTGGCAGGTACAGGGGGCCCTTCTGACCGCAGGCCGAAACGAGGCAGGCAACCGCGACCAGCGCCGCGAGCGAGGAAATCAGGCGCTTCATGGGTGAAATCCTTTGAAATATGCAGTATTGCGCCCGAGTATACCGAGCGACCGGCGGATTGCCTATGCAAGAGCCGGTCCGTCGGGCGGGCTATGCTCAGGGGCGCTCGCCAGGGTAATGGGGCCGGTGGCGAGCGCGGCTAAACCTTTGCATTCATGGCCCGGCGCCCGTATCTTGCCGGCTTGCCCGTAAAGCAGCCAATTCGAGGTTCCTGCAATGAGTTTGAGCGAAGCGCGTTTCCATGATCTGGTCGACGCGACCCAACAGGCCCTGGAAGACCTGTTCGACGAGAGCGGCCTGGACCTAGACATGGAAAATTCTGGCGGCGTGCTGACCGTCAAGTTCGAAGGCGGCGCCCAGCTGATCTTCAGTCGCCAGGAGCCGTTGCGCCAGCTGTGGCTGGCCGACCGTTCCGGCGGCTTCCACTTCGACTACGACGAAGAAAGCGGCAAGTGGGTGTGCGAGAAGAGCGAAGAACTGCTGAACGAAATGCTCGAGCGTATCGTCTGGGAGCGGGCCGGCGAGAAGCTGGACTTCGACGAGATCTGACATGACCAGCCAGGCGCGGCCACCCAAGCCGCTGTACAGCAACGTCAGCCCGGCGGTGCCGTCGCCCTGCATCAGCGTCTGCCGGCTGGATGAGCAGCGGGTGTGCACCGGCTGCCATCGGCATGTCGAGCACATTCGCGAATGGCGCTCGGCCGACGACGAACGGCGCCGGCAGATCTGCCGCGAAGCCCAGGCCCTGCGCGCACGGGCTTGAGTATTTGCCCGGCTGTGGTAGTGTCGGGTTGTGCGTCGGTGACGCAAAAGCATCCACAAACCCCGCCCTTGGGCGGGGTTTTGCTTTATCTGCCCGCAGCAAACCGCCTGTTCAAAGGAGTCTGACTGGATCATGAGCACCAAGCCTTCCCTCATCCTCACCCGATTGGACGTACAACGTCTCGAGCGCCTGATCGACAGCCTCGACGAGAATACGCCGGGTGTGCTCGCCTTGCAGGAGGAGCTGGACCGTGCCGCTCAGGTAGTCGGCCATGAGGAAGTGCCCGCCGGAGTGGTGACCATGAACTCGCGGGTGCATTGCCGTGAGCAAGCCAGCGGCAAGGACTACCACCTGACCCTGGTGTACCCGAAAGATGCCGGTGGAGAAGGCACGGTTTCGATCCTCGCGCCGATCGGTTGTGCGCTGCTGGGCTTGTCGGTGGGCGAGCAGATCGACTGGCCGGCACCGGGGGGCAAGACCCTGAAACTGAAGTTGCTGGAAGTCGAATACCAGCCTGAAGCGGCTGGCGATTTCGACCTCTGAGATCCTTGGGCTGCGCAGCAGCCCTTGAATTTTCAAGGTTTCAGAGAGGCCTGCAACTTCGCCAGTCCATCATTCAGCGCCTGCTCCAGCTCGCGCTTGTAGCGCAGGTAGAGGCAGGTCGACCCCTGCTCGTCCTCGAGCAGCTCGGACAGGTCCAGGTCGGTGATGTAGCAGCGGTAGTGCCCGGCACTGCGGCGCTGGCCAAGGATCTGCCGGGCGACCACCTCATACAGTTGGTCGCCATGCTCCAGCTCGGAAAATTCCTGCTGGTCGCAATACAGCGTCACATGCACCCCATCCCCCGCGCCGGCCTGCAGAATGGCCTGAACCTCGTAATAGGGTTGGTCGACGCTCGCACTGGGTGCCGGGCGAGGCTCGATGCTGCGTGCCTTGCCTGGGCCGGAAGGCAGCAGCTGGGCGTAGTGGATAGCCAGTGAAGCCTGTTGCAGATGGTCGAGTGGGAGGCGGGCATCGTGGCGCACCACCACCGAACGCAGAAAACGTTGTAACGGCAGCAGCAGGTGGCTTTCGTCAAACAATGGCAGGCGCTGTTGCCACAGGGCGTTGTATTCGTCCAGCACGTACAGGTCGGCCCAGCCATCGAGCAGGCGGTAGAACACCTGGATGCAATTGCGCCGACCTTGTTCCAGTAGCAGAGGCAGGTCGCAGTCCTGCAGCGCATTGCCATCCAGGTGCAACGGGCTGTAGCGGCTGCGCACTTCGCCCAGGTGATCGAGCACGGCATCATGCCCCGCCAGGGTCGCCAGGCTGACTTGGCCGGGCAACAGCTCAAGGACGTGTGTGTACTGCGCCACTTGCAGCAGGTAGCGGTGATTCAGGCCCTGGTCGAGCAGCAATTGTGCCGTGTCGAAGATCTCCTCGACCCGCTGAGCGATGGCCTGGGCGCGGTTGTGGCAGAAACAGCGCACCCGCACCTGCGGACGGTGGCTGCGCTGGCCAAGGCTGTTGAGGAAATCCCGCAGGCAGCGCAGTAGCGCGTGATCACCGTCGTAGCGCTGCACCAGCACTTCGTTCCAGCTGTTGAGCGTGACTTGGTCGAGGGTCAGCACCAGGTTCTCGCGCACACCGGCATAGCTCAGCGAGTCGGTGCGCTCGGTGGTCATCAGGATGTTCAGGTCGCGGTGATGGCGCAGCGGATCGACGCCGACATTGACCAGCAGCAGGATCTCGTCCGCCACGCTCGGCTGCAGCAGGCGTTCTTCGCTGACGCTGGCCAGGGGCAGCGGAATACTCTGCTGCAGGCTGCCCAGCAGGTTGAACAGCTCGAATTCGCTGAGGTCGCTGTCGCCGGGGTGCAGCGCCAGGCGTGTGGTGTGGTCGATGACGCCATTGCGGTGGGCCCAGGTCAGCAGCTCGAGCAACTCACGGCAGCGCTTGATCGGGCTGAAATGCTCCCATTCGTATACGCCCAGGTTGCCGTTGTACAGGCCCCAGTGATGGCTGCCAGGCTCCTTGCGGTTCGGGGACTGGACCAGCGTCATGGTGTCTTCGGCAATGTCCGGGGCAATGCCCGGGTTGATCACTTCGATCTTGCCGGCGCGGCGCTCGAAGGCGGCGTACAGGCGCCGGCCCAGGACATTCAGGTCACGCTGGTCGGCGCGGCTGGTGGCACCCTGGTTCTGCGCGAACTGGCCGAGGAAGCGATAGCTATGGTTGAGCTCCGCCACCAGCTCACGGCGTTCGAGGGCGACCTGGCGCACCTTCCACTGGCTGCGGCTGTCGAGCATGAGCAACTGGCGTTCGTCCCAGCCCCACTCATCGGTCAGGCGCTGCAACAGTTGGCGCTGCCAGCCGTTGTTACGGCTGCGGTCCAGGCCACTGAGCTTCTTGTTGACCTTCAGGTAAAGGCTGCGCCTGACCAGCTCGAGCCGAGCGGTTTCCCCGCGTTGCTGCAGATAGCGCTCGATGCGCCGGTACACCATCACATAGGGGTCGAGTTCGTCGAGGTTCAGATGGTTGGCGAACACCGCCTGTTTATAGTCCAGGCACAGGCAGCGCACGGTCGGGTGCTCACTGGCATAGACTTCGGTCAGCAGCAGCTTGAGCAGTGACTTGTAGGGCGAGTCGATGCCCTTGAACAACTGCCAAAGCCCGGCGCCGAGGTACTCGCCTGGTGGAATATGGGCAAGGTTGCCGAGGTCGAGGGCGTCCTGATTGCGGATGAAACGCTTGGACAGCAGGGTCTCGGTGTAGGCCTGATAGTTGTGCTCTTCATAGACCGGCACCAGCCACCACAGCGGCGTGCGCCCGGCCAGCCAGATGGCCGTGCGATAGAACTCGTCGAGCAGCAGGAAATGTTGCGTGGTGCCGCAGTCGTCGGAGCTGAGCTGGCTGTCGCGCTGGCCCTGGGAGAAGCTTTGCGGGTCGATCAGGAAGAAGTGAGCCTCGGCGCCCTGGCTGGCCGCCCAGGCCTCCAGCAGCTGGCACTTGCGGCGCAACTCTTCGCGCTCGGCCTCGCTCAGGCCAGGGGCATGGCATACCCAGAGGTCCATGTCGCTCTGTTCGGCCTGGGCCAGCGTACCGAGACTGCCCATCAGGAACAGGCCGTGGATCGGGCGTGGCGGGTTGCCATGACGGGTTTTGTAGGCGAACGAGCGAGCCAGGCGCTGGGCATCGGCGACCTGCTCGGCATCTGGCTCGAACCCCGCCACCCCGGCCGGAGTGGCGCCGGATACGTAACCGGGCAACAGCGGGTGGTTGACGTGGAACAGCAGCGGCAGCAGGGTCAGTACCAGCTGCTGGCGGCTCGACAGGCCCTCCATTGCACGTTCGAGCCGGCACTGGTTGATGTGCAGGAAGCGCGCACGCAATGTCGCCAGCACCTTGCGGTCGATGCCTTCGTCCAGGTCAGGGCGGATTTCGTGGGGGTGGTTCATTGCACACTCAGGGCGGGCCAGGAAAGCTGTGGCGAGTTTAGCCTGAGTGGGGCAGTCGGATAAGCGGAATATGGATTATTGGCGCCATTTTTCTATCGCATTTCGGCGCGGCCTGTGTAGGAGCGAGTTCACTCGCGAACAAGGGCGTAGCCCTTGCCATGCACCGTAGTGCTTGCTTCGCGGGTAAACCCGCTCCCACAGGGCCGGTGCAGGGTCAGGCGGGCTGTGGGGCTTTGAGGACGTTCAACAGCAACTGCACGCTCTCCACCGCATCATGCCCCAGGCTGGTCAGGTAACCGCCATCGGGTTGATCGGTCAGTTGCTTGGCATGCAGGCGCTTGGCCGCGGCGACCAGGGCGGGGGAGGCATTGGCGTGAATCTTGATGCCTTCCTGGTTGCTGTCCAGGTTGAACAGGGCGAGCACTTCCAGTTCGGCGATCAGTTCGGGGCTAAAGGACATGGCGACTCCTGACTTCCAGACAAGGATGGCGGCACCGCCAGCGGTGCCTGATCCAAGAGTGTAGTCGGGTTATTCGTCGTCGCTTTGACCCATCTCAGGCGGCAGCTCGGGCAGGGCACGCAGGGCGGTCTCATACCACTCGCCGTTGAATGCGCGGTCCTCCTGGAGCATGTTGTCGATTTCGAAGGCCAGAACGTGGGCCATGAGGTTGAGGATGTCTTCGCGCTCATAGCCGACCAGGGTCAGCTTGTTGAAGGTGGCCTTGGCCGCTGGCGGCTCGCCGCTTTCGATCTGGTTTTCGATGGCTTCGGTCAGCGTCGCTTCGGCGAAGGCTTCGTCGTCATTGTCGATTTCGTCGTGTTCGCTCATGGCGCTACTCCTGTGGGGGGACGCACAGTTTGCCACGCCTGCGTTGGCAATGCCTGGTCATCGACAGGGCGCATGACGCTGGTCAGGCTTGTGTGGACGGTTTATAAGAACCGAGCCATCCCCACACGGCCTGGAGGCTGTAACCCGATGCTCAAGCTTTACGGATTCTCGGTCAGCAACTACTACAACATGGTCAAGCTGGCCCTGCTGGAGAAAGGCCTGCCTTTCGAGGAAGTCACCTTCTACGGCGGGCAGGCGCCGCATGCGCTGGAAGTCAGCCCGCGGGGCAAGGTGCCGGTGCTGGAAACCGAACACGGCTTCCTCAGCGAAACCAGCGTCATCCTCGACTATATCGAGCAGACCCAAGGTGGCAAGGCGCTGCTGCCCAGCGACCCGTTCGGCCAGGCCAAGGTGCGCGAACTGCTGAAGGAAATCGAACTGTACATCGAGCTGCCGGCGCGTACCTGCTACGGCGAGTCGTTCTTCGGCATGCCGGTGGAGCCGCTGGTCAAGGAGCGCGCCCGTACCGACTTGCTGGCGGGGTTTGCCACGCTCAAGCGCAATGGCCGTTTCGCGCCTTATGTGGCGGGTGAGCACCTGACCCTGGCCGACCTGATGTTCTGCTTCTCGGTGGACCTGGCGTGCGCGGTAGGCAAGAAAGTGCTGGGTATCGACTTCCTGGCGGACTTCCCGCAGGCGAAGGCGTTGCTGCAACTGCTGGGCGGGAACCCGCACATGGCGCGGATCGTGGCGGACAAGGAGGCCTCGATGCCGGCCTTCATGGAGATGATCCGCAGCGGCAAGCGCTGAGACCGCGTTGGAGTCATCGCGGGTTAACCCGCTCCCTCAGGTACTGCACTGCTTTTGGCGCCTGTGCAATACCTGTGGGTGCGGGTTCATCGAGGCGTCGAACCGCCGCGAACGAGGGCGAAGCCCTCGCAATGGGCTTTAGCGCGAAGCCAGCAGGGCCTTGCCGCGAGCCACGGCAGCACGCACCTGGGCTGGCGCGGTTCCACCGATGTGGTTACGGGCATTCACCGACCCCTCCAGGGTCAGCACGGCAAACACGTCCTGCTCGATCTGGTCGCTGAACTGGCGCAGTTCGTCCAGGCTCATCTCGGCCAGGTCCTTGCCCGTGTCGACGCCATACTTCACCGCGTGGCCGACGATCTCGTGGCAGTCACGGAACGGCAGGCCGCGGCGAACCAGATAGTCGGCCAGGTCGGTCGCGGTGGAGAAACCGCGCAGAGCCGCTTCGCGCATGATGGCGTGCTTGGGCTTGATCGCCGGGATCATGTCGGCAAAGGCGCGCAGCGAGTCGCGCAGGGTGTCGGCGGCGTCGAACAGCGGCTCCTTGTCTTCCTGGTTGTCCTTGTTGTAGGCCAGCGGCTGGCCTTTCATCAGGGTCAGCAGGCCGGTCAGGGCGCCGAATACACGGCCGCTCTTGCCGCGCACCAGCTCCGGTACGTCCGGGTTCTTCTTCTGCGGCATGATCGAGCTGCCGGTGCAGAAGCGATCAGGCAGGTCGATGAACTGGAACTGCGCGCTGGTCCACAGCACCAGTTCCTCGGAGAAGCGCGACAGGTGCATCATCGCCACGCTGGCGGCCGCGCAGAATTCGATGGCGAAGTCACGGTCCGAGACGCCGTCCAGCGAGTTGCCGGCCACGGCTTCGAAGCCCAGCAGCTTGCAGGTCAGCTCACGGTCGATAGGGTAGGTGGTGCCGGCCAGCGCGGCACTGCCCAACGGCATGCGATTGGCGCGCTTGCGGCAGTCGACCAGGCGCTCGTAGTCGCGGCTGAGCATTTCGAACCAGGCCAGCAGGTGGTGGCCGAAGGTGACCGGCTGGGCAGTCTGCAGGTGGGTGAAGCCAGGCATGATGGTTTCGGCTTCGCGTTCGGCCTGCTCCAGCAGACCCTGCTGCAGACGGGTGATCTCGGCCAGGATCAGGTCGATCTCGTCACGCAGCCACAGGCGGATGTCGGTGGCCACCTGGTCGTTGCGGCTACGGCCGGTGTGCAGCTTCTTGCCGGTGATGCCGATGCGGTCGGTCAGGCGTGCTTCGATGTTCATGTGCACGTCTTCGAGGTCGACACGCCAGTCGAAGCTGCCAGCCTCGATTTCGCCCTGGATGGTTTTCAGGCCATCGATGATGGTGTCGCGCTCGGCATCGCTGAGGACGCCGACCTGTGCCAGCATGGTGGCGTGGGCGATCGAACCCATGATGTCGTGGCGGTACAGGCGCTTGTCGAAGTCGACCGAGGCGGTGAAACGGGCGACGAAGGCGTCGACGGGCTCACTGAAGCGGCCGCCCCAGGACTGGTTGGTCTTGTCGGTGCTCATGGATTCACTCTATGCAGGCGTGAACGAAAAAGTGGCGCCGATAATAGCAGGGTTGGGCCTGACACCGCAGGACATCGGTCGACAGAAACCGGTGGCAAACATCGGTAAAGGTGGGCGAAGACGATATTCACCGATTGAACGGCAGTGTTCCACGGACCGTCTACAGTTGGACAGAGGACTGGCAGCTATTCTGCTGGCTCAGTGAATCTTTGGCCTTCGTATCGGTCTAGAGCGTGACCGCAGCGTCGCTCGACCTGCTCTTGTCTACGCTATACCTGTGCGAGACTCACTCAGGAATCCAGAGCAATTATGAATGTCCTGATCGTTGATGACGAACCCCAAGCCCGTGAACGCCTCACACGGCTATTCGCTGAACTGGAGGGTTACACCGTGCTGGAGCCCAGCGCCACCAACGGCGAGGAGGCTCTGACACTGATCGAAAGCCTCAAGCCGGATGTGGTACTGCTGGACATCGGCATGCCAGGCCTGGATGGCTTGCAGGTTGCTGCTCGCCTGTGCGAACGCGAAGCGCCACCGTCCGTGGTGTTCTGTACCGGCGACGATGAATACGGTGCCGAGGCGTTCAAGGACAGCACCCTCAGCCACGTGACCAAGCCAATCCAGCCTCAGGCCCTGCGCGATGCCTTGCGCAAGGCCGAGAAGCCCAACCGTGCCCAGCTGGCGGCCTTGACCCGGCCTGGCAGCGAAGGCGGTGGGCCGCGCAGCCATATCAGTGCGCGTACGCGCAAGGGTATCGAGCTGATTCCATTGCCCCAGGTGATCTATTTCATCGCCGACCACAAGTACGTGACCTTGCGCCACGAAGCCGGGGAGGTGCTGCTCGACGAGCCACTCAAGGCGCTGGAGGATGAATTCGGCGAGCGATTCGTGCGTATCCACCGCAATGCGCTGGTCGCGCGCGAACGCATCGAACGCCTGCAGCGCACGCCGTTGGGGCATTTCCAGCTATTCCTCAAGGGCCTCGACGGCGACGCCCTGACTGTCAGCCGCCGGCATGTGGCAGGCGTGCGCAAGATGATGCAAACACTCCAAGGCTGAGCCTGCATGGCAACGGCTGCGCCCTTGTGCGCGGCTGAAGCCGGTCCCACAGGTACGGCGCCGCCTGTAGGAGAGGCTTTGGCCGCGAAGGGCCCAGACGCTGATCCACATCTGCTGGCGATGCCGGTGATGCTGTTATCATCAGCGGCATTTCTCTGGATCGGGGCGTTTCATGTCCACTCGCGAAATCCGCATTGCCACCCGTAAAAGTGCCTTGGCCTTGTGGCAGGCCGAATATGTCAAAGCCCGCCTCGAGCAGGCGCACCCCGGTCTGCGGGTGACTCTGGTACCCATGGTCAGCCGCGGCGACAAGCTGCTCGACGCACCGCTGGCGAAAATTGGCGGCAAGGGGTTGTTCGTCAAAGAGCTGGAAACAGCGCTGCTGGACAACGAAGCCGACATCGCCGTGCATTCGATGAAGGATGTGCCCATGGACTTCCCCGATGGCCTGGGCCTGTTCTGCATCTGCGAGCGCGAAGACCCGCGTGATGCGTTCGTTTCCAATACCTTCGCCAGCCTCGACGCCCTGCCAGCCGGCAGCATCGTCGGCACCTCCAGCCTGCGCCGCCAGGCTCAGTTGCTGGCGCGTCGGCCGGACCTCAAAATCCACTTCCTGCGCGGCAACGTCAACACCCGCCTGGCCAAGCTCGATGCCGGCGAATACGACGCCATCATCCTCGCCGCCGCAGGCTTGATCCGCCTGGGCTTCGAGGATCGCATCAGCGATACCCTCAGCGTCGACCACAGCCTGCCAGCCGGTGGCCAGGGCGCGGTGGGTATCGAGTGCCGCAGCGCCGACACTGAAATCCATGCCCTGCTGGCGCCGCTGCACCATGCCGATACCGCCGACCGTGTAGTTGCCGAGCGTGCCTTGAACAAGCGCCTCAACGGCGGCTGCCAGGTGCCGATCGCCTGCTATGCGGTGCTCGAAGGCGATCAGCTGTGGTTGCGCGGCCTGGTTGGCCAGCCAAGTGGCGGGACCTTGCTGGTGGCGGACGCCCGTGCGCCGCGTGCGGCTGCCGAGACCTTGGGCGTGCAGGTCGCCGAAGCCCTGCTGGGTCAGGGCGCCGAAGCCATTCTCAAGGAAGTCTACGGCGAGGCCGGGCATCCGTGAGCTCCTGGCGCCTGCTGCTGACCCGGCCTGAAGAGGACTGCGCGGCACTGGCGCAGAGCCTGGCCGTTGCCGGTGTGGCCAGCAGTTGCCTGCCGTTGCTGGCCATCGAGCCTGTCGCGCTGGCTGACGCGCAGCGTCGGCAGCTGGCCGGGCTGGCGCAGTACCAGGCGATCATCGTGGTCAGCAAGCCGGCGGCACGGCTGCTGCTTGGGCAGCTGCAGGGCGCTGGCTTGCAAGCGCCCACCGCAGGCTGGTTTACCGTGGGTGAGGCGACCGCGGCAGTGCTGCAGTGCGCAGGCCTTCAGGTGACATTCCCCGTGCAAGGCGACGACAGCGAGGCCTTGCTCGCGCTCCCGGCCCTGCGCCAGGCTATTGCGGCGCCTGAGGCCCGCGTGCTGATTGTTCGTGGCGTCGGAGGTCGCGAACTGCTGGCCGAGCGTCTTGCAGAGCAAGGTGCTAGTGTCGAATATCTGGAACTGTATCGTCGCTGCCTGCCGGCGTACCCGGCGGGCACGCTGATGCGCCGCATAGAAGCGGAACGCCTCAATGGCCTGGTGGTCAGCAGTGGGCAGGGTCTTGAACATTTGCAGCAGATGGCTGGCGCCGACTGGCCGCAGGTAGCCAGGCTGGCGTTGTTCGTGCCCAGCCCGCGGGTCGCTGAACAGGCCCGGGCCGCCGGGGCCCAACAGGTTGTGGATTGCCGTGGCGCGAGTGCCACGGCCTTGCTGGCAGCCGTGCAGCGCAGCGCTGTACCTGCCTCTCAAGGCGCTTCGCACTAGCGCGAGGCGCCCCCATGCAAAGGATGGATACGTGAGCGAAACTGTCTTACCCAACAATGATCAGCCGTCGGCGCAGGAGCCGGCGCAACCCGTCACCGACAAGCCTGTAAAGCGCTCTGGCAGTGGTCTGGCCGTGCTGGCGCTGTTGCTGGGTGCGGCCGGGGTCGCAGTAGGGGGTTGGGGTGTCTGGCAGGTGCGACAGCTGCAAGGCAGCGAGGTGAACCAGGGTCAGCACCTTGAAGCCCTGAGCCAGCGCGCCGCGGCGCTGCAGCAGCGTGAGCAGCAGATCAGTGCACAACTGGCCAGCCTGCCGGCCGCCAGTGAGCTGGAAGACCGTCGCCGCCTGGTGGCGCAACTGCAAGGCGACCAGCAGCGTCTCAGCCAGCGTCTGGAAACCGCGCTTGGCGAAAGCCGCAAGGAGTGGCGCCTGGCCGAGGCCGAGCACCTGCTGCGCCTGGCTACCCTGCGCTTGTCGGCGCTGCAGGACATCACCAGCGCCAAGGCCCTGGTCGAAGGGGCCGACGAAATCCTCCGTGAACAGAGCGACCCTGGCGCCTTTGCCGCCCGCGAGCAACTGGCGCGCAGCCTGGCCACGCTCAACAGTACCCAGCAGCCGGACCGCACCGGTCTGTTCCTCAAACTCGCCGCCCAGCGTGAGCTGGTGCAACAGCTCAGCGCCCAGTCTCCCGAATTCGCCAGCAACGCCGATGCGCTTGGTGCGCTGACCGCCGATGGTGACGGGGCCAGTCGCCTGTCGCAGTGGTGGGCAGAAATCTCCAAGTACTTCCAGATCGACTTCAACGCCGATGACAATGTGCGGCCGTTGCTGGCTGGCCAGCAGCTGAACCAGTTGCGCCTGGCCCTGAGCCTGACCATCGAGCAGGCGCAGTGGGCTGCGCTCAATGGCGAGGCCAAGGTGTACAACCAGGCCCTGGATGATGCCCGTAGCGTGCTGCTGGCCAACTTCAATGCCGACAACCCGCAAAGCAAGGCGATGCTCGACAGCCTCAACGCGTTGGCTGAGCAGCCCGTCTCGGTAGTGACCCCGGACCTGAGCGAAAGCCTGGCGGCGGTGCAGGCGTACATTCAACGCCGCCATCTGCCAGCCGAGGCTGAAGGGGGCAAGCCATGAAGCGTGTCTACCTGCTGGCCGTACTGGCGATCGTGGTTGCCGCGGCGCTGGGCATCGCGGTGGCCAAGCACAGTGGTTATGTGCTGATTGCCTACGGTGGTTTCCGTTACCAGTCCGGATTGTGGGCGGCGCTCGCGGCGCTGGCGGCGGTGGTCGTCCTGCTGTTGCTGCTGCGTTATCTGGTCAGCTTGGTCCTGACCTCCAGTGGCGTGGTCAACCCGTGGTCGCGGCGTAACCGCAGCCGGCGCGTGCGGATCGCCATCGAACAGGGCCAGCTGGACCTGGCCGAGGGCCGCTGGGCCAGTGCCCAGCGCCACCTGCATCGTGCTGCCGAGGCCGAGCGCCAGCCGTTGCTGTATTACCTTGGCGCCGCCCGTGCCGCCAACGAACTGGGGCGCAAGGAGGACAGCGACAACCTGCTGGAACGTGCGCTGGAGCGCCAGCCCCAGGCGGAACTGGCCATTGCCTTGACCCATGCGCAACTGCAGATGGACCGCGGCGAGCGGGATGCTGCGTTGGAGACCTTGCTCGCCATGCAGGAGCGCCATCCGCATAACACTCAGGTCCTGCGCCTGTTGCAACGCCTGCATCTGGAGCGTGGCGATTGGTCGGCGCTGATCCGCCTGCTGCCGGACCTGCGCAAGAGCAAGGTGTTGCCGGCCGATGAGCTGGCCGCGCTGGAGAAACGCGCCTGGGGCCAGAACCTTGGCTTGGCGAGCACCCGTGGTGAGGATCCGCAAAGCGCCCGTCAGGCCCTTGAGCGTGCCTGGCAGCAGCTGACTGCGGCCCAGCGCCAAGAGCCGCAACTGGTCCTGGCCTATGCCGAACAGCTACGTCAGGTGGGTGCCCAGGGCGAAGCCGAGCAGGTGCTGCGCACCGCACTCAAGCGTGAGTACGAAAGCCATCTGGCGCGCCTGTATGGCCTGGTACGGGGTGATGATCCGGCGCGTCAGCTACAGACCGCCGAAGGCTGGCTGAAGGCCCACCCGGACGATCCGAGCCTGCTGCTCACTCTCGGCCGCCTGAGCCTGCAGAACCGCCTGTGGGGCAAGGCGCGCGACTATCTCGAAAGCAGCCTGCGAATGGAGCGTAATCCGGAAGCCTGTGCCGAGCTTGCGCGCCTGCTCGCCAGCCTGGGCGAGACCGAACGCAGCAATCAGTTGTTTGAAGAAGGCCTTGGGCTGCTCGATGAGCGTCTTCTGGCCCTGCCGTTGCCAGAAGCTGTACGCGCCTGAGCCCTGCATGAGCCCGCCCAACGGCGCGGGCTCATGGGTCGGGTAACCTGTTCTGCGGTGCAAGTTGGATTTGCAGTCTGTTCTTAGGAAGTTTCCTACAGCTTGTATGGACATTTCTCTTCCAATACAGCGACTTGTCACTCCAGTAGTGCCTTGAAACAAGCCCGGCCTTTCCTCTACCGTTCCAAGCCACTTCAACTTTCCCGGGACCTTTTTTCCCATGCCGATGGCCAGTCTGCGCACGCTTTTCATTCCGGCATGCCTTGCTTCGCTGGCAGTGTTGGGCGCTTCCTTTTATCTCGAAAGTGTCCTTGGGCTGGTGCCTTGCCCGCTGTGTTTCAGCCAGCGGCTATTGTTGGGGATCTATGCGCTGGTCTGTCTGAGCGCGGCGCTGCATGCACCCGGTATTACCGGGGTTCGGCTTTATGCGCGAACGGCAATGCTGAGCGCGGCCAGCGGCGCCTTGCTGGCGGCGCGGCATGTGTGGTTGCAGGGTGCAGGTGATGCGAGCCACCTGTGCCCTTTGCCGATCGGGCGCATGTTCGAGCTGTCCTGGCGTGAAGCTGTGCGACAACTGCTGCTCGGCGGTCCCGATTGCCGCTCGCTGACCTGGAGCTTCCTCGACCTGACCCTGCCGGAATGGAGCCTGCTGGCGTTTCTGTTACTGGCGGCACTGCCCCTGAGTTGCCTGCTGGCGTATCGTTTCCGCTCACTTGGCAATCCTTGACCTGGCGCATGCCGGTGGCCAATAGCGGACCAATGGTGGTGTCTCACGGTATTAAACGCTTGTATGAACTTTGTCCGCTGCGTACCTTGATGCTAAGCACGCGCGGGAATAATCTCCCAGCACGCATACTGAAAACACAACTGCTCGATGCCGTCCTGCTGATGTCACCTTTGTGCTGCACGGTCGTGGTGCGAGGTGCAGCGGCATCTACCCAGAAGGGAAGAGATCGCCATGCTCGATAGTTGTCAGAACGCCCAGGAACGCTGGGGCGGGGTTCACAAGCTGATCGACCGTTGGCTCGCGGAGCGAGAGGAGCTTGTCCAGGCTTTCCGTACCTTGCGTGTCGCCAAGCCGGCCTTTGCCGACAAGGAAAAGAACCGCGACTTCTGTGCGGTGCTGGTCGACTACGTGTCAGCCTGGCACTTCGAAGTGAGTGAGCAGCTGGTCACCGAGGCCAAGGCATTCGGGGATGAGAAGGCGCTGAAACTGGCCGAAGAGATCAACCCGCGGATCAACGACATTACCCAGATCGCACTGGCCTTCAACGATCATTGCGAGAAGGGCGAGTGCAAGGACACCGAGCGCTTCGCCGAGAAGCTCGGCAAGTTGGGCAGCCTGCTGCACGAACGCTTCGAGCTGGAAGACTGCCTGATCGAAGTGCTGCATAACGCGCACAAGGAAGAGGGCGCGGTCGAAGCCTGAAGGTCGGCGTCAGTTGCCGACCGCCAGTAACTCGATTTCGAATACCAGCGGCGTGTAGGGCGCGATCAGATCACCTGCGCCCTCGGCACCGTAGGCCCGTGCCGATGGGATCACCAGGCGCCAGGTCGAACCGGCTTTCATGTGTGGCAGGGCCACCTGCCAGCCGTCGATCACCGAGTCCAGGCTGAACCACTGCGGCTGCTGATTCTGGTCGAACACCGAACCATCCGGCAGCCTGCCGACATAGCGCACCTGCACCTTGCCGCCGGCTGTGGGTTGCGCCCCATTACCCGCTTTCAATTCGCTATACAGCACGCCTTCGGGCAGTTCGTGCACACCGGCACGCGCCCGCTCGTTGGCCATGAAGCGTGTTTCGACGGCCTGCAGTTTGACGACTTCGGCTTGTTCGGCGGCGCTATCGGCCTGTTCCTCATGCTGCTGGAGGATGGCCTCCATCCGTGCCTTGTCGAGTTTCAATGGCTGGCCCTGATAGGCCTGGCGCAGGCCCTCTACCAGCGCATCCAGTTGCAGACCGGGCACTTCCTGACGCAGGCGCTCCCCCAGGCTGGCGCCGAGGCTGTAGGCCAGGTCATGATCGTTGGCAGGGGCGGTATCGTTGGCGGCCAGGGCGAATGGCGCCATCAGGCATAGGCCAAAAGCAAGATAACGTGACATGGTTGGGTTCTGTTCCAGATGTGTGTAATGGCTCGGGTGTTTGGCGTGATTGATTTGTTGTCGTCGAGATCGAGCGCCGCCCGCGCGGCGCTCGATCTGCGCAATGATAAATGACCAGGTCATACACCCGGAAAGTCCCGGCATCAGGCAAAACCCTGCAACGTTTTGTTAAGCAACTACACTTGCACGGAGCTGCAAGATAACAACTTTGCCCAGGCATGCAACGCGGCACCCTCAATACTGTCAACATGCCCTAGCGGCGGTAGCAGCAGAAGCATAGTATGAGCCGCAATCTCGTCAGCCAGGAGGTAAACCATGTCGGCTAAAAAGAAGCCAGTAAGTACGCCGTTACACCTGCTCCAGCAACTTTCGGGCAGCCTGCTCGAACACTTGGAAGAGGCCTGCTCACAAGCGCTGGCTGATGCGGAGAAATTGCTGGCCAAGTTGGAAAAGCAGCGCGGCAAAGCCCAGGAAAAACTGCATAACGGCCGCCTGAAGTTGCAGGATGCGGCGAAGGCAGGCAAAGCCAAGGCGCAGAACAAGGCGCAGAAGGTGATCGGTGAACTTGAAGAACTGCTCGATTCGCTCAAGGAACGCCAGACCCAGACCCGTACTTACATTCAACAACTCAAGCGTGATGCCCAGGAAAGTTTGAAACTGGCTCAAGGTGTCGGCAAGGTGCGCGAGGCTGCAGGCAAGGCACTCGACCAGCGTGCAGTGGCGGCCAAGACTGCGAAACCAGCTGCTGCCAAAGCACCGGCCCGCAGCACCGCCAAGCCAGCGGTCGCCAAGGCCTCGACCAAACCAGCCGCTGCCAAGGCTCCAGCCCGCGCTGCTGCCAAGCCAGCCGCCAAGGCACCTGCTCGCGCTGCCAATGCCAAGCCGGTTGCCAGCAAGGCCCCAGCCAAAACCGCTGCCGCCAAACCGGCTGCCAAACCTGCTGCTGCCAAAACTCCAGCCAAGTCAGCGGCCGCCAAGCCTGCAGCAGCCAAAGCGCCGGCCAGAACCGCCTCGGCGAAGCCGGCCGCCAAACCTGTCGCTGCACAATCCACTGGCGCCAAGCCAGCCGCCAAAGCTGCTGCTGCCAAGGCTCCAGCCAAGCCTGCGGCAGCCAAACCCGTAGCAGCCAAAGCGGCCGCAAAGCCAGCGGCAGCCAAACCAGCAACAGCCAAGCCAGCGGCAGCCAAAGCACCGGCCAAGTCCGCTGCAAAACCTGCAGCGAAGGCCCCGGCAAAACCCGTTGCAGCCAAAACTGCAGAAGCCAAACCGGCTGCGCCCGCTGCCAGTGCGCCAGCGACCAACTCGGCCGCTCCCGCTACTGCCTCGGTATCCACCAGCACTCCCGCTCAGACGCCGTCTTCGGCTTCCTGAAGCGCTGCCGCTGCGACGCGCAAGTCAACCAGCGCGTCGTGGCCGCGTGCCTGGTCCGGCGCCAGCCGGTCAAGCCAATCGTCCGTAGGCTCTAGCGAGCCTATGGGCCATTGTTGCGCACAGGTTTGCAGCCGTTGCAGCAACTGCTTCTCCGCTTCCAACTCCAGCCCCTTCAATTGCTCACGCAACGCCGCCAGGTGCGTATCGTGTTGTGCAGGCGAACGCCATTGCTGGCGCAGGCTACGTAACGGCGCCACCACATCGTGTTGCCATGGCCCGGCAATCGCACGCAGGGCCTGAGCGCGTTCTTCGCTGAAGGGCACTGCACGCGCCTGCAACCAGGTTGCACACAGCAGCAGGCAGACGTCGCCCCCCATCGCCTGAACATTCAGACAAGCCGTTTCGACGCCCGGGCGGGCATACAGCGCCAAGGCGTGATTCCACAGGTCGGTGTACATGATTCCACTCACGCTGCGGGCCGAGGAAGCTGGTAGACTCCGCGACCACTATGATCAGACTATCCAACCTCACTTTACAGCGTGGTCCGCAGCGCTTGCTAGAAGGCGCCGAGATGACCCTGCACGCCGGTCACAAGGCCGGCCTGATCGGCGCCAATGGCGCCGGAAAATCCAGCCTGTTCGCCCTGCTGCGCGGCGAGCTGTCGCCTGATGCCGGCGATTGCCAGCTGCCCGGCGACTGGCGCATTGCCCACATGCGCCAGGAGGTCGATACGCTCGACCGCCTGGCGGTGGACTATGTGCTCGACGGTGACGCCCGCCTGCGCAAGGTCCAGGCCGAACTGGCCGTTGCCGAGCAGGCCCATGACGGCACTGCGCTGGCGCGCCTGCACAGTGAGCTGGAAGTTGCCGACGGTTACACCGCTGATGCCCGCGCTCGTAAATTGCTGGCGGGCCTGGGCTTCACCAACGAGCAGATGGACCGCCGCGTCGGTGACTTCTCCGGTGGCTGGCGGATGCGCCTGAACCTGGCCCAGGCGCTGATGTGCCCGTCTGACCTGCTGCTGCTCGACGAACCTACCAACCACCTCGATCTTGACGCGATCCTGTGGCTGGAAGACTGGCTCAAGGGTTACCCGGGCACGCTGTTGCTGATTTCCCACGACCGCGATTTCCTCGATGCCGTGGTCGACCATGTGCTGCACGTCGAGCAGCGCAAGCTCAACCTATACAAGGGTGGTTACACCGCCTTCGAGCGCACCCGTGCCGAGCGCCTGGCGCAGCAGCAGCAGGCCTACGAGAAGCAGCAAGCACAGCGCGCGCACATGGAGAAGTACATCGCCCGCTTCAAGGCCCAGGCCACCAAGGCCCGCCAGGCACAGAGCCGGATCAAGGCCCTGGAGCGCATGGAAGAGCTGTCGGCCGCGCATGTCGATTCGCCGTTCGACTTCGTGTTCCGCGAATCGCAGAAAATCTCCAGCCCGCTGCTGAGCCTGTCCGAAGGCCGCCTGGGCTATGGCGACAAGGCGATTCTCGACAAGGTCAAGCTGCAGCTGGTCCCGGGTGCACGCATCGGTCTGCTCGGGCCCAACGGCGCCGGCAAGTCGACCCTGATCAAGAACCTCGCCGGTGAACTCGAGCCGCTGTCGGGCCGCCTGGTACGTGGCGAGAACCTTGCCGTCGGCTACTTCGCCCAGCACCAGCTCGACTCGCTGGACGACAAGGCCAGCCCGCTGCTGCATCTGCAGCGCATCGCACCCACCGAGCGCGAGCAGACCCTGCGCGACTTCCTGGGTGGCTTCGACTTCCACGGCGACCGCGTCGACGAGCCGGTGGTGAACTTCTCCGGTGGTGAGAAGGCCCGCCTGGCCCTGGCGCTGATAGCCTGGGAGCGGCCGAACCTGCTGCTGCTCGACGAACCGACCAACCACCTCGACTTGGAAATGCGCCTGGCGCTGACCATGGCCCTGCAGGAGTTCGCCGGTGCCGTGGTGGTGGTTTCCCACGACCGTCACCTGCTCAAGAGCACCACCGACGACTTCCTGCTGGTGGCCGATGGCAAGGTCGAGACCTTCGATGGCGACCTCGACGACTACGGCCGCTGGCTGGTCGAGTACCGCCAGCGCAGTGCGCCGGCCAGCAACGCCCCGGTCAACCCGGACAAGACCGACAAGAAGGCCCAGCGCCAGGCTGCGGCAGCCTTGCGCCAGCAGTTGGCACCGCACAAGAAGGCGGCCGACAAGCTGGAGACCGAGCTCAACCAGGTGCATGCGCAACTGGCCGAGATCGAGACTGCGTTGGGTGACGGTGGTGTGTATGAGGCGGCGCGCAAGGATGAATTGCGTGATCTGCTGGCTCGGCAGACCAAGTTGAAGCAGCGTGAGGGCGAGCTTGAGGAAGCCTGGATGGAGGCGCTGGAAACGCTGGAGAGCATGCAGGCTGAGCTGGAAGCGCTTTCCTGAAAGGTCTCTATCGCCTGGGCTGGCCTCTTCGCGGATGAATCCGCTCCTGCAGGGGCCCGTGCAGGCGATGGAATGCCCGCAGAATTTGCTGGTTATTTTTTCGCCAAAACCTTAGCTTAACGTTTTGCAACAGTTGTTGAGCGAGGTGTGAAATGTCGATGGAAGTGTGGCTGGGCTTCTTTGCCGCCTGCTGGGTGATCAGCCTGTCGCCGGGTGCCGGGGCGATTGCCTCGATGTCCAGCGGGCTACAGTACGGCTTCTGGCGTGGCTACTGGAATGCCCTGGGCCTGCAGCTGGGCCTGATCATGCAGATCGCCATCATTGCCGCCGGCGTCGGCGCAATCCTCGCTGCATCCGCCACCGCTTTTCAGCTCATCAAGTGGTTCGGCGTGGGCTACCTGGTCTACCTCGCCTACAAGCAATGGCGCGCCTTGCCCATGGACATGACCGATGAAGCCGCCGTGCGCCCGATTGGCAAGCCGCTGAGCCTGGTGTTCCGCGGCTTCCTGGTCAACGTCAGCAACCCCAAGGCGCTGGTGTTCATGCTGGCCGTGCTGCCGCAGTTCATCAACCCTCACGCGCCGTTGCTGCCGCAATACATCGCGATCACCGTGACCATGGTCAGCGTCGACATGCTGGTGATGGCGGGGTACACCGGGCTGGCTTCCCGCGTGTTGCGGCTGTTGCGCACGCCCAAGCAGCAAAAGCGCCTGAACCGGACCTTTGCCGGGCTGTTCATCGGCGCGGCGACCTTCCTCGCCACCCTGCGCCGGGCGCCAATCTGATCGAATCCCGGGGCTGCCCTGCGGCCCCGGTCATTTCTGCTTGTCCACCAGCCCCTTGAGCAAGTCGACCGGTAACGGAAAGACAATGGTCGAGCTCTTGTCGCCGGCAATCGCCCCCAGCGTCTGCATGTAACGCAACTGCATGGCCCCCGGCTCTTTGCTGAGCATCTGCGCGGCCTGCATCAGTTTCTCTGACGCCTGCAGCTCGCCCTCGGCATGGATTACCTTGGCCCTCCGTTCACGTTCGGCCTCCGCCTGACGGGCAATGGCGCGGACCATCGACTCGTTGAGGTCGACGTGCTTGATCTCGACGTTGGCGACCTTGATGCCCCAGGCATCGGTCTGTGCGTCCAGTACCTGGCGAATGTCCGAATTCAGCTGCTCGCGCTCGGCCAGCAGCTCGTCCAGCTCATGCTTGCCCAGCACCGCACGCAAGGTGGTCTGGGCCAACTGGCTGGTGGCGACGAGGAAGTCTTCGACCTGGATGATCGCCTTCTGCGGGTCGAGCACGCGGAAATACACCACCGCATTGACCTTTACCGACACGTTGTCGCGGGTGATCACATCCTGTGGCGGCACATCCAGCACCACGGTACGCAGGTCGACCCGGACCATCTGCTGGATCACCGGGACCAGCAGGATCAGCCCCGGCCCCTTGACCTGCCAGAAGCGCCCCAACTGGAACACCACGCCACGCTCGTACTCGCGCAGGATGCGAAATGCCGACAGCAACAGCATCACCAGCACGATCAGCACGGCACCGAACCCCACTTGCATGAACATGTCAGTCTCCTTGCGCCGCAGGCGCGGCGGCACTTACTTCCAGTGTCACGCCATGGCGTGCTATAACCCGGACGTGCTGCCCGGCCTGCAGCGGCGTGGTGCACTGGGCTTGCCATTGTTCGCCCTGGGCCTGGACCGAGCCGCAGAACGGGTTGTCCGCCATCACCTGGGTCACCGTCACCAGGCTGCCGACCAGCCCGGCGTCACCGCTGACCAGCGCCCGTCGGCGCGCCTTGATGGCCATGCCTGCCACGCCGCCGATCAGCAGGGCCGAAAGGACGGCGAGGGTGCCTATCAGCACCACGGGGATGCCGAAACCCGGGGCATCGGTGTCGATCAGGATCACGGCGCCAGCGATGAAGGCCACGATGCCGCCGAAGCCGACCACGCCAAAACTGGGCAGGAACGCCTCGGTGACCATGAAGGCGATGCCGAGCAGGATCAGTGCCACGCCGGCGAAGCTCACCGGCAACAGCTGCAGGGCATACAGCGCCAGCAGCAGGCAGATGCCGCCGACCACTCCGCCCAGTGCGGAACCTGGGTTCATGAACTCGAACAACAGGCCGTATACGCCGATCATGATCAGGATCAGCGCCACACTGGGATGGGTGATCACGGCCAGCAGGCGCGTGCGCCAGTCCGGCAGGCGTTCGATCACGGCAGCATCCCGGGTCTGAAGCCGCTGTGGTTGGCCGGCGGCGACCAAGGTCTTGCCGTCGATCTGGTGCAGCAGCGCAGGCAGGTCGTTGGCTACCTGGTCGATCACGTTCAGGCGCAGTGCTTCACTGGCCGGCAAGCTGACCGCCTCACGCACCGCTTGTTCTGCCCAGTCGGCATTGCGCCCGCGCAGCTGGGCCAGGCCTCGGATATAAGCGGTGGCGTCGTTGACCTGTTTGCGGGCCAGGGTCTGTTCATCGTCGCTCGGCTTGGCCTTGTCGTCCTTCGGCGCACCGGGCAGGCCACCCATCTGCACGGGCGTGGCGGCACCGAGGTTGGTCCCGGGGGCCATGGCGGCGACGTGGCTGGCATAGAGGATGTAGGTGCCAGCGCTGGCGGCACGGGCGCCGCTGGGGGCAACGTAACTGACGACCGGCACGGGGCTTGCCAGAATCGCCTTGATCATCAGGCGCATGGCACTGTCCAGCCCGCCGGGGGTATCCAGGCGCAGCACCACCAACTGGGCACCTTGGGCCTTGGCCTGGTCGAGATTGCGAACCAGGTAGTCAGCGCTGGCCGGGCCGATGGCGTCATCAATGCCCAATACCCAGACGCTACCGGGCGCTGCCAGGCTCGCCGGGGCAAGGCCAAGCAGCAACAGCAGCAGCCAGCGGCAACATCGAGTGATCACCTGTCGTCACCTCGTTGACCTCTCTGCTTGAAGTTTAGCCATGCCTGCCGGCCCAAGGCCTAAAATTGAAGGTTGGGGGCGAAACCGGAGGTGCATCATGCGTATGGCCAAGACCCTGCAGCAGC
This sequence comes from Pseudomonas urethralis, assembly GCF_021602465.1. Taxonomy (NCBI): domain Bacteria; kingdom Pseudomonadati; phylum Pseudomonadota; class Gammaproteobacteria; order Pseudomonadales; family Pseudomonadaceae; genus Pseudomonas; species Pseudomonas urethralis. The sequence continues at coordinate 66,850 of NZ_BQIJ01000006.1, forward strand.
GCCTGGACCAGGCCAACTGCGACTACGACATCATTCCCCACCCACACTCGGCCACCAGCCTGGAGTCGGCGCGCACGGCGGGCGTACCTGCCGAGCGGGTGGCCAAGTCGGTCATGCTCGACGACCGTCATGGCAACTACATCATGGCCGTGCTGCCGGCCAATCGGCACATGGACATGAGCAAGGTGCGCATGTCTGGCGCCTGGCAACTGACTCGCGAAAGCGCCTTGCCGATGCTGTTCGGCGATTGCGAAAGGGGCGCCATCCCGGCAATGGGTGACGCCTATCAGATAAAGATGCTGCTCGATTCGAGTCTTACCCGCCAGGGCGATGTCTACCTGGAGGCAGGTGACCACGATCACCTGATCCACATGAGCATGGAGCAGTACCTGAAACTGGTACCGCAAGCCGAAGTACGAGAACTGTGCTGATGACAACCAACCCATGCCGGGCCGGGCGCACTGCTGGCCGGCCCGGTGCTAAGGAGGCAACATGGAAAAACCGAACCACCACTTCTCGGAAATCTTCAAGCAACTGGGCCTGCCTGATGACCCAGTCGAAATCGAGCGCTTCATCACCACGCACTCGCCGCTGGATGACGGCGTAAAACTGGTAGACGCGCCTTTCTGGACGGAAGGGCAGCGGGCGTTTCTCAAGGAAAGCTATACCGCCGATGCTGACTGGATACCTATGATCGACCAGTTGAACGAGGCACTTCATCCCAAGAAAAAATAAGTGCCGAGCGGCACCTGACGAGTGATCGGCCGTTGCTATGCTCAGGAAAAACAACAGGGGATAGCGTGATGAAAGATCCCTACGCACCAGGTTTCTGGTGCTCCGTGACGATCCTGGGCACCCTGACGGCCGGCTACTTCTACGGCATACGCCACACCCAGCAGATGAACCAGGCCATACAGTTTCTCTACGCCGCCGCCGCCGTCACTGGCGCGGTGGCGTTGCTGGCCCTGACCTGGATTGCCTGGCAGCAGTTACGCTTGAACAAGCGTGAAGTGATTCAAGGCCGAACGTTGCTCACCATCTGGGACACCAAGGTTGCACTGCGCCGTGTCGAGACGGTGTTCGACCGCTATTTCTGGGGCAGCTACTGGCATTCCGGGCGCACCTTCGAGGAAGTGATGGGCGAACTCAAGGGTACGCCGCTGGAGCAGAGCCTGGATGCATTGAAGCGCCAGTGCCGGGCGCTCGACCGGGAAATCCACGACCATCATCACCACTGGCTGGCCAATGCCCGCGACCTGTCCAGCGTGGCCACGGCCATGGCCCGCGAGCGGTATCAGCTGGATCTGTGCGAGCCGTCGAGCAACGGCCATGGCAATACCGCCGTGCTCAACCGTGACCTGGAAGTGTTGGTGTACACCTGGTCGGCGCGCCTGCGCAGTTTCGACCATCAGTTGGACGAACTGGAGCGCGCCTACCATTGAGGCCGGCTATTCGCCGCGAATGTAGCCTTCCAGCTGCTTGATCAGGCTGGCCTGCTCGGCGATGGTTTCCTTCACCAGGTCACCGATCGATAGCAGCCCGAGCAGCTTGCCTTCCTCGACGACTGGCAGGTGGCGCAGATGGCGGTCGGTCATCTGTTGCATGCAGTAATCCAGACTCTTCCTTGGGTCCACCGTGATCACCGGCGCGCTCATGATCTCGCGCACCGGTGTGGCGGCCGAGGAGCGGCCCCTGAGTACCAGCTTGCGGGCATAGTCGCGTTCACTGACGATGCCCACCACCTGATCGTTCTCCACGACGGGCAAGGCACCGACGTTCTTCTCCGCCAGCAGTTTCAGGGCGTCGAGCACCGAGTCATCCGGGCCGATGGTGTATACGGTCTGGTGCTGGGACTTGGTCTTGAGGATTTGGTCGACGGTCTTCATACGGGCCTCTGCGGGGGAAAAAGACGAGCTCCTGGGGTAAATAAAGCATCCGGGACGCCGGCCTGCACGGCAATGCAGGAAACGGCATCGAGTCGATTGAAAAACGTCATGGGTAGTGCCTGTACCGGCCTCAACGCGGCTAAAGCCGCTCCTGCAGGTATGCGCGAACATCCGGTGGAGCCGCGAAGAGGCCGGTACAGCTGACTTAGAGCTTCGGCATCTGCCCAATCCGCGCGACCATCTCGCTCACCACCTGCAGGTCGAGCATGAACTGTTCCACGGTCTTGAACTCGTTGTCGTTGTGCCCGGTGTACTTCACATCCGGCATGGCCAGACCGAACTGCACGCCGTTGGGCAGGTCATGCACCGACGTGGCGCCGGCCGAGGTGCCGAATTCGTGTTTCATGCCCAGGTTTTCGCTGGCCACATCGAGCAACGCCTTGACCCATTCGCCCTCGGGGTTGCGGAACATCGGCTCGTCGAGGCTGTAGTCGAAGGCCACCGAAGTGTGGCTCTGGCGGGTCCATTTGCCCAGTTTGTCGGCCAGCTGGTCCTTGATCAGGGCCAGTGGCTTGCCTTTGGGGATGCGCAGGTTCACGGCCAGCTTGAGGCCCTTGTCGTCCACGCCGACGAAGGTAAGCGAGGTGGTCAGCGGGCCCATGAACGCGTCCTCGAAGCCAATCCCCAGTTTCTTGCCCAGGTAGTCCAGGCCCCAGTTGTCGGCGGCGTAGCGGGCGGCATCGGTGAAGTGGTTGTGCTTGAGTGGTACCTGCTGGCCCAGGCCATTGAGGAAATCGAGCATGCGCGCCACCGGGTTGACGCCGGACTCTGGCTCCGAGGAGTGGGCAGACACACCGGTAACGGTGAGCAGCACGTTCTTGCCGTCGACCTTGGCGGTGATGCTGAAGTCATTGCCATGACGCTTCACATAGTCGGCCCCGGCCGTCTCCAGGTGCTTGGCAAGTTCCGCCGGGTTGTCGGCAACCAGGGTCGCCACCGACGTGGTCGGAATCTGGTTGGTCGCCAGGCCGCCGGTCAGGTTGACGATTTCCGCACCTTTGCCTGTGGCCGGGCGTTTGCTGAAGCTGGCCATGACCGTGCCGTAACCTTTTTCGGCAATCACCACCGGGTAGCCGCCATCGAGGGCCAGGTTGTAGTCGGGGGTAGGGTTGCGCTCGAAGTAGTAGGGGATGGCATCGCCACTGGTTTCTTCGGTGGTGTCGATCAACAGCTTGAACTGCCGGGCCAGTGGCAGCTTTTCGTCCTTGGCCACTTTCAGCGCATACAGCGCAACGATGATGCCGTTCTTGTCATCCTCGGTGCCACGGCCGTACATGCGGTCACCGACCAGGGTGACCTTGAACGGGTCGAGGCGGGTGCCGTCGGCAAGTTTCCAGTTGTCCGGGTTGACCGGCACCACGTCAGCGTGGGCGTGGATGCCGACCACTTCCTTGCCTTCACCCAGCGAGATCTCGTAGACGCGGTTGTCGACATTGCGGAAGGCCAGGCCGAAGCTCTCGGCCAGCGCCTTGATCTTGTCGGCGATCTTCACGAATTCGGGGTTTTCGTGCTGCGGCACCCCGTCGACGCTGAAGGTGGGGATGGCGACCAGCTCGCGCAGGTTTTCCGTGGCGGCCTTGGCGTACTTGATGCGGGTGTACAGGCCGAGCAGGCGGTTGATCTCATTCTGTTGCTCGGCTGCGAGCGGCTTGCCGGCCAGGTAGGCGTCGAGCGTGGCTGCGAGGTTGTCGGCCTTGGCCAGGTCGCTGCCTTGGAGTTTACCGAGGAATTGCTTGAAGTCGGCCGGGTTGCTGCCGTCGAAAGCTTTGACGATGGCGGCAGACTGTTGCTGGGACAGGTTGGCCTGGGCCGGTTGGGTGAACAGGCCAATGCTGGCCAGCATCAGAGCGGTGGAGAGTTTTTTCAGGTGCATGAGCACGCATTCCTTCGCGAATCATTGTTATGGGATACCCGTCGGGACGGGAGGGGACCCACGCTAACATCAATGACCCATGGCACGGGAGTGCCAGAAACGCGACATGTCGCACAAATGAAAAAGCCCCGGGCATGATCCCAGGGCTTTTCAGATATGGCGCACTCGGCGGGATTCGAACCCACGACCCCTGCCTTCGGAGGGCAGTACTCTATCCAGCTGAGCTACGAGTGCAACGCGCACGCATGATACCCATCTGATTCGGCGGCGTCCATCGCCTTGATCTATCGCTATTTTCTCGCCTGGCCCTTCGCGGCCAAAGCCGCTGCCACAGGTACTGCGCTGTCTGTAGCAGCGGCTTCAGCCGCGAGAGGGCCGGTACAGGCCGCCACAAATCCATCTATCCATATGCAATTTCAGTATTTCCTCAGCGGTTCTTATGTCCTCTATCCTCTGGTCACAACTTGTTATAACAAGTAATCGATCAGCGAAGAGAATCATGGCCGAACTGCTCCCCCTGTCCCCGGTACCGCTCTACACCCAGCTCAAGGAACTGCTGCGCGAGCGCATCCTCGACGGTACTTATCCACCGCACAGTCGCATGCCCTCGGAAAGCGAGCTGGGCAAGGCTTTCGAGGTCAGCCGTATCACCGTGCGCCAGGCGCTGGGTGACCTGCAGAAAGAAGGACTGATCTTCAAGATTCACGGCAAAGGCACCTTCGTCGCCAAGCCCAAGGCGTTCCAGAACGTCAGCACCCTGCAGGGCCTGGGCGAGTCGATGACGCAGATGGGCTACGAGGTGATCAACCGCCTGCGCAGCTTCCGTCATGTGCCGGCCAATGCGCTGGTCGCTGCGCGGCTGCAGGTCGAGGAGGGTAGCCTGGTTACCGAGATCCGCCGGGTGCGCTTGATCAACCGCGAGCCGGTGTCGCTGGAGCTGACCTGGCTGCCCAAGGCCGTCGGCGAGAAGCTGGAAAAGGCCGACCTGGTCACCCGCGACATCTTCCTGCTGCTGGAAAACGACTGCGGCATTGCGCTGGGCCACGCCGACCTGGCCATTGACGCGGTGTTGGCAGACAGCGACCTGACCCAGGCGCTGGAGGTGGAAGAAGGCGCGCCGATCATGCGCATCGAGCGCCTCACCCACGCTGCCGACGGCACGCCGCTGGACTTCGAACACCTGTATTACCGCGGCGATGCCTTCCAGTACCGCCTGCGCATCGACCGTCAGAAGGGGAGCAAGGCATGAGCATCGAGACCCAGGACTACGACATCATCGTCATCGGTGGCGGCACCGCCGGGCCGATGGCGGCGATCAAGGCCAAGGAGCACGACAAGCGCCTGCGCGTACTGCTGCTGGACAAGGCCAACGTCAAGCGCAGCGGCGCCATCAGCATGGGCATGGACGGCCTGAACAACGCCATCATTCCCGGCCATGCCACGCCCGAGCAGTACACCAAGGAAATCACCGTGGCCAACGACGGCATCGTCAACCAGGCCGCCGTGCATGCCTATGCCACCCACAGTTTCGAAACCATCGAGCAACTCGACCGCTGGGGCGTCAAGTTCGAAAAGGACGAGACTGGCGACTACGCGGTGAAGAAGGTCCACCACATGGGCGCCTATGTGCTGCCCATGCCTGAAGGTCACGACATCAAGAAAGTGCTCTATCGCCAGCTCAAGCGCGCCCGGGTCGAGATCAGTAACCGCATGGTTTGCACCCGTGTGCTGCTCGACGCCGAAGGCGCGGCTGCCGGTGTCATGGGTTTTGATTGCCGCACGGGCGAGTTTCGCGTGGTACGGGCCAAGGCGGTGATCCTTGCCTGCGGCGCTGCCGGGCGCCTGGGCCTGCCATCCTCGGGGTACCTGATGGGCACCTACGAGAACCCGACCAATGCCGGCGACGGCTATGCCATGGCCTACCACGCTGGCGCCGAGCTGGCCAACCTCGAGTGTTTCCAGATCAACCCGCTGATCAAGGACTACAACGGCCCGGCCTGCGCCTACGTCACCGGCCCCCTTGGTGGCTACACCGCCAACAGCAAGGGCGAACGCTTCATCGAGTGCGATTACTGGAGCGGGCAGATGATGTGGGAGTTCCACCAGGAACTCGAAGGCGGCAACGGCCCGGTGTTCCTCAAGCTCGACCACCTGGCCGAAGAAACCATCCAGAACATCGAACAGATCCTGCACAGCAATGAGCGCCCCAGCCGCGGCCAGTTCCATGCCGGGCGTGGTACCGACTACCGCCAGCACATGGTCGAGATGCATATCTCCGAGATCGGCTTCTGCTCGGGGCATTCGGCGTCAGGGGTGTGGGTCAACGAGAAGGCCGAGACCAGCGTCAAGGGGTTGTATGCCGCCGGTGACATGGCTGCAGTGCCGCACAACTACATGCTCGGTGCGTTTACCTACGGCTGGTTTGCCGGTGTGAACGCGGCAAAGTACGTGGCCGAGCGGGAACTGGCCGAGGTCGATGCCGGGCAGGTCGAGCGCGAACGCACGCGAGTGTTCGCCCCGCTGCAGCGTGAGCATGGCCTGCCGCCGGCGCAGGTCGAGTACAAGCTGCGGCGCATGGTGAACGATTACCTGCAGCCGCCAAAGGTGACCAGGAAGATGGAAATCGGCCTGGCGCGCTTTGCCGAAATCGAACGTGATCTCGAACAGATGAAAGCCAGCAACCCGCATGAGCTGATGCGGGCGATGGAGGTCTCGGTGATTCGCGACTGTGCCGAGATGGCGGCGCGGGCCTCGCTGTTCCGTGAGGAGAGCCGCTGGGGCCTTTACCACCACCGCGTGGACTTCCCCGAGCGCAATGATGGTGAATGGTTCTGCCATTGCCATCTGAAAAAAGGCGAAGACGGTGAAATGACCAGCTTCAAGAAAGCCGTCGAACCGTACCTGATTGCGCTGGATGCCCAGGAACAGACTGCCTATGACCGGCTGCGGGTGAAAGCCGACGCTGCCTGAATGAAACAGAGGGCCGAAGGCCCCAAGGACCCCGTGAAATGGCCTACCAGCCCCAGGAAATCTTGTTCCGCAGCAGCGCCCCGGTAACCATCGACGAAGACAAGTGCATCGCCGAAAAGGGCTGCACCGTGTGTGTCGAGGTCTGCCCTATGGACCTGCTGGCGATCAACCCAGCCACGCAAAAGGCGTACATGGCATTCGACGAGTGCTGGTACTGCATGCCTTGCGAGAAAGACTGCCCCACCGGCGCGGTCAAGGTCGACATCCCGTACCTGCTGCGTTGACTCATCTGCGCCATCCGGGGAGCCACCGGACGCGCCCTCCTGCAATGCCCCTCGTTTCCCACCCCCAAGCCGGGCGGCGGAGACGATTCCAGCACTCAAAACGATTCGAGGGGAAACATCCATGCGCCTTGTAGCAACCGTGGCCGGCCTCGCGCTGGCGCTCACCGGGCTGAACGCCAGCGCCGAAACCATCCGCATCGCCATCGGTACCCAGGACACCACCATCAACTGCGCCACGGGCGGCCTGCTGATTCGCGAGCTGGGTCTGCTCGACAAGTACCTGCCGCACGATGGCAAGTACAAGGACGCCCACTACCAGATCGAGTGGAAGAACTTTACCAGCGGTGCACCGCTGACCAACGAGATGGTCGCCGGCAAGCTCGACTTCGGCGCCATGGCTGATTTCCCCGGTTCGTTCAACGGCGTCGCGCACCTGGATGCCGGCAAGCGCAGCCTGTTCATCAGCGTGCTGTCGGGCAGTGTGCATGGCAGTGGCAACGGTATCGTCGTGCCGGCGGCATCCAAGGTGCAGTCGCTGGCAGAGCTCAAGGGCAAGACCATCTCCGTGCCGTTCGCCTCGACCGCCCACGGCATGCTGCTGCGCGCCGTGGCAGCCCAGGGCTGGGACCCGCAGAACGACGTGCGGATCATCGCCCAGGCGCCGGAGATCGCCGGTTCCGCCTTGCGCAGCAACCGTATCGAAGCCCACGCCGACTTCGTACCGTTCGCCGAGCTGTTCCCCAATCGCGGCTTCGCCCGCAAGATTTACGACGGTGCCCAGGCCAACGCGCCGACGTTCCATGGCGCCCTGGTCGATGCCGACTACGCCAGGAAGTACCCGGAAGTGGTCACCGCCTACCTGCGCGCCAGCCTTGAAGCGGACCGCCTGATCGCGGCCGAACCGGAAAAGTACAGCGAGCTGATCGAAAAGGTCACCGGCATCGAGGCCGAGGTCAATTACCTGTTCCACGGCCCGCTTGGCCTGCAGACCCGTGACCTGACCTGGAAGCCTGAATACCGCCAGGCAGTGGCGACCTCCATCGACACGCTCAAGCTGCTGAAAAAGACCGATCGCGGTCTCGACACCGACCAGTTCATCGACGACCAGTACATCCGCGCAGCCTTCAAGCAGGACGGCCTGGATTACGACAAGGCGCTGAACAACTATGCGCCGCTGCCACTCAAGGCCAACGACGCGCTCACGGGCAAACCGATCACCGACTTCAGCCGCCTGGCGCAGATCTGGGTGCGCGGTGAGGCCAAGGTGCGCCACTACGCCTCGCCGGAAGCCGCCCTCGGCGCGCTGGCTCAGCTGGAACAGGACGGCAAGGACATTCGCGCCATCTACGCCCAGGCTGCCGACAGCGGCATCAAGCTGCTGGCCAATCAGGCCTGGTTCGTGCGCAATGCCAAGGGCGAACTGGCCGCCTTCCTGCTCAAGGACCAGGCCGAGCAGTACGCCAAGGCCCATGGCGGCGAAGCGCTTGACTTTGTCAGCGCCAACCAGAAGCTGGTCGCCCAGCGCTGACCGGGAGGCATCGAGATGACCCGCGACCTCAAGCGCTGGCCCGTGCGTCTGGTTTCGCTGCTGGCCTGCCTGCTGTTCTGGCAGGCGGCGGCCAGTGTCAAGCTGGACCTCGGCCTGCTGACCTTCACCTATGTTCCCACGCCGCAGGCGGTGCTGAGTGCGGCCTGGCAGTTGCTGACCTCCAGCACGCTGCTGGCGCACCTGGGCAGCAGCCTGTCGCGGGTGTTTGCCGGTTATGCCGCTGCTGCGCTGCTGGGTGTGAGCCTGGGGCTGCTGATCGGCCGCTCGAAATGGGCAGAGGACACCTTGCTGCCGCCGCTCGAAGTGCTGCGGCCGATACCGGCGGTGGCGTGGATCCCGCTGGCAATCCTGATGTTCCCGTCGTCGGAGCTGTCGATGGTGTTCATCACCTTCACCGGCGCGCTGTTCCCCATCCTGCTCAACACCGTGCATGGCGCGGAGGCCGTCGACCCGCGCCTGGTAGCCTCGGCGCGCAGCCTCGGTGCCGGGCGTTGGGCAATCCTGCGCGAAGTGGTATTGCCTGGCGCGTTGCCGAGCATCGTCACCGGCCTTGCCATCGGCATGGGCACCTCGTGGTTCTGCCTGGTCACTGCCGAGATGATCGCCGGGCAGTTCGGCATCGGCTACTACACCTGGGAGTCGTATACCTTGCAGAACTACCCGGACATCATCGTCGGCATGCTGCTGATCGGCGTACTGGGCATGGGCAGTAGCTCGCTGGTCAAGCACTTGGGTGCGCTGGTCACGCCCTGGTACCGCACACGGAGGGCTGCCTGATGAACCCCTGTCAACAGGCGCCGGGGCGGATCGAGGGGCAGGGCCTGTCGATCCGTCTGGGGCAGGGCGCTGAGGCCTTCGAGGCGGTGCAGCGCCTGGACTTCGCTGTGGAGCCGGGGGAGTTCGTCTGCATCCTCGGGCCTTCCGGTTGCGGCAAGTCGACCTTGCTCGGTGCCCTGGCCGGGCATCTGGTGCCCAGCAGCGGCCAGCTGAGCGTGGATGGCCAAGCCATCACCGGGCCCTCGCCGCAGCGCGGCATGGTATTCCAGCACCACACCTTGCTGCCGTGGCGCAGCGTGCTCGACAACGTCGCCTTTGGCCTGAAGATGCAAGGCCTGGGCAAGGCCGAACGCCGCCAACAGGCATACGACATGTTGCAACTGGTGGGCTTGGCGGACTTCGCCGAGCGCTGGCCCAGCCAGTTGTCCGGTGGCATGCAGCAGCGTGCCGAGATCGCCCGGGTGCTGATCAATCGCCCGCGCCTGCTGCTGATGGACGAGCCTTTCGGCGCCCTCGATGCGCAAACCCGTGCACGCATGCAGGAACTGCTGCTGGATATCTGGGGGCGCATTCGCACCACCGTGGTGTTCGTCACCCACGATATCGACGAAGCCTTGTTCCTGGCCGATCGCCTGCTGGTGATGAGCCCACGCCCCGGTCGCTTCATCGAGGACCTGCGCCTGGACTTTGCACGCCCGCGCCGTGCCAGCCTGCTGACCAGCGCTGAGTTCACCCACCTCAAACGCCATTGCCTGGCCTTGTTACGCCATGAAGAAGGCCGCGAATTGCCGCGCCTGACGCCGCTCGGCCTGCCGACCACTGAACACCCACCGTTAAGGATTGCGCTATGACGGAACGAAGCACCGACAACCCCGAAATTCTTGACCTGCTGCCACGCCTCGAAGCCGACGACGCGGGTGTGCGACGCATTGCCCTGATCGCGCTGGCCGACCTGGAAGACCCTGATGCCTTGCCGTGGCTGACCGATGCGCTGTTGGTCGATGGCGCCGACGAGGTGCGTGCCGAGGCCGCGCGGCTGCTGGAGGCCTGGGAAGAACCGGAAGTGGTGCAGGCACTGTGCGCGGCGCTGGCGGATGGCGCCGAAGCGGTTCGCCTGGCTGCCGCGCAGAGCCTCAGCGAGTTGAAGACCCCGGAAGCCGGGCAACTGATTTTGCCGTGGACGACCCATGCCGATGCTTTTGTCCGCGCCAGTGCCTTGCGCGCCCTGCGCGAACTGCGCCTGGAGGACGCTGCCAAGCCTGCGTTGCGGGCACTGGAGGACCAGGATGCGCTGGTGCGGCGCGAAGCGGTGGGGATCCTGGGTTGGCTCAAGCACGAGCCCGCGCTGCCTGCCTTGGCGAGACTGGCCGAGCATGAGCCCGACACCGAGGTACGTCGCGCAGCGATTGGCGCTTTGGGGCTTGCGCGTGACCTGGTCGTGTTGCCGGCGCTGGTTGGCGCCTTGCGCGATCCCGCCTGGCAAGTACGCGAAGAAGCCGCGACGACGCTGGGCAAGGTTGGCCATGCCCAGGCGGGGCCCGCCTTGGTGGTGGCGCTAGGGGATGACTTCTGGCAAGTGCGCTTGCGCGCTGCGCGCTCACTGGGCCGCCTGCGTCACACCGAGGCGCTGGATGCCTTGGCCGCCCTGTTGGGCCATGCCATCGCCAACCTGCGCAAGGAGGCGGCGCTGGCGCTCGGCGAACTGGGCCAGGCCCGTGCCCTGCCGGCGTTGCAGGCGGCTGAGGCGGACAGCGATCCGGAAGTGCGCAAGGCCGTGCGCATCGCCTTGGCGCAGCTGCGCGGGGCTGCGTGATGAACAGCCCCAGCGCAATCCGCAACCAACGCGAGGCGGGGCTGCTGAGCGTGCAGTGGCAGGATGCCGAGCAGGTCATCAGCCATGCGCGCTTGCGCGGTGCCTGCCCGTGTTCGCACTGCCGCGCCGCCCGCCTGCGCGGCGCTATTGGCGTGGTGCAGGACGATGTGCGAGTGGAGCACATCGAGCCGCAGGGTTACGGCGTGCAACTGCTGTTCAGCGATGGGCACCAACGGGGTATCTACCCCTGGGAATACTTGCGCGGACTGGGGGTGGCATAGGGGTATCCCCTTCCTCTTTTCGGGGCGGAGCAGCATCAAGGCTCTCGAACCGAGGAGCATGGGCATGACCGATCCATACGCGCAGAGCCTTGAGTGGCTAAAGGACGCCAAGACCATCCTGGAAAAGACCCGACGGTACCGTGAGGCGTTTCCTGACCTGCATTCACTGGCGCACGAGCAGGCAAGCGCTTACCTGCTGATGCAAACCGGCATGGCGCTGGACCCCGACCAGGTCTGGTGGCACCACTTCCGTAAGGGGGACAACCGGCGAGCCCGCAGTTTCACCGGGTGGACGCACCATCACGCACCGATCAGCTCACTGACCTTCACCGAGCTGTGGATCAGGCGTCTCGATGTCGAGTTGCAGGACGAAGATGCCGATACGATCTTTCGCCTGAACGGTTTTTACCGTGATGGCCCGGGTGCGCAGGCATTCGATGCGCAGAACGAAGTGAAGCTTGACCCGGTGAAGGTCAGGAAGCATTTCTGGGAGCTCGACTTTGCCAATGTGGTGCGTGAGCGCACGGATCGGTTCTGGAGCAATGAAGGCAAGGATCTGCCTGTGCTGCTCAAGGTCAGCTTCATCGCTGCCATCGAGAGCAGCCTGGTGGCTGGCCATGTCACCACCGAGGATCGCCAGCGGTTATGGGCGTGGATGGGGCTGGAAGCCGGGAAGCGCCTGAGCCTGGCCGGTTTGCGTGGCCCAGGCGGCACTGGCGATTACTCGGTTCGGCACTACCCGATGCACGGAGGAGGGCACTTGTTGACCTTCGCGCTGCGCAACGGCCGGTTTCTTCTGTATACCCCGACGGCGGACGTGGTGCTGCAGGCATTCGACGACGTGGCAGCCTTGCGCATCTGGGTTTCCAGGCAGTTGCATGGGGAGGAGGGCCAGAGCTGGTACGACTCCCTGCACAAGCCCTACGCCGAGGTTGACGAGGCCACGCGCAAGGCCGGGCTGCAGCGACTGCGCGAGCGCAGCGGTACCGGGCCGGCGCCACACTGGCCGTTCGGCCTGGGCGCCGAAGTGGCTCGGCCGCTGTTTGAACAGATGAGCGAATGGGTCAGGCATGACGTCGAGGCCAGCCATCGCATACTGGTCTCCAACAGCGACCTGCACAAACAATACTGGCGCCATGAGCTGGGGATCGCGATCACCGTGTTGAGTGTATTCGCCTTGGGGTGGCAGCCTCTCGGCATGGTGCTGTTCATGCTTGGCAGCGTTCGCCTGGGGCTGGATATTGATGCGTTGGTGAATGCTCCCAACAGGGTCCAGCGCAATGAAGCGTTCACTTCAGCCGTGTGCGACCTGCTGGTAATAGCGTTTTCCGTATATTCGGTGCTGACGGAATCGACGCCTGAGCAGTGGGATACCTACATGGAGGTGGACCAGGCTTCCAGCGACCTGGTTTCACGCGCTGTACGCCAGCGTCACAAAGCGTTGCTGAACCAGGCCGAGCTACCCGGGTTCGAGGGGCACATGGCGCCGACGGACGAGTTCGGTACGCCCCATGTGGCGCGTCAAGGCGAGCGCTTTTACAGCTTCAGGCACGAAGGTGAGGTGCACAACAACCTGATCGAGCAATACAGTGGCCACATGGCCAAGGTCAACGATGTGTTCAGTATCGGCAGGCAGCGCTTGGCCGCGGTACCTGAAGACGAGCTGCGGGCATTCCTCGACAACCTGTTCGACTCGATGGAGCAACTCCCACGCAGCGGCGCCAAGGTGCTGTGGCGTGGAGGCCGTGGCCCGCGAGTGACCATCGGAGCACGCTGGCGGGCCGGTGCAATTCGCCGAGGCGATGTGCTGGTCAGCACCGACATCACGTCGTTTACCGAGAGCCCCTACATCCCCCGACGGTTCATGCTGCCCAAGGAGGCGGTCGACCTGCCGTTGGCGCAGGTGGCGGAGCATTTCGATGACAACACCGTGTTGTACGAGCTGCTTGCCGATGGCCAGGCCAGCGGCGTGCCGGTGGCATCCCTGTCGTTGAACTGGCAGGAGGCCGAGGTGCTGTTCACTCCAGGGCGCTACTTTCGGATCGAGTCCGCCGGCGAGGTCAGCGGTACGCATTACCGTTTTCTGCGCATCCGCTTGCGCGAAGTGCCCAAGCCCACCGACAAACCGATCTACGCCATGCGCACCGGCCTGCCGTTCGATCGTCATGCCTACCAGCAGCTGGTGCAGCATGACGCTGTGGTCGAGCGCTTCTTCCCCGCAGCGGCTTGGACCTAAAGAGCGATCAGTTCAGGCCGCAGACCTTCCACCCGACGTGCTGGCGGCGGCAGGTAGCCGCCGTCACCGGTGATCTGGTGCAGAACCCGCTCGCGCAATCCGTGCAGGGCCACACCGGTACGCAGGCGCGGGTGCGGCAGGTCGATGTCCACCACCGACTTGATCCGCCCGGGGCGTGGTTCCAGCACCACGACCCGGTCGGCAAGGTAGGTGGCTTCTTCAGCGTCGTGGGTCACCAGCAATGTGGTGATACCGGCACGTTCGCGAATGGCCAGCAGTTCGTCCTGCAGCTGCTGGCGGGTCAGAGCGTCAAGCGCGCCGAACGGCTCGTCGAGCAACAGGATGCGCGGGCTGGCCACCAGGCCACGGGCAATCGCTACACGCTGGGCCATGCCGCCGGACAGCTGGTGCGGGTAGGCCGACTCGAAACCGACCAGGCCTACCAGTTGCACGAACTCGTGCACACGCCGGGCGCGCTCGCCCTGGGTCAGGTGTTCGTTGACCAGGCCCAGGGCGATGTTCTGTTCGACCGTCAGCCAGGGGAACAGCCGATGCTCCTGAAACACGATGCCGCGCTCGCCGCCGATGCCGCTGACCGCCTGGCCATCGATGCGGATGCTGCCGCTATAGTCGGTGTCCAGCCCGACCAGCAGGCGCAGCAGGGTCGACTTGCCGCAGCCCGAGGCGCCGACGATGGCGATGAACTCGCCTTCGTTGATGGCCAGGTTGAAGTTGCGGATGGCCTCGAAGGGCTGGCCATCGACGCTGAAGACCTTGCCGACGCCTTCGAAGCTGACCAGCGGCGGTGTGGTGTCGGCCTGATTGGCCGCGTGCAGGTGTGAAGCATTGAAGGCGTTCATGCGGTTCTCCAGCGCGTGGCGCGCGATTCGAGGCGTTGGCCGAGGGTGCCGAGCAGGGCGCCGACCAGGCCGATCAGGACCATCGCGGCCATCACCTGGTCCATGCGGAACAATTGCTGCGCGCCGATCATCAGGCTGGCGATGCCACCGTCCGAGGGCATGAAGTACTCAGCACCGATGGTGCCCAGCCAGGCGTAGATCAAGGACAGGCGCAAGCCGGCGAATATCGCCGGTGCGGCGCCGGGCAGCACCAGCAGACGCAGGCGTTGCCACAGGTTCAGGCGCAGTGTGCGGGCCGCTTCGCCCAGCTGTGGCGAGAGGCTGGCGATGCCGCGCTGGGTGGCGATCAGCAGCGGGAAGAATGCCGCCAGGCCGACGAACACGTGCTTGGCCCCTTCGCCGAGGCCGAACCAGGCCGTGAGCAAGGGGACCCAGGCAAACAGCGCCACTTGCCGCAGGGCCGATAGGCTTGGCCCGAACAGGCGTTCGGCCTTTGGCGACAGCCCCAGCAGCAACCCGCTCAGCAAGCCGGCGCCGCCACCCAGGAGCAGGCCGGTCAGGGTGCGCTGCAGGCTCAGCAGCATGGCTTCTGGCAGCGAGCCGTCGGCCAGGCCGCTGAACAGCGCGCGCAGCACATCCAGCGGCGAAGCGAGGATGTTCGGGTCGATCCAGCCCAGGCTATTGCTCGCCTGCCACAGCGCCAGCAATGCCACTGGCAGCAGCAGGCTTTGCCAGCCCCGTGGAATGGGCCCGCGCTGCTGTTCGCCGGTGGCCGGTTGAGGCCAGAACAGCAGGCGCTTTTCCAGGGTCGAGAAGCCGCGCTCCAGCAGTGCACCGACCAGACCGATCACCAGGATGCACAACAGCACCAGATCGAGCATGAACAGCTGCCTGCCCCAGACCATCAGGTAGCCGATGCCCTCGCTGGAGGCCAGCAATTCCACGGCGAGCAACGACGTCCAGCCGGTCGCCAGGGCCAGGCGCACCCCAGTGAGGAAGGCGGGCAGGGCCGCTGGCAGCAACAGGCGCAGAAACAACAGGTGACGCGGCAGGCGCAGCGCGGCGGCGGCTTCGCGCAGCTTCGGCTGCGCGTCGCGCACGCCGACCAGCGTGTGCAGGGTGACCGGCACCACGACGGCTTTCACCAACACCACCAGCTTGAGCAGTTCGCCGATACCGAAGAACAGCATGAACAGCGGAATCCAGGCCAGGGTAGGGATTTGCGCCAGGGCCACGAAGGTTGGCAGCACCCAGGTCTGCGCGTGGCGTGAGGTGCCCAGCCATGTGCCGAGCAGCAAGCCACAGCCGACGCCCGTCAGCAGCCCCCAGAACAGCCGCTGCAGACTTATCCACAGGTGCCCCCAAAGCTCACCGGAGCCAAACTCCAGCGCGCTTTGCCACACCAGTGAGGGCGCCGGCAGGATCTGCTCGCTCATCCAGCGCTGCTGGCTCGCCACGCACCACAGCAGGGCAATGCACACCGGCACTGCCCATGGCAAGACGCGACCCACGCGGGAGCGGCCGTGCGCCGTGATTGGGGCGCGCAGTGGCCAGCGAAGCCAACCCCGCCCTTTGGTCAGAACTCCATTCATCGGCCATCTCTCGAAGCGTTTCAATGTTATTCACTTATGGAATTAAAAAATTACACAAGCGATATTCAAGAGATAAGAGCATGCAAGCCATGCATGCGGAACCCCCTCGCCGTTGCGTTTTCCTCATATTTTCCATGCGTTTCCCGCAAGCCACCCCGCGCCCCGCATGAATCCTCGTTTATGTCTTTCCGTTACTGAAAAATGAAGTTTTGATCTTTGTAGGTTCTAACCAGACCTGCCTAGCTTCTGGCCAACGCGCCGGCCATCGCCGGTGGCAGCCTGCCAAGGAGCCTTGCCATGAAAACCCCGCTTCGCCACCTGATCACCGCACTCGGCCTGGCCTTTACCCTGGGCGCCCACGCAGCCGAGCCGGCCAAGCCGGAAAGCATCCGCATCGCGGTGCCCGACCTCAGCGCCGGCAGCAAGCACAGTGCGGGCGGTGTGGTCGACGTACTGCGCGACCAGCAGCTGCTGGAAAAGGAATTTGCCAAAGACGGCATCCGCATCGACTGGCACTTCTTCAAGGGCGCAGGCCCCGTGGTCAACGAAGCCCTGGCCAATGGCCAGGCCGACTTCGCCTACCTGGGCGACCTGGCGGCGATCGTCGGCAAGGCCAACGGCCTCGACACCCGTGTGCTGTCGGCCGGGGTGCGTGGGGTGAAGAGCTATCTGGGCGTAGTGCCGGGGTCCGGCATCAAGTCCCTGCACGACCTCAAGGGCAAGCGCGTGGCGGTGTTCCGCGGCACCGCCAACCAGTTGTCGTTCGCCAGCGCGCTGGCCAGCCAGGGGTTGTCCGAGCGCGACCTGAAAGTGATCAACCTCGACTTCAACGCCGCCAACGCTGCGCTGGCTGCAAAACAGATCGACGCCACCTGGGGGCTTTCCAACCTGTTGTCGCTGCGTGAGCGCGGGCTGGTCGAGCTGCCGGTCAACTCCCGCGACCTGGCGGGCGCCGGCAGCACCCAGGCGGTGTTGCTCGGCACGGGCGATTTCATTCGCAAATACCCCGAGCTGGTGCAGCGCCTGGTCAATGCCCAGGAGCAGGCCACCAACTGGCTGCGCGACGAGCGTAACCGCGAGGCTTACGTCGAGCTGGTTGCGAACAACGCCAACTGGCCACGCAGCATCCTCAGCGATGACCTGGCCAACGAAGACCTGGCCCATTACTTCGATCCTCGCCTGGACGCCGATTTCATCGCCCAGTTGCAGCAGGGCGTCGACCTGGCCGCACGCGAGCGCCTGATCCGCCGTGGCTTCCAGGTTTCAGAGTGGGTCGAACCGCGTTTCCTCGATACCGCACTGCAATCCCAACAGGCCGTGCAGGCCGCCCGCTGAACCCCAAAACCGACCATGACCGCAAGGACCACGACCATGAGCAATGCCGCACTAGCCTCAGCGCCACACGCCCTCGAACTCGACATCCAACCGGTTGCCGGCCGCATCGGCGCCGAAATCCGTGGGGTGAAGCTGTCTGCCGACCTCGATGCCGCCACCGTCGACGCCATCCAGGCGGCGCTGGTGAAGCACAAGGTGATTTTCTTCCGTGGCCAGACCCACCTGGACGACCAGGCCCAGGAAGGCTTTGCCAAGCTGCTCGGCGAGCCGGTCGCCCACCCCACCGTGCCAGTGGTGGACGGCACCAGCTACCTGCTGCAACTGGACGGCGCCGAAGGCCAGCGGGCCAACTCCTGGCACACCGACGTGACCTTCGTCGAGGCCTACCCCAAGGCCTCGATCCTGCGTAGCGTGGTGGCGCCGGCTTCCGGCGGCGACACCGTCTGGGCCAACACGGCCGCGGCCTACCAGGAGTTGCCTGAGCCGCTGCGCGAGCTGGCTGACAAGCTGTGGGCGGTGCACAGCAACGAATATGACTATGCGAGCGTCAAGCCTGATGTCGACCCGGCCAAGCTTGAGCGTTATCGCAAGGTGTTCACCTCGACCGTCTACGAGACCGAGCACCCGGTGGTGCGCGTACACCCGATCAGTGGTGAACGGGTGTTGCAACTGGGCCATTTCGTCAAGCGCATCAAAGGTTATTCGCTGGCTGACTCGCAGCACCTGTTTGCGCTGTTGCAGGGGCATGTGACGCGGCTGGAGAACACCGTGCGCTGGCGCTGGCAGGCGGGCGATGTGGCGATCTGGGATAACCGCGCCACGCAGCATTATGCCGTGGATGACTACGGCACCCAGCCACGCGTGGTGCGGCGGGTGACGTTGGCCGGTGAAGTGCCGGTGGGCGTGGATGGCCAGTTGAGCCGGACAACCCGCAAGGGGTAGGCCTGGTATCAAGGCCTTGAGATGGACCCTGTGGGAGCGGGTTAATCGGAGCGCCGAACCCGCTTCCACAGCGAATACGGTCAGTCCTCAGATTTCGGCATCACAGGCGATCAACTGCCTGACCAACCCTTGAGCCAGCGGCGACAAGCCATACCCCACCCGGCTCACCACCCCATAGCGGGTGTAAAACGCCTCTTCCTGCTCCGGTAGCAGGTCCACCAGTTTCAACGCCACCAGTCCCCCCTCCCTGTGGTAGGGCCGCAAGTTGGCATTGCAGGCAATGCCAATGGTGTCCGATTGCATCACCACGTTCAGCAGGGCGTACCCATGCTCGCATTCCACCGTTGGCAGAAAGTCCTGGCGGCCGCTCAGGTCGCTGAGGATCTTGCGGATGTTTGGCGGCCGGAAAGTGGTGGCCAGCGGGTAGTCGAACACGTCCCGCGCACGCACTTCATTCTGCTCGGTCAGCGGGTGCCCGGCCCGACAGCAGAAGTGCCAGCGCTGCGGTGCCAGCTTGTGCACGCGGTAGTCCGGGTCGGACTCGAACTGGCGCGTATCGGCAACGAAGAATTCGATCTCCTCGGCGATCAGCTTGCGGTTCAGCGCCTGCCAGTTATCCACCTGAAAGCAGGTGCGCGCCGCCGGGTATTCGGCCACGAAGCGCGCCACGGCCTTTGGCACCAGGCCGCCAGCCGGAGCCGGGCCGGAGCCGAAGCGCACCACGCCGGTGGTGGCGCCATTGAACTGGTGAATCTCGTTGACCAGGTTATGCGCGCCATGCACCAGGCGCCGCGAATGCTCCAGCACCAGCAAGCCCTGTCGAGTGGGTGAAAGCTCCTTGCTGGCACGGTCGACCAGACGACAGCCGATGTTGTGCTCCAGGGTCTGGATGCTGCGGCTGAAGGCCGATTGCGACAGATTCACCGCAGCCGCCGCAGCGACGAAACTGCGGTGTTCGACAAGGGCGATGAAGTGGCGGAGCTGGCGTAGGTCGATATGCATTTTCTACATGAAAACTTTCGGTCGAATGCAATTGATGAAGAGGGTCAGCCCCCTTATAAAGGGAGTCACTTATTCCACAAAATATGATTTACAAATATTTATATCTCTTAAAAGAATATAAGCCCAACTGACCGCGATTCGGTTCCGCCAACGGAAATGCTCGCCCAGGGCCGCAGCCTCAAGGAGCACTTGCATGTCCGGACTTTCCCGTTGGCCTGCGCGCGCGTCGCGCTTTACCTTGCAACCCTTGGCCGCCGGCGTGTTGCTGGCAGCATCCAGCGGCAGCTTTGCCGAAGAACCCGTCAGCACCACGCCGGCCGTGGAGCAGGAAGCCAAGCTCGGTACGGTCACGGTCAATGCCCGCCGCCGCGAGGAAACCGCGCAGAGCGTGCCCACGCCCATCAGTGTGCTCAGCAGCGAAACCCTGGAAACCCAGCGCATCTACCGTGTGCAGGATCTGCAACAGCTGGTGCCCAGCACCAACGTCGCCTACGTGCATGCACGGCAGTCGAGCATCTCGATTCGTGGCCTGGGCAACAATCCGGCCAGTGATGGCCTGGAAGGCAGCGTCGGCATCTATCTGGACAACGTCTACCTCGGCCGGCCGGGCATGGCGGTGTTCGACCTGCTCGACGTCGACCAGCTGGAAGTGCTGCGCGGCCCGCAGGGTACGCTGTTCGGCAAGAACACCACGGCGGGGGTGCTGAACATCACCACGCGCAAACCGACCTTCCACCCCGAGGGGAGCATTCAGCAATCGATTGGCGAGGACGGCTACCTGCAGACCCAGGGCAGTTACTCCGGGCCGATCACCGAGACGCTGGCCGGGCGCATCAGTGCCTACCACACCGAAGACGATGGTTATGTAAAGAACATCCACAACGGCGACGAGCTCAACGGTGGCAAACGTCAGGGCTTTCGTACCCAGCTGCTGTTCAAGCCGAGCGAAACCTTCAACCTGCGCTGGATCGGTGAGTACAACGAAGAAGATTCCAACAACGGCATCCTCAGCCTCTACAGCACCGGGCCGACCATCAATGGCGTCAACCGCTACGAAAGCCTGGCCGCCCAGGCGGGCGCGACGCTGGTATCGGGCAAGGACCGCAAGGTCAATTTCGATGCCGACCAGCAGGTGACCGTGTTCCAGGGCGGTACCTCGGTGGAGGCCAACTGGACCCTGCCCAATGACTTCACCCTGACTTCGATCAGCGCCTACCGCTGGTGGGACTTCACCCCGCGTAATGACGACGGCCTCAATGTGCCGGTGTTCTACAGCGCCGGGGTGTCGGTACGCGACAAGCAGTACTCCCAGGAAATCCGCCTGGCGTCGCCCACCGGTGGCGTCTTCGACTATGTGCTCGGCGCGTACTACTTCAAGCAGGACCTGGACAACAAGTCCTTCACCTATTACGGCCCTCAGGCGGACATCTGGAACATCACCCCGGCCGGCGCCCTGGCCAACGTCAATACCATCGGCAATGGCCATATCGATACCGACAGCTACGCGCTGTTCACCCAGGGCACCTGGCACCTCACCGATCGCCTGGACTTCACCGCCGGCATCCGCGGCACCTACGAGGAAAAGAGCGCCTGGGTGACCCGCGACGCGCCAACCGGTGGTGCTGCCGTAACCGGTGCGGCCGCCGCTGCGCGCCAGGGCAGGGTGGGGGCGTACGATTCGGGCGACCTCAACCAGTACAGCTTCAGCCCTTCCGGGCTGCTGGGGCTGAGCTATCGCTTCAACGAGCAATTGCTCGGCTACGCCACCCTGACCCACGGCGAGAAGTCTGGTGGCGTCAACCTCACCGTCGGCGCCGCGCCGCGCCTGGGCACTGACTCGTTGCTGGTCGGCACCGAGCGCGCCAACAACGCCGAGTTGGGCCTCAAGAGCACGCTGTTCGATAACCGCCTGCAGCTCAACACCAACCTGTTCTGGACCGAGGTGCATGGCTACCAGGCCAACGTCTACGACCAGATCAACCGCGTGCAGTACCTGGCCAACGCAGGCAGCGTGCGCTCGCGAGGCCTGGAGTTCGAAGCCACGGCGCTGCCGATCAAAGGCCTGACGGTGAACTTCAACGGTTCGTGGAACGACGTGCGCTACCTGAAGTACGACGACGCACCGTGCCCGCCGGAAGTGAGCCTGGCCAATGCCACGGCCACCTGCGACCTGTCCGGCCACCAGGTGGT
Organism: Pseudomonas urethralis; assembly: GCF_021602465.1. Classification (NCBI taxonomy): domain Bacteria; kingdom Pseudomonadati; phylum Pseudomonadota; class Gammaproteobacteria; order Pseudomonadales; family Pseudomonadaceae; genus Pseudomonas; species Pseudomonas urethralis. The sequence goes on from NZ_BQIJ01000006.1 coordinate 88,500, forward strand.
CGGCGCTTCCAAGTACATCGCCAACCTCAACGGCGAATACAAGTGGCAGGCCAGCCAGCATGTCGAGCCATACGTCACCGCGAGCTACGCGTTCCGCTCGAGGGCGGTGGGCACCATCGATGATTCCGACTTTGGCCAGATCCCCAGCTACGCGCTGGTCAACCTCTCCGCCGGTGTGCGCCTGGATCAAGGCGACGGCCTGATCGACCTGTCGCTGTGGGTGAAGAACGCCGGCGACAAGACCTATTTCACCAGCCTGTGGAACTCCGCCAATGGTGGATATGCCGGCGTGCTCGGTACCCCGCGCACCTTCGGCGCCACCGCCCGTTACGACTTCTGAGTAAAAAGGAGCTTTGCCATGAACGCCAAGACTGAAACCCCGATACTGCCCGAAGGCGCCTGCCTTACTGCCAAGGTCCCCGAGCGCACCGATGCGCTGCTCGGCGATGTGGTGGTCAACCCGTACCGCCTGGCGCCGCTGACCGCGATCATCCGCGATGGTGGGCGCAGCCTGAGCGCCGCCCATGTGCGGGTGCGCGGCAAGGGCGAGCGCGGTGTGGACATTGCCTACGAGGTGTCCGAGCGCTCGCTGTGGACCTATGGCGGCATCCCTGTATTCGGCCTGTACCCGGACTACGTCAACCAGGTGGAAGTGACCTACAAGCTCGACGGCGAGCGCATCCGCGAGCAGTACCAGATCTATGCTCCGGCCGTGCGCCTGCCGGTGGTGGCGAAGCAGACCGCCGCGCTGCCGGAGGTCGAACCGGTCAAGGTGGCGCCAGGCTTCGAGCAGCGCCTGTACCTGTTCAACCACCTGCAAGGTGATATTCCCGGTGGCCGTGCCTTCAAGTGGAACGGCCTGGGCGGCGCCGCGGAATGGGACCAGGTCGGCAACAACTGGATCTCCGACAGCAATGGTGACGTGCGCTGGTACCTGGACATCGAGCAGATCCACGACTCCAACCGCCGCGACGGCCTGGGCGGGACCATGGGCTTCCAGCAGACCCGCGACGGCAAGCTGATCTGGGGGCAGGGCCAGACCTACTCCAAGTTCGACCTGCTGGGCCGGCGTATCTGGCAGCGCAACCTGCCGGACAAGTTCGCCGACTTCTCCCACGAGATCCGCGAAACCGCCAACGGCACTTACCTGCTGCGCGTCGGCACCAGCGATTACCGGCGCCCGGACGGCAAGCGGGTGCGTTCGATACGAGACCACATCATCGAGGTCAACGAAGCCGGCGACGTGCTGGACTTCTGGGACCTGAACCAGATTCTCGACCCCTACCGCGGCGACTTGCTGGAAACCCTGGGCAAGGCGGCGATCCAGCTGCCAGAAGGTGTACAGAAGCAGGACGACCGCCTGGCCAACGAACTGGCCGAAGGTGACCTGCCGTTCGGTGATACCCCAGGGGTGGGCACCGGGCGCAACTGGGCCCATGTCAATGCCATCGACTACGACGCCGATGATGACAGCATTATCGTTTCAGCTCGCCATCAGGGTGTGGTGAAGATTGGTCGTGACAAACAGGTGAAGTGGATTCTCGCATCCCCTCAAGGCTGGCCGCAGCGCCTGCGCGAGAAGGTGCTGACCCCCGTCGAGAGCGAAGGCTTCGACTGGTCCTGGACCCAGCACACCGCCTGGCTTACCGGCAAGGGCACGCTGACCGTGTTCGATAATGGCTGGGGGCGCGACTTTGCCCCGACCAAGCTCAGTGGCAACTACAGCCGGGCGGTGGAGTACAAGATCGACGAAACCAAGGGCACGGTCGAGCAGGTCTGGGAGTACGGCAAGGAGCGCGGCGACGAGTGGTACAGCCCGGTGACCTCGGTGGTGGCCTACCGGCCGGAGACCGACACGCAGTTCATCTATTCGGCTTCGGTCAACTTCCTCACGCCCGAGAAGCTGACCACCACGGTGCTCAACGAGGTACGCCGGGGGACTCAGGAGGTGCTGGTGGAGCTCAAGGTACACAGCCGCCAGCCGGGGTCCGTTGGCTACCGGGCCCTGGTGATCGACCTGGCCAAGGCGTTCTGAGCTGGGTGGGCATGACGTAAATTCTGTATGGATGCATGCATCGAGCGCCGCCCGCGCGGCGCTCGATTCCGCAGGCACTGAAAATGCCATGGCAACCCCCGCCTTTCACATGTCTCCGCGCTCGATCGTCTAACCTGTAACGGCTTTTTCGGACTGGGTGTTCAACCATTCGTTCTTTTTTTCGAACAGCCTATTGTCCAACACCCCAGCACCCGCTTAGGATTCGTTTGAGATTTCAAACGCTCGATGCCCTGCCTTGGGCGCTTTTTACACAATCAACAATTCGGGAAGCCGACATGCAGCTCAAAGACGCTCAGTTGTTCCGCCAGCAAGCCTTCATCAACGGTGAGTGGCTGGATGCGGACAGCGGCCAGACCATCAAAGTGACCAACCCGGCCACTGGTGAAGTCATCGGTACCGTGCCGAAGATGGGCACCGCGGAAACCCGCCGCGCCATCGAAGCCGCCGACAAGGCCCTGCCGGCCTGGCGCGCACTGACCGCCAAGGAGCGTTCGGCCAAGCTGCGTCGCTGGTTCGAACTGATGATCGAGAACCAGGACGACCTGGCTCGCCTGATGACCACCGAGCAAGGCAAGCCACTGGCCGAAGCCAAGGGCGAAATCGCCTACGCCGCCTCGTTCATCGAGTGGTTCGCCGAAGAAGCCAAGCGCGTCTACGGCGACACCATCCCGGGCCATCAGCCAGACAAGCGTCTGATCGTCATCAAGCAGCCGATCGGCGTTACCGCGGCCATCACCCCGTGGAACTTCCCGGCCGCCATGATCACCCGTAAAGCCGGCCCGGCCCTGGCCGCTGGCTGCACCATGGTGCTCAAGCCTGCTTCGCAGACCCCATACTCCGCCTTGGCCCTGGTCGAGCTGGCCAACCGTGCCGGCATCCCGGCTGGCGTGCTGAGCGTCGTTACCGGCAGCGCTGGCGAAGTCGGCGGCGAGCTGACCGGCAACTCCCTGGTACGCAAGCTGTCCTTCACCGGCTCGACCGAAATCGGTCGCCAGCTGATGGAAGAATGCGCCAAGGACATCAAGAAGGTTTCCCTGGAGCTGGGCGGCAACGCTCCGTTCATCGTGTTCGACGACGCCGACCTGGACAAGGCGGTCGAGGGCGCGATCATCTCCAAGTACCGCAACAACGGCCAGACCTGCGTCTGCGCCAACCGTATCTACGTGCAGGATGGCGTCTACGACGCGTTCGCCCAGAAGCTGGCCGCTGCTGTCGCCAAGCTGAAGATCGGTAACGGCCTGGAAGAAGGCACCACCACTGGCCCGCTGATCGACGGCAAGGCTGTCGCCAAGGTCCAGGAACACATCGAAGACGCCGTAGGCAAAGGCGCCAAGGTGCTGTCCGGTGGCAAGCTGATCGAAGGCAACTTCTTCGAGCCGACCATTCTGGTCGACGTGCCGAACACCGCTGCTGTCGCCAAGGAAGAGACCTTCGGCCCACTGGCACCGCTGTTCCGCTTCAAGGACGAAGCCGAAGTGATCGCCATGTCCAACGACACCGAGTTCGGTCTGGCCTCGTACTTCTACGCCCGTGACATGAGCCGTGTGTTCCGTGTCGCCGAGGCCCTGGAATACGGCATGGTCGGCATCAACACCGGCCTGATCTCCAACGAAGTCGCGCCATTCGGCGGCATCAAGGCTTCGGGCCTGGGCCGCGAAGGTTCCAAGTACGGTATCGAGGACTACCTCGAAATCAAATACCTGTGCATCAGCGTCTGATCGCCAGGTAAAAGGCTTTACCTCTGCCAGCGGGGCGCGAGAGCGACGTCTCGCTGGCCTTTTTGACATCGCAGTACCTGGTGGGCAGGGCGTTTACGGCAGTCGATCAACGAATACTGTTCGCGAACACACCCGGCCACCCCCGAATAAAAGCGCCGCTGTCGGCGCAATGAGGGCTTTATGAGCAAGACCAACGAATCCTTGATGCAACGTCGTGTAGCCGCCGTCCCACGTGGCGTCGGCCAGATTCACCCGATCTTCGTGGAATCCGCGAAGAACTCGACGGTGATCGACGTTGAAGGCCGCGAACTGATCGACTTCGCCGGCGGCATCGCAGTACTCAACACCGGCCACCTGCACCCGAAAGTGGTTGCAGCTGTGCAAGAGCAGCTGACCAAGGTCAGCCACACCTGCTTCCAGGTGCTGGCCTACGAGCCTTACGTCGAGCTGTGCGAAAAGATCAACAAGCTGGTCCCAGGCGACTTCGACAAGAAGACCCTGCTGGTTTCCACCGGCTCCGAAGCCGTTGAAAACGCCGTCAAGATCGCCCGTGCTGCCACCGGCCGCGCTGGTGTTATCGCCTTCACCGGCGGCTACCACGGCCGTACCATGATGACCCTGGGCCTGACCGGCAAGGTCGTGCCGTACTCCGCTGGCATGGGCCTGATGCCAGGCGGCATCTTCCGCGCCCTGTTCCCGAGCGAACTGCACGGTGTCAGCGTTGACGACGCCATTGCTTCGGTCGAGCGCATCTTCAAGAACGATGCCGAGCCGCGCGACATCGCCGCGATCATCCTCGAGCCAGTCCAGGGCGAAGGCGGCTTCCTGCCAGCGCCGAAAGAGCTGATGAAGCGCCTGCGCGAGCTGTGCGACAAGCACGGCATCCTGCTGATCGCCGACGAAGTACAGACCGGCGCTGGCCGTACCGGCACCTTCTTCGCCATGGAGCAGATGGGCGTCGCGCCTGACCTGACCACCTTCGCCAAGTCCATCGCTGGCGGCTTCCCGCTGGCCGGTGTATGCGGCAAGGCCGAAATCATGGACGCCATCGCTCCGGGCGGCCTGGGCGGCACCTACGCCGGTTCGCCGATTGCCTGCGCCGCGGCCTTGGCCGTTATCCAGGTGTTCGAGGAAGAGAAACTGCTGGACCGCAGCAAGGCTGTTGGTGAGCACCTGACCACTGGCCTGCGCAAGATCCAGGAAAAGCACCCGATCATCGGTGACGTCCGCGGTCTGGGCTCGATGATCGCTGTGGAAGTCTTCGAGAAAGGCACCCACACCCCGAACGCTGCTGCCGTTGCCCAGGTTGTGGCCAAGGCGCGTGACAAGGGTCTGATCCTGCTGTCCTGCGGCACTTACGGCAACGTCCTGCGTATCCTGGTTCCGCTGACCGCCGAAGACGCGCTGCTGGACAAAGGCCTGGCTATCATCGAAGAGTGCTTCGCTGAACTCGCCTGATGTGATGCGCTTCATGAAAAAACCCGCTTAGGCGGGTTTTTTTTGTGCCCAGAAAAGCCGGGTGAGGCTATGGTGGTGGAAGGGATTCGCCTTGGAAGCTGCGAAGGACTGTGTGTCAGGGATATTCAGGAGTTGGCCATGAGTGCTGCAGACCCCACCCCACCTTGCGTATTGATCGCCGAGGGCGACCCTTGGGTACGCGAAATGCTGAGCGAAATGCTGCTCAGCGTGCGTTGCGACGCCCGTTTGCAGGTCTGCGCCGACGGCTCGCAGGCGCTGACTGCGCTGGCCAGCAAACCTGACCTGATCATCGCAGCCCGTGAGTTGGCAGGCTGCGATGGCCTCGACCTGCTGCGCAACGTGCGCGCCAAAGGCGCCGAGCTGCCTTTCATTCTCATGAGCAACCGCAGCGATAGCGCCAGTGTGCGCGAAGCGCTACCGCTGCACCCCACGGCTTACCTGAGCAAACCGCTGAACCTGGACAAGCTGCGCAAAAGCCTGGAAGAGTTGCTGCTGGCCGTGGGCGAGCGGATCACCTGCCCGGTGCCGCCGTTGCAGCCTGGCGCCAACCTGCCGGCTTACCTCGAACAACGTCGCGCCACTGCCGATGGCGGGCCGTTGTTCGCCGACGTGCAGGTGGCGATCAAGCGCGCACTCAACCCGCAGGGCCTGAACCTCAAGGTGCTCGAAGAGGAAGTGCGCGACGACCCGCAGATCACGGCGGTGCTCATCGCCGCGGCCAACAGTGCCAGCCTGCACCGTGACGCACCGGTGCAGACGCTGATGCAGGCGCTGAACAAGCTCGGCAGCACCCAGAGCATGAACCTCATTCTCGGCCTTGCCCTCAAGCGCAGTGCGCGGCTGAGCGACCCGCTGCTGACGCAACATGCCACGCATTACTGGAACCTGTCGCTGCACACGGCCGAATACGCCCGCACGCTGGCGCGCATGCTCGAACTGGATCAGGAGCGCTGCTACTGTGCCGGCCTGTTGCACTGCCTGGGCGACCTGGCGGTGCTTCGTTGCCTGCAGGAGTGGCGCCTGGCCGGGGGCGAGCTGGACGAAGACCGGGTGCAGCTGTCGCTCAACGAGTTCGGCGCAGCGTTCGGCTCGGCGCTGCGAACCCGCTGGCGCTTGCCGCTGAGCCTGCGTGAGCTGATCGCGGCAATCTATCAGCTGGGTGGCGGGGTGTATTCGCGGGAGATCCTCGCCTTGAACCTGGCCGGGCAACTGGCGCGCCTGCCGGCGGATCAGGGGCTGGAGAAGATCGCCAGCAGCAAGACGGCGCGTTTGCTGAAGGTTGGGCTGCCGGAGCTGAGCCGGTTGCGCAAGGTGGAGAGTCCAGAGGTGGGGCCGCAGGAAGCTCAGACGCAAGCTGACCCTGTGAACACCAAGCCTGACGGTTTGGTTGACGGAGCGGAGACTGAAAACATCGCGCCCTGAAATGACAAAACCCAGCCAAGGCCGGGTTTTGCAAGTCCCTCAAAGGGGGATAAAACGCTAAGTGCCTCTATGGGCTACGGGGGCAACAGTAAGGAGGATGGGGCAGGCTGTCAACCGCTCAGTAGCGAGCCTGCGTTCATGACCCTGATAATTGCGCGTTGCACCTGTTCGACCACTTCACGAGCGAGCGTCTGATCGAGGCAGCCCCTGCCGGCTTGCCTCGGTTTGAACAGGCGTTCCCTGCTAACTTGTGCGACAAGATCGGCCTTGGCCCATCGTGTCTGCTGTTTGAAATAGGGCAATTCAGCGATCAAGGCTGCCGAAAGCTCAACATGCCATCCGCGGCTTAATTTTCCTGAATCCTTGGTGGTTGATAACGGGACCACTATGCAGGCGTTGGAGTCGATTCTTCCGTTGATCACAATAGCAAGCCGGTTCTTGACCATCTCTGGCTTGAGCCGAAAATCGTAGTGAAAGGGTGCAGCTACTTCTTCGCTGCCGCTTCTGTAGTCACCATAATTGCATTCGAGTATTTGGCCGACTTTGGGCTCGAACCTGATTGCCATGTCCCATCCTGAGGCCTTGGTTTCGGCCTCATGATGTCACGGGACTTGCGCCAAATGAGCTGATCGCAGTCCTTCAAAGCAAATCGAGACCATTCCTACATGGGGCTTCCGCAGATCTGCAGGATTTTTCTGATCTCGATTCCTCTAGCCCCGGACAATCTGATTCTTACCCTGCCGCTTGGCCCGATACATCGCCGCGTCGGCGCGGGCGAACAAGCTGTCCAGCGACTCGTCTTCCTCCGTCAGCCCGGTCAGCCCCTGGCTCACCGTAACGTTGTACACCTCATCGCCATGGCTGAAGCCCTGGCGCTGAATTTCTCGCTGCAACCGCTCGGCAATCTGCTCGGCGACCTGTGCATTGCAGCCTGGGAACACCGCGGCGAACTCCTCACCACCGATGCGCCCGAACAGGTCACCGCGACGTAGCACGGCCTTGCCGCTGTCGGCGATGCGCTGCAGCACCTGGTCACCTTCCTGGTGCCCGTAGTTGTCGTTGATACGCTTGAAGTCGTCGATGTCCAGCAGCAGGAAGGCCAGAGGCGTGCCGTCCTCCCGGGCACTGTCGAAGGCCTGCTGGGCACACTCGAAGAAGTGCCGGCGGTTGCTGCTCTGGGTCAGGACGTCGGTGGTGGCCAGGCGCTGCAGTTCGCCTTCGAGCTGCTTCTTTTCGGTGATGTCTTCGGCGATGCCGACGATGATCACCCGCTCGCCTTCGCTCTGCTGGTTGATGTAGCACTTGTCGCTGAGCCAGCGTACCTGGCCGCTGGCGTTGAGGATGCGGTACTCGCGGTCTTCCACGGCGCCCTTGAGCAGCACCTGGGCCAGGCTGCGTTCGGCGAACTCCAGGTCGTCGGGGTAGATGCTGTCGCGCCATTCGTTGTAGTCGGCCAGCACCAGGCTGGCCGGGCGACCGAAGATGCGCTCGTAGGCCGGGCTGACATAGAGCACCTGGCGGGTTTCCCAGTCGAACGCCCAGAGTACGGCGTTGACGCTGTCGAGCAGCGAGCTGTAGAGCTGTTCGCGCTCACTCAGGCGGGCGACTTCGCCCTGGGCATGGAACAGGGCCAGCAAGGTTTGTGCAGCTTCGGGAGGCGGTGTACCTGAAAATGACGAAGGAGGGGTTCTGGCCATGAGCACGGAGCAGTTCTCATTGATGAGGCGCGCGGCCACTAACCGGCCCGCCACGCGGGCGATGTGCCGGGTTTGAGTGGATTTTCAGCGGGGAAGTTCCAGCAGGCACGCCCCGTTGCCGGGCGTGCCGATCAGCGGCTATCAGGCGCCGGTGGGGCGCAGGGAATAGGTTTTCAGCTGTGCCGCGAAGTCGCGCAGGGCATGGATGCCGCTGGCCTCGGCCTCGTGTACCCAGTCCTTCATGGCCGCGAGCATATCGTGGCCGTTGGCACTGGTGCGAGCCCAGATCTGTTGCAGGGCCAGACGTTTCTCGTAGATGGTTTTCAATGCCTGGCTGTGGGCAAGCATGCGCTCGATGCGCACGTGGTGGCGGTCTTCCAGCAGGCTGGTTTCACGCGAGAGCAGGCGCTTGGCACGGCGGAAGCGGTGGCGCACCGAGGCATCGACCTTGGCCAGCTCCTGCTTGACCAGCGGGCCGATCACCAGTTTGCGGTACTGGGCCATGATCTGGAAACGGTTGTTGAGGATGGCCATGGCTGTGTCCATGTCTAGGCTGGCCTTGCCCTCGACGCGGTGGGCAATGGGTGCGACACGCTGCACCTTGGCCAGGCGCAGCAGGCAGAACAGGCGGATCCACGCCCAGCCCATGTCGAACTCCCAGCGCTTGACCGAGAGCTTGGCCGAGTTGGGGTAGGTGTGGTGGTTGTTGTGCAGCTCTTCGCCACCGATGACGATGCCCCACGGCACCAGGTTGGTGGCGGCGTCGCGGCATTCGAAATTGCGGTAGCCGACCGCGTGGCCCAGGCCGTTGACCACGCCGGCGGCCCAGAACGGAATCCACATCATCTGTACCGCCCAGATGGTGATGCCGAGGGTGCCGAACAACAGCAGGTCGATGACCGCCATCAGCACGATGCCGCCGAGCTTGTAGCGAGAGTAGAGGTTACGCTCGATCCAGTCTTCCGGGCAGTTCTTGCCATAGATGCGCAGGGTTTCGGGGTTGCGTGCCTCTTCGCGGTAGAGTTCGGCGCCTTTGCGCAGAACCGTGCCCAGGCCCTTGTACACCGGGCTGTGCGGGTCGTCCGGGGTTTCGCACTTGGCGTGGTGCTTGCGGTGCACGGCCGTCCATTCGCGGGTGTTCTGTGCCGTGGTCAGCCACAGCCAGAAACGGAAGAAGTGCTTGAGCGCGCCACTGAGCTCCAGGGCACGGTGGGCGGAGTAGCGGTGCAGGTAGAGGGTGACGCTGACGATGGTCACATGGGTCATCAGCAGGGTGACGCCAACCAGTTGCCAGGCCGACAAGTCGAGCAGACCGTTGTACCACATAGGTGTAGAAGCCCTCGGGAATGCAGGGAGAAGGGGGTGATTATCCCTTGGCAGGGAAATAAAACCAGTCACCCTTTCAGATAGGAAGTCACGGCATGTTTCAGCCTTTATAATGCCCCATCTTTTTTCATGGGCTTTCCCCCCCGACATGTCTGTTTCCGTTCGCGACGCCTTGCGCATGGCCGCGCTGTATGTGGTGCTCTCGTTCCTCTGGCTGGTGCTGGCCGAGGTGGTCCTGCGCAGTATGTCTGACGACCCGCTGGCGTTGACCGTGGGCCGGCAGATCAACGTGGTGGTGTGGGTGCTGGTCAGTGCCTTGCTGATCTTCGTGTCCCGCGCCCGTCTGCTCAATTTCATCGGTATCGGCGCGCGCCTGCGCAGCGAGGACCGCGAGCGCCTGCGCATGGCGGCGGCGGTGTTCGACAGCACCTTGGAGGGCGTGCTGGTCACCGACCGCCAAGGCCTGATCGTGCATGTCAACCGCGCCTTCATGCGCATCACCGGCTATCAACAGGATGAAGTGCTGGGCCATCGCCCCAGCAAGTTCAAGTCGGGCCGCCACGGCGTGCCGTTCTATCAGCAGATCTATGCCGCCCTGGCCGAAAAGGGTGAGTGGAGTGGCGAGATCTGGAACCGCCGTAAAAGCGGTGAGATCTATCCGCAGTGGCAGACGATTTGCGCCATCCGTGACGACAGTGGCGAGCTGAGCCATTACGTGGCGGTGTTCAGCGACATCAGCGCGATCAAGCATTCCGAACAGGAACTGGCCTACCTGGCCCACCATGACCCGCTCACCGGGTTGCCCAACCGCCTGCTGTTCAACGACCGCGCCGAGCAGGCGCTGGCTTCGGCGCAGGCCAACAAGCGCGGCTGTGCCTTGCTGCTGCTCGACCTGGATCACTTTCAGAGCATCAACGACGGCCTTGGCCATACCATTGGCGACCAGTTGTTGAAGCTGGTAGGCGAGCGTCTGCGTGAGGCCGTTGGCAGCAACGTGACCCTGGCGCGCCTGGGCGGTGACGAGTTCGCTGTGCTGGCCGAGAACTGCCAGCAGGTTGGCCAGGCCGGCAAGCTGGCACAGGGCATCATCGAACGCATGCGTGAGCCCTTCGAATTCGATGATCACCGGCTGTTCATCAGTGCCAGCGTGGGCATCAGCCTGTTCCCCACCGACGCCCTGAGCGCCGAGCAATTGTTGCGCAATGCCGATTCGGCGCTGTTCAAGGCCAAGGGTAATGGCCGCGCCTGCTATGCGCTGTACACCGAAGAGCTGACCGCTCACGCCCAGCACCGGGTGGAAACCGCGAGCGAGTTGCGCCGGGCGCTGGCCAATGATGAGCTGCGGGTGTTCTACCAACCGGTGCATGACCTGTTCACGGCGCAGAGGGTCGGTGTCGAGGCCTTGGTCCGTTGGCAGCACCCGCAGCGTGGGTTGGTTCCGCCGAGCGATTTCATCCCCATCGCCGAACGCACCGGCCTGATTGCCGAGATCGATGCCTGGGTGTTGCGCGAGGCCTGCCGGCAGATGGTGCGGTGGCGGGAGGATGGGCGGAGGTTGGCGTTCGTTGCCGTCAATATCTCCAGCCGCTTGTTTGGCCAGCGTGAGTTGTACCGGCAGGTGGCCGATGTACTGCATGAAACTGGGCTGGACCCGGCGCTGCTGGAGCTGGAAGTGACCGAGAGTGCGGTCATGGAAGACCCGGAAGTGGCACTGGAACAGCTGCATCGCCTGCGCGAGCTGGGGCTGAACCTGGCCATCGATGACTTTGGCACGGGGTACTCGTCGTTGCTGCGGCTCAAGCGCCTGCCGGTGCAGAAGCTCAAGATCGACCAAGGCTTCGTGGCCGGCTTGCCGCTGGATGATGATGATATTGCCATCGTCCGGGTGATCGTCGCGCTGGCGCGGAGCATGGGCATGCAGGTGCATGCCGAGGGGATCGAACAGGCGGAGCAGGCGCGGTTCCTGCTGGAGCAGCAGTGCCAGTTGGGGCAGGGGTACTGGTTTGGGCGGCCGGTGCCGGCTGGGGATCTGCGCTGGGGCTGAGGGGTATGGCGGGTGTTGTTCAGCGCCTGCGAGATCGAGCGCCGCCCGCGCGGCGCATCGCGGGCGGCGCTCGGTCTCACAGGCGCAGAAAATGTTATGGCAGGCACGTCAACGCTTGTTCAAGCCTTTCGCCAACCGGTCCCCTCCCAGCTGGATCAGTGCCACCAACGCCACCAACATGGCAATCACGGTCAGCATGATCTGGCTGTCGAAACGCTGATACCCATACCGATAGGCAATATCCCCCAGCCCACCCGCACCAATCGCCCCGGCCATGGCTGACGAGTTGATCAGCGTCACCAGGGTGATGGTGAACCCACCGACGATCCCGGGCAGCGCCTCGGGCAGCAGGACGTGCCAGACGATGTGCCAACGCCGGCAGCCCATGGCCTGCGCTGCCTCCACCAGGCCATGGTCGACTTCCCGCAGGCTGACCTCGGCAATCCTTGCAAAGAACGGCGTCGCGGCGATGGTCAGTGGCACCACGGCAGCCCACACGCCATAGGTGGTCCCTACCACCAGCCGGGTGAAGGGAATCAGTGCGACCATCAGGATCAGGAACGGGATCGAGCGGAACAGATTGACGAAGGCGCCCAGCACTCGATTGAGCAGCGGTGCCTCGAAGATACCGCCCTTGTCGCTGGTGACCAGCAGCACCGCCATCGGCACCCCCACCAGCAGTGCGACCAGCGAGGACACGCCGACCATCAGCAACGTGTCGAGCAAGCCTTCAAGCAAGCGATCAAACCACATGGCCCAGTACCTCCACGTCTTCGGCCCAGCGGCGGGCGCGTGCGAGCAATTGATGGGTGTCATGCGGCGAGCCTTGAATCGACAGGATCAGCTGCCCGAGCGCATGCTCGCCGATGGTCTCCACACCGCCCTGGAGCAGGCGCACGCGTCCGCCCAGTTCGCTGAACAAGTCGGACAATGCCGGCTCGCCCAGCAGGGTGAGCTTGAGCACCACCGCGCTGTCATGGCCCGCTGGGCTGGCGCGCAGCTTTGCCTGCAAAGCCGCGGGCAGCTTGGTCTGCAACGGGGCGAGCAGGGTCCGGGTGACGTCATGGTGTGGGTTGCCGAACACGCGCCAGACTTCGCCCTGTTCGACGATAGCGCCACGTTCCAGCACCACCACGCGGTGGCAGATGTCGCGGATCACTGCCATTTCGTGGGTGATCAGCACCACGGTCAGGCCCAGGCGCTGGTTGATGTCGCGCAGCAGTTCGAGGATCGACGCCGTGGTCTCCGGGTCCAGCGCCGAGGTGGCTTCGTCGCACAACAGGATCTCGGGGTCATGCACCAGCGCCCGGGCGATGCCGACGCGCTGCTTCTGCCCGCCAGACAGCTGCGCCGGATAGACGTGATGCTTGTCCTGCAAGCCAACCATCTCCAGCAGTTCGCGGACCTTGTGCTGGCGCTCGGCCTTGGCCACGCCCGCCACCTTCAGTGGCAGCTCGACGTTCTGCCACACGGTCTTGGCCGACATCAGGTTGAAGTGCTGGAAGATCATGCCGATGCGCCGGCGCAGCGCCACCAGGCGCTCCTCGTCGAACGGCGCAATGTCTACCTGATCAATCAGGACACGGCCCTGGCTCGGCTGTTCGAGGCGGTTGATGGTGCGCAGCAGCGATGACTTGCCCGCGCCACTGCGGCCGATGATGCCGAAGATTTCACCACGGCGGATGTTCAGGTCGATGCCCTGCAGTGCCGGTTGTTGCTGGCCAGGGTAGGTCTTGCCAAGGCCGATGAAGCGGACGTGGGCTTCGTTGACCTCCGGGCGCAGGGCCTGCTCCCTGGCCGTTGGCGGCGATGGTTGTGCGGTGGGCGCCCTGAGCGCGTTGGCCTGGCTCATGTCAGCCTTCCCAACCGGCCTGGTACAGGTTGCCATGGGCCTTGTTCAACGCTGCACGCACGGCAGGCGAGTGTTGGTAGATGTCGACGAACTTTGCCAGGCGCGGGTCGTCCTTGCTTTGCGGGCGGATGACGAACTGGATCACGTATTCCTTGTTTTCCAGGCCATCGAACAGCAGCGCCGAGGTGGCATCGAAGCTGTTGGCCAGGCGGATGTAGGCCGGGTAGCCCTGCACAAGGTCGGCGTCGTCATAGGCGCGCACCAGTTGCACGGCTTCGACCTGCAGGATCTTGAGCTTTTTCGGGTTGGCGACGATGTCGTCTTCGGTGGCTTTGTAGCCGACACCCGGCTTGAGGGTGATCAAGCCGGCCTTGGCCAGCAGCTGCAGGCCACGGCCGCTGTTGATCGGGTCGTTGGCGATGGCCACGCTGGCGCCTTCGGGCAGTTCGGCGAAGCTCTTGTACTTCTTCGAGTACAGGCCGACGTTGTTGATGATCCCCGGAGCGTAGGGCACCAGGTTGAAACCGGCGGCAGCCTTGGCATTCTCGAGGAAGGGGATGTGCTGGAAGTAGTTCACGTCGATGTCGCCGCTGTTGAGGCTGACATTCGGCGCGATCCAGTCGCTGTACTCGATCAGCTTCACTTCCAGCCCTTGCTTGTGGGCTTCTTCCACCGCCGCTTCCAAGGGGATGGCAAAGGCCGCCGTGGTGCCGATCTTCAGGGGCTCGGCGGCGAACGCGCTGGTGCACAGGCCGAGGGTGATGGCGATGGCCGCGACGGGCCGGAACAGTTTCTCAAGCATGGTGCAGGGCTCCAGTCGGGGCAGGGGTTGGGTTGTTGCGGTAAGTGGAACCAGGGTGGTCGGCGGGCAGGTGCGGGTGGTCGCTGGCGAACAGCTTCTCGCGCAGGGTGCCGTCGGCGTAGGCGGTCTTGTAGCGACCACGTTGCTGCAGTTGCGGGACCACCAGGTCGATGAAGTCCTCGTAGCTTTCCGGGGTGACGGTACGGGTCAGGTTGAAGCCGTCCAGGCCGGTTTCGTCGATCCAGGCGATCAGCTGTTCGACCACCTGATCGGGGGCGCCGACCAGGGTGACATAGCGCCCGCCGAGGGCGTGCTGCTCCAGCAGGCGGCGGCGGGTCCAGGCGTTTTCCTGCAATTGGCGGGTGGCCGACTGGATGGCGTTGCCCTTGCTGGCGCCGATCGGCTCGTCCAGCCCGTAGGCGGCAAAGTCGATGCCGGTCGAGGCGGCGAAGTGCGCCACGCCGGCTTCGGCGCTGGCATGCTGCAGGTACTCGGCATATTTGGCCTGGGCCTGCTGCTCGGTGGGCGCGACGATCACCGTGATGCCCATGAACACCTTCACCGCCTGTGGATCGCGGCCGGCCGCCTGGGCGGCCGCGCGTACCTTGTCGACCTGGGCGCGGGTAGCGGCCTTGTCCTGGCCGCTGATGAACACGCACTCGGCATGGTTGCCGGCAAAGGCCAGGCCGCGCGGCGAGCTGCCCGCCTGGAACAGTACCGGCGTGCGCTGTGGCGAGGGTTCGCACAGGTGGTAGCCCTCGACCTTGTAGAACTCGCCCTGGTGGCGCACCTTGCGCACCTTGCTCGGCTCGGCGTACACCCGCCGCTCGCGGTCGTTGACCACGGCGTCATCGGCCCAGCTGCCTTCCAGCAGCTTGTACAGCACCTGCAGGTATTCGTCGGCCTGGTCGTAGCGGCGGTCGTGCTCGGGCTGTTGCTCCAGGCCCATGGCGCGGGCGGCGCTGTCGAGGTAACCGGTGACGATGTTCCAGCCGACCCGGCCATTGCTCAGGTGGTCGAGGGTCGAGAGGCGTCGGGCGAACAGGTACGGCGCCTCGTAGGTAAGGTTGGCGGTGAGGCCGAACCCGAGGTGGCGGGTGACGGCAGCCATCGCCGACACCAGCAGCAGCGGGTCGTTGACCGGCAGCTGGATCGACTCCTTCAGGGTTACGTCCACGGAATTGCCGTAGATGTCGTAGGTGCCGACGATGTCGGCGATGAACAGGCCGTCGAACAGCCCACGCTCCAGCAGGCGCGCCAGGTCGGTCCAGTATTCCAGGGTCTTGTACTGGGTCGAGGTGTCCCTTGGGTGGGTCCACAGGCCGTGGTTGATGTGCCCGATGCAGTTCATGTTGAAGGCATTGAGCAGGATCTGCTTGGGCATCAGATAGTCCCCCGGCGTGGAGGGTTTGCGTTGTTCAGGTAGTAGTTGCCGATGGCGTGGTACTTCCAGCGCACCGGGTCGTGCAGGGTGTGCACGCGGGCGTTGCGCCAGTGGCGGTCGAGGTTGTGTTCGGCCAGGGTGGCCTGGCTGCCGGCCAGTTCGAACAGCGTGGTGCCGGCGGCAAGGGACACTTCCGTACTGATGGCCCGTGCTTCGGCAACGGCGATGGAGGCAGCGGCCACGGTGTCGGCATTGCTGTCGGCCTGGGCGCGGTCAAGGATCTCGCCGGCGCGTTCGAGCAAGGCTTCAGCGGCATGCAGGCGGATTACCAGCTGGCCGAAGCTTTTCAGCGTCAGTGGGTCGTCGCTGGCCTTGTCCAGACCGGAGTCGACCCATGGCCGGCTGCGCGTGCGCACGAAGTGCAGGGCGTCCTCCAGCGCGGCGCGGGCGATACCGGTGTCGATGGCAGCGTGGAGAATCTGCGCCAGCGGGCCGACCGGCGTCGGGCGCTCGAAAGCACTCTGGAACGGCACCACGTCGTTGGCATCGACCCAGACGTTGTCGAAGCTCACCGAGCCGCTGCCAGTGGTGCGCTGGCCGAAACCGCTCCAGTCGTCGATCACCTGCAGGCCCTGACTGTCGGCGGGGACGAAGGCCAGCTGCTGGCGGCCTTGGTCGTCGATCACCGAGGTCGGGATCCGTTGCGCATAGAGCGCCCCGGTGGCGTAGAACTTGCGGCCGTTGATGCGGAAACCGGCGCCGTCGTGGGTCAGGCGGGTGGTGCGGTCATGGGCGGTTTTCGTACCCAGTTCGGCCAGCGCATTACCGAAACGGCGGCCGGCCAGGACTTCGGCGTACAGGCGCTGCTGCTGCTCGGGGCTGCCATTCACCCGCAGCACTTCGAGGGCATAGAAGTGGTTCTGCGGAATCTGGCCAAGGGAGGCATCAGCCTGGGCGATGCGGGCGATGACCTGGGCCAGGGTGACGTTGGACACACCGGCGCCGCCGAAGCTTTTCGGGACGCTGATGGCCCACAGGCCGGAGAGAGTGAACAGCTCCAGTTCGGCGTGCGGCAGGCGGCGTTCGCGGTCGCGCAGGGCACTGTCGCGCTTGAGCTGCTGGGCGACTTGCTCGGCGACAGCCAGGGCCTGGCTGTCGCTGGTGATTACGGATGTTGTCATGCTGTTCTCCGGGGCCATGGGGCTGCAACGCAACCCCTGGGCCCGCCAATCAGATCCAGGAATGCCGGGCGGGCAGGGTGCCGTTGAGGTGGTAAGCGCCCACTGCGTGGTACTTCCAGCGCACCGGGTCGTGCAGGGTGTGCACCCGGGCATTGCGCCAGTGCCGGTCGAGGTTGAACTCGGCCAGGGTGGCGCGGCTGCCGGCCAGCTCGAACAGCTTCTCGCTGGCCTGCAGCGAGATCTCCGTGGTCAGTACCTTGGCCTCGGCCACGGCAATCGACGCCCGCGCTGCGGCAGCAGCATCGATCGGCCCGGCATTGACCTCGTCGAGTACCCGCGCGGCCTTGCGCAGCAGCGCCTCGGCGGCATGCAGTTCAAGTTTCAGGCGGCCGATGTCGGCTATCACGTAAGGGTCATCGCTGGCGCGCTCGACCTTGGCCTCGATCCATGGCCGGGATTTTTCGCGGACGAAGGTGATGGCGTCGTCGATGGCTGCCTCGGCGATGCCGGCATCGATGGCGGCCTGAATCAACTGCGAGGCCGCGCCCTGGATATTGGGGATATCGCGCTGGCGCCAGTTGTCGATGACCAGTTCGGCATCGACCGGGACCTGATCGAGCAGCACGGTACCGCTGGCGGTGGTGCGCTGGCCGAAGCCGGACCAGTCGTCGACGATGCGCAGCCCCGGGCTGCCACGGCGGACAAAGGCCAGGCGCTGGCGGCCTTCGTCGTCCAGTGCCTTGACCGCCACCCAGTGGGCGAACAGCGCGCCGGTGGAGTAGAACTTCTCTCCACTGATGCGATAGCCGTCACCGCTGCGGGTGATCCTTGCCTTGAGCGTCAGGGTGTCCTTGGTGCCGCGCTCGGGGCCGGCATTGCCGATGCGCCAGCCGTCCAGCACGCTGCGGAAGATCAGCGCCTGCTGGGCCTCGGTAGCGGTCAGGCGCAGCAGTTGCAGCATGCCGAACTGGTTCTGCGGGATCTGTCCCAAGGCCGGGTCGGCGGCGCTGATCAGGCGGAACACTTCAGCGACCGTCTCGAACGAGACGTCGGGGCCGCCATAGGCCTTGGGTACGCTGATGCTGCCCAGGCCGCTACGGGTGAACTGTTCGATTTCTGCCCAGGGCAGCTTGCGTTGCTGGTCGCGGCGGGCGGCCTGCTCGCGGGCGGTCTCGGCGAGCTCACGGGCGGCTTGCAGGGCTTCGGCGTCGTTGCGCAGAACCTTGGCCGGCAGCAGCAGGGGCGAACTGTCGAGATCGCTGTGGAATGGGGTATTTGGCTGGGTGGTCATCAGAACCGAACCTCACAAAGTGGATGCGTCGCTTCAGCTGATGGCGACAGACTTTTGCTGGTCCGGTGGTCCGGTTCATATACCCTAATGGCTTATCAAAGGTTTATGAACTAACTCTTTGGAATATGTATAGAAGATAGGATTTGCGATGGGCGTGCTGGCGCTATCGCGGATAAATCCGCTCCTACAGGACAGCGTTGTTGTAGGAGCGGATTTATCCGCGATGAGGCCAGAGAGGGGATTACTCGGAAGCAGCAGTCCCGAGGAACTTGCGCAGGAATTGCCGGGTACGCTCTTCCTTGGGATTGGCAAACAGCGCCTTGGCCTCACCCTGTTCCACGATCACGCCCTTGTCGAAGAAGATCACTCGGTTCGCGACATCCCGGGCAAAGCTCATCTCGTGGGTGACGATGATCATCGTGCGCTTCTCCTCGGCCAGGCCGCGGATGGTCGCCAACACCTCGCCGACCAGTTCCGGGTCGAGGGCCGAGGTGGGCTCGTCGAACAGGATCACTTCAGGCTCCATGGCCAGCGCGCGGGCAATTGCCACGCGCTGCTGCTGGCCACCGGAAAGGCGCCTTGGATAGGCGTCTTCCTTGCCCGCCAGGCCGACCTTGGCCAGCAACCGTCGACCCAGGTCGATGGCCTGTTGGCGAGGGGTCTTCTTGACGATCACCGGGCCTTCGATGACGTTCTCCAGCGCAGTGCGGTGGGGGAACAGGTTGAAGTTCTGGAACACGAAGCCAGCTTGCTGGCGCAGGCGGCGGATCGCACTCTGCTGGCCGCCGAGCGGGCGGTTGGCATCGATGCTGATGTCGCCGATCCGAATCTGCCCGGCATCCGGGGTTTCCAGCAAGTTGAGGCAACGCAGGAAGGTGGTCTTGCCCGAGCCGCTGGGGCCGATGATGGCCACTACTTCACCGGGTTGCACGGTCAGGTCGATACCGTTGAGCACGGTCTGGCCCTTGAACTGCTTGGTCAGGCCTTTGGCGACGATCATCTCATTGCTCCTGGTCGTGCTGGTTGACCCGCGCTTCCATGCGGTTCTGGAAGTGCGCGAGGATGCTGCAGAGGACCCAGTAGATCACTGCAACGGCCAGGTACATGGTGAACACCTCGAAGGTGCGCGCGGTAATCAGCTGGGCCTGGCGGAACAGCTCGGGCACCTGGATGGTCGCGGCCAGCGCGGTGTCCTTGACCAGCGAGATGAAGCTGTTGCCCAGGGGTGGCAGCGCGGTGCGCAGTGCCTGGGGCAGGATCGCCCGGCGCATGGCCTGGGTGCGGGTCATGCCGATGCTGGCCGCGGCTTCCCACTGGCCACGGTCGATCGAGGAGATCGCCGCCCGCAGGATTTCGCAGATGTAAGCCGCCATGTTCAGTGACAAGCCGATCAGCGAGGCCGGGATCGGGTCGAGCTCGATGCCGACCTGTGGCATGCCGAAGTAGATCACGAACAGCTGCACCAGCAGCGGCGTGCCACGGAAAAACGACACGTAGATGCGTGCCAGCCAGTTCAGCGGCAAGATCTTCGACAGCCGCATCAGCGCCAGGGCAAAGCCCAGCACCAGGCCGAAGAACATGCCGCCCACACTGAGCAGCACCGTGTAACCCGCGCCCTTCAGCAGGAAGGGCGTGGAGTCGGCGACGAGTTGCAGGCTTTCAGCGATCATTTGGTGACATCGGCACCGAAGTATTTCACGGACAGCTTGGCCAGCGTGCCGTCGGCCTTGAGTTTGTCGATGGCCTTGTTGATCGCCTCCAGCAGCTCAGGCTCGCCCTTGCGCAGCGCTACGCCGCTTTCCAGGCGCGAGAAGGCGTCGCCAGCCAGTTGGGTGTCCTTGGCCTTCTGGGCGTACTCAAGCGCTGCCAGGCGGTCGATGAGGATGGCGTCGATCCGGCCGTTGCGCAGGTCGGCGAACTTGCTCGGGTCGTCTTCATAGGTGCGCACGTCTGCCTTTGGCACGTCCTGCTTCACCCATTGCTCGTAGTTGGTACCCAGGCCGACACCGACTTTCTTGCCGGCCAGGTCCTGCGCGCTCTTGATGTTCAGCTGCTCGGCCTTCTTCTTCAGGATCAGCGCCTGGATGCCGGAGATGGTGTAGGGCTCGGAGAAGTCGTATTTCTTCTTGCGCTCCTCGGAGATGGTCACCTGGTTGACCACCACGTCCAGGCGCTTGGATTCCAGGGCGGCGAGGATGCCGTCCCACTTGGTCGGCTGGATCTTGGCCTTGACCCCCAGCTCCTTGGCCAGCAGCTCGGACAGCTCGACCTCGAAGCCGGTCAGCTTGCCGTTTTCATCCTGGAAGCTGAACGGTGGGTAGGTACCTTCGAGACCGACGTTGATCACGCCCTTGTCCTTGATGGTCTTCAGTTGCTCGCCGGCGAAGGCATGGCTGAGCAGGCCGGCACCTAGCAGGATGGCCAGGCTGGCGTTGAGAAGCGGTTTGGCAAATTTCGACATGGCATGGCCCCGCGCTTGTTGTGGAAGTAGTGGGTGGCGACTATAGAGTTGGCTTTATAGGTCAGGAAATAATAAAAACTTATTTTGTTATATCTATTTTGATCTGTGCCGGGTTTTGACTGCTTTGAGGGTAGGCCAGGATGCTGGCACCGTCATCGCGGCTTATGCCTGACTTAGCGCAGGATGGAATAAAGCGTTGTTTTTTCCAAGAGGCGGATTGCCGTAGAGTGGATTGCATAACGACAGATTGGCCACCCTGGGCAGGAGAACACCGTGAGCGAACAACCATCATCTGGGCACTGGCAACTGCACAGCATCGTCAGTGGCTTGCGCGGCGCCCGCGAACAATGGCGTAGCCGCAACGGCCGCAGCAGCGGCGAGCAGGGCGGGCGCGAGCTGCCGTCGCGCGAGGCCATGCGGCAGATTCTGGAACAGCTGTGCGGGGCGCTGTTCCCGATGCGTCTGGGCCCGGTCGACCTGCGCGAAGAGAGCGAGGATTTCTATGTTGGCCATACCCTCGACGCGGCGCTGACCGCGTTGCTGGCCCAGGCGCGGCTGGAACTGCGTTACGCCGCCCGCCAGAGCAAGACGGAGCTGGAGGGCGTCGATGCCCACGCCCTGCGCCTGATTCAGGACTTCGCGGCGGCCCTGCCGGGGCTGCGCGTGCTGCTCGATACCGATGTGCTGGCGGCGTATCACGGCGACCCGGCCGCGCGCAGTGTGGATGAGGTTCTGCTGTGCTATCCGGGGATCCTGGCGATCATCCATCACCGCCTGGCTCACCACCTTTACCAGGCCGGATTGCCGCTGCTGGCGCGGATCAGTTCGGAACTGGCGCATTCGGCCACCGGCATCGATATTCACCCCGGTGCGCAGATCGGCAAGAGCTTCTTCATCGACCACGGTACCGGTGTGGTGATTGGCGAGACCGCGATCATTGGTGAGCGGGTGCGTATCTATCAGGCGGTAACCCTGGGTGCCAAGCGCTTCCCGAGCGATGAGTCGGGTACGCTGCACAAGGGCCTGGCGCGCCACCCGATCGTCGAGGACGACGTGGTGATCTATGCCGGGGCGACGATCCTGGGGCGGATTACCATCGGCAAGGGCTCGACCATTGGTGGCAACGTGTGGCTGACGCGCAGCGTGCCGGCCGAAAGCAACATCACCCAGGCCAACCTGCAGCTGGATTGCCAGGACAAGAACTGAGTTACAAGGGGCGCCAATCGGCGCCCCGGTTCGCTTTGAAAGCCGATCCATGTTTAACTTGAACGCTTGTTCAATGAAAAACGCTGGTCCGCTGCCGGTGTTCAACAGGAGGATTCCTTTGCTGAACCCGTTCATTCCGAACCTCACGTCGATCGACGAGGTGCCTGTCTCATGAGTGCACCGTCCCCATCCCTTGCCTCTGGCAAGATCCGCATGAACCCGCCGGTGTTCTACTTCGCGGCGACTTTCATTCTTCTCTTCGGGCTGGTGGTCATAGCCTTCCCGCAGGCTGCCGGCGAGTGGCTGCTGGCGGCGCAGAACTGGGCGGCCAACACGGTCGGCTGGTACTACATGCTGGCCATGACCCTGTACCTGGTGTTCGTGGTGGTCACCGCCTTGTCTGGCTACGGCAAGATCAAGCTCGGTGCCGACCATGACGAACCCGAGTTCAGTTACCTGTCCTGGGCCGGCATGCTGTTCGCCGCCGGTATCAGCATCACGCTGTTCTTCTTCTGCGTATCCGAACCGCTGACCCACATGCTCAGCCCGCCCCAGGGCGAAGGCGGCACGGCCGAGGCCGGGCGCCAGGCGATGGAAATCCTGTTCCTGCACTGGGGCCTGCATGGCTGGGGCGTGTTCGCCTTCGTCGGCATGGCGCTGGCCTACTTTGCCTACCGGCACAACCTGCCACTGGCGTTGCGTTCGGCCCTGTATCCGTTGATCGGCAAGCGCATCAACGGCCCGATCGGCTATGCCGTGGATGGGTTCGGCATCATCGCCACGGTATTCGGCCTGGGCGCCGACATGGGGTTCGGTGTGCTGCACCTGAACGCCGGCCTCGACTACCTGTTCGGCATCAGTCATAGCCAATGGGTACAGGTGATCCTCATCGCGCTGATGATGGGCGCGGCAGTCGCGGTCGCCGTGGCGGGGGTGGAAAAGGGCGTGCGGGTGATGAGCGACATCAACCTGTTCCTGGCCTGCGCGCTGCTGCTGTTCGTGCTGTTCGCCGGGCCTACCCAGCACCTGTTCAATACCCTGATCCAGAACCTGGGCGATTACCTCGGCGCCTTGCCGCGCAAGAGCTTCGATGTGTATGCCTATGGTGAGCAACGTGACTGGCTGGGTGGCTGGACGGTGTTCTACTGGGCCTGGTGGATCGCCTGGGCACCGTTCGTGGGCTTGTTCATTGCGCGCATCTCGCGTGGCCGCACCATCCGTGAGTTCGTCTTCGGCGTGTTGCTGATTCCGCTGGGCTTTACCCTGGCGTGGATGTCGATCTTCGGCAACAGCGCGCTGGACCAGGTGATCAACCATGGCATGACCGCGCTCGGCCAGTCGGCGTTGGACAACCCGTCGATGAGCCTGTACCTGCTGCTGGAAAGCTACCCGTGGAGCAAGGTCGTCATCGCCGTGACGGTGTTCATCAGTTTCGTGTTCTTCGTCACCTCGGCCGACTCCGGCACGGTGGTGCTGTCGACCTTGTCCGCCAAGGGCGGCGGTGCCGACGAAGACGGGCCGAACTGGCTGCGCATCTTCTGGGGCGCGATGACGGCGCTGATCACCAGCGGCCTGCTGTTCGCCGGCAGCATCGATTCGCTGAAGTCGGCAGTGGTGCTGACCTCGCTGCCGTTCTCGCTGATCTTGCTGTGCATGATGTGGGGGCTGCACAAGGCTTTCTACCTGGAGGGCCAGCGGCAGATCGCGCAGATGCACTCGCTGGCACCCTTCGCCCAGTCACGCCGTGGCCGCGGTGGCTGGCGCCAACGCCTGAGCCAGGCCGTGCACTTCCCGTCGCGGGACGAGGTGTATCGCTTCATGGACGACGTGGTGCGCCCGGCGATTGCCGATGTGCGTGAGGTATTCGAGCAGAAGGGCCTGGTGCTGGTGACCCAGGATGACCCGAGCCATGACAACGTCAGCCTGAAGGTAGGCCATGGCGAGGAGCAGCCGTTCATCTACCAGGTGCAGATGCGTGGCTACTTCACCCCGTCGTTCGCACTGGGTGGGCTGGGCACGCAGGAGTTGAAGAACCGCCGTTACTACCGGGCCGAAGTGCACCTGAGCGAAGGCAGCCAGAACTACGACCTGGTGGGCTACAGCAAGGAGCAGATCATCAACGACATCCTCGACCAGTACGAACGGCACATGCAGTTCCTGCATCTGGTCCGCTGATACCTGTACCGGCCTCTTCGCGGGCGAGCCCGCGAAGAGGCCGGAGCAGGAAGTCTCAGAACGGTGCATCCCCCAGGATGGTCGCCCGGTGCATTACCCGCCGATTGGGCCGGTAGTCATCCACCGCAAAATGCTGGGTCACGCGGTTGTCCCAGAACGCCACGTCATTCTCCTGCCAGCGCCAGCGAATGCTGAACTCCGGCCGCGTCGCATGGGCGAACAGCAGCTTCAACAGTGCTTCGCTCTCCAGTTCGCTCAGCTCATTGATGCGCGTGGTGAACCCTTCATTGACGAACAACGCCTTGCGCCCGCTCACCGGATGCGTGCGCACCACCGGGTGCGACAGCGGCGGGTTGTTGCGCCGGGTCGCCTCCCAGCGCGCCAGGTCCTCGGCCGTGGTACCAAAACGCTCCAGGGGGAACGACTTGGTAAAGTCATGGGTGGCGGTCAGGCCATCGAGCATCTCGCGCAGCGGCGCCGACAAGGCATCGAACGCTGCGATGCCGCTGGCCCACAAGGTGTCGCCGCCATAGGCCGGCAATTGCTTGGCGCTAAGCACCGCGCCCAGTGCCGGGGTCGGCAGGAAGGTCACGTCGGTGTGCCACACGGCGTTGTCACGCACGTCGGTGACGGCCGTGTCGAGGATCAGCACCTGCGGCGTCTCTGGCACGTTGGGGTAGATCGGGTGGATATGCAGGTCGCCGAAGCGGGCGGCGAAACGCGCCTGTTGCTCCGGGTTGAGCGGCTGGTCGCGGAAGAACAGCACCTGATGCTGGAGCAGCGCCTGCTCGATGGCATCGCGTTGTTCGGCGCTGATGTCGCGGCTGATGTCCACGCCGCTGATCTGTGCGCCGAGCGCCGGGCTGAGGGGGGTAATGGTCAGGCTCATGTCGGTCTCTTCAATCGGGCGCCAGGGTGCTGGCGTGGTCAACAGGAATTCAGTGGCTCTGCCCGTGCCAGGGCACCAGCTTGCGTTGCAGGGCGCGCAGGCCCATCTCCAGGGCGAAGGCGATCAGGGCGATCAGCAGGATGCCCAGCACCACCACGTCGGTGACCAGAAACTGCGCCGCCGACTGCACCATGAAACCCAGGCCGCTGGTGGCAGCGATCAGCTCAGCGGCGACCAAAGTCGACCAGCCGACCCCCAAACCGATGCGGATGCCGGTGAGGATGTCGGGCAGGGCGCTGGGCAGGATCACGTGGCGAATCAGCTGCGCCCGGCTCGCGCCCAGCGACTGTGCCGCCCGCAGCTTGGCCGGGTCGACGGTACGCACGCCGGTAGCGGTGGCGATGGCGATCGGGGCGAAGATCGCCAGGTAGATCAGCAGCACCTTGGACAGCTCACCGATGCCGCACCAGATGACGATCAGCGGCAGGTAGGCCAGCGGCGGGATGGGCCGGTAGAACTCGATCAGCGGGTCGAGGATGCCACGGGCCACACGGTTGTAGCCGATGGCAATGCCGACCGGGATCGCGGTCAGGGTCGCGGCGACCAGGGCCAGGCCGATACGGCCCAGGCTGGCGCCCAGGTGCTGCCACAGGCTGGCGTCCATGTAGCCTTGGGTGAGCAGGGCCCAGGCCTTGGTCAGGATGTCGCCGGGCGAGGGCAGGAACAGCGGCTCGATCCAGCCGGCGGCCGTCACCAGCCACCAGGCGAACAGCAAGCTGACCAGGGTCAGGGTACTGATCCAGCGGGTGGACAATGGGCGGCGCGCCTGGGGGGCAGACCGGGTTTGAGTGTCGCGTTTGCCGGCGACCGGCAGATCCAGGCTGCTCATGCGCGCTCCTGCAGGCTTTGGCGTTGGGAGAACACGCGGGCAAGGACGTGCTCGCGGGTTTCGATGAAGCGTGGGTCGGACTTGATCGCCCGGGCCGACTCGCCAGCCGCGTAGCGCTGGCCGAAGTCCAGTTGCAGGCGCTCGACCACGCGGCCGGGGTTGGGCGCCAGCAATACCAGTTCGCTGGCCAGGAACACCGCTTCCTCGATGTCATGGGTGATCAGGAACACCGGTTTGGCGGTGCGCTGCCAGACTTGCAGCAGCAGTTCCTGCATCTGTTCGCGGGTAAAGGCGTCGAGGGCGCCGAACGGTTCGTCCATCAGCAGTACCCGCGGGTCGGCGGCCAGCGCCCGGGCCAGGCCCACGCGCTGTTTCTGGCCACCGGACAGTTGCCAGATGCGCCGTTCGCCGAAGCCGTCGAGGTCGACCAACGCCAGCATCTCGCGGGCCTTGGCCTCACGCTGGGCGCGCGGCACTCCGGCCAGTTCCAGGCCGAAAGCGACGTTGCCCAGCACGTTCTGCCATGGCAGCAGGGCATCATCCTGGAACACCACGCCACGCTCGGCACCCGGGCCTTGCACGGGTACGCCGTCGAGGCTGATGCGCCCGCTGCTCGGGGTAACGAAGCCGGCGATCAGGTTGAGCAGCGAGGTCTTGCCACTGCCGGATGGCCCCAGGGCCACCAGCAGCTGGCGTGGCCCAAGGCTCAGGTTGATGTCGGCCAGCACCGGGGCGGTAGTGCCGGGGTACTGTGCGCTGATGCGCTCCAGTTCGAGCAAGGCCATGGCAGGCTCCGGATCAGTTTGGAAGGAATTTGTCGCTGACGTACGGCGAATAGTCGGGCAACACGGCTTCGACTTTGCCTTGTTGCTTGAGGAAGGTGGCGGTATCGGTCAGCGCCTTGGTGGTCGGCGCGCCCAGGGCGCTGGCCTGGTCAGCGGCCAATGGGTAGACGTTGCCTTGCAGCAGCACCGGAATGTCGCTGGGCTTGGCACCGGACAGCTTGGCCAGCTTGTCGATGTTGCCTTTGTCGGCCAGCCAGGCTTTCGGGTCCTTGCGGTAGTCGGCGTAGGCGTCGAGGGTGACCTTGGCGAACGCCTTGACCACGTCAGGGTGCTTGTCGGCAAAGTCCTTGCGCACGATCCAGGCATCGAAGGTCGGTGCGCCTTTCTGGGCCAGTTCGCCCGAGGTGATCAGCACCTTGCCGTTTTCCTTGGCGACACCGAGTGCCGGGTCCCAGACGTAGGTCGCGTCGATGTCGCCGCGCTTCCAGGCCGCGATGATCGCCGGTGGTGCCAGGTTGAGGATCTGCACCTTGGACGGGTCGATGTTCCAGCTTTTGAGCGCGGCCAGCAGGCTGTAGTGGCCGGTGGAGACGAACGGCACGGCGACTTTCTTGCCGATCAGGTCTTGTGGAGTCTTGATGCTGTCACGGGCGACCAGGGCCTCGCCGGCACCGATCTGGGTGGCGATGAGGAAGGTTTCGACCGGCAGTTTGCGGGTGGCGGCGGCAGCCAATGGGCTGGAACCGAGATAACCGATCTGCACATCGCCGCTGGCGACGGCGGTGATCACGTCGGCGCCGTTATCGAACTTGCGCCAGTCGATGCTGGCCTTGCTGGCTTTTTCATAATTGCCATCGACCTGGGCCACTTTGGCCGGGTCGACAGTGGTCTGGTAGGCAACGGTCAGGTCGGCGGCCTGGGCCAACCAGCTGGTGCTGGCGAGGGTCAGGGCGGCGAACAGGCGCAGCGGAGCGTGCGGGATCATGGTGAACCTCTCGTCAGGCAATGCATGTAGTGGATGGCGAGAAGACTAGATGATCTAAGAAATCAAAAATAAATAACTTTTTAGAATTAGCTTAGGAGCCAAATGCTTTAACGCTGGCCACAGCTGAGAACGGGCGGCTGGCGAAACAGTGATCCGCTGCTAACCTCTTTTCCCTTCGTGAGGGTGAGGAATCGGCTACTGGTCGGCAAACGTTTGCAAATAACCTAAAGGTATGATTGACATCGCCGATACAACTTTTCGCAGTAAAGGTTCCTACGATATTCCTTAAAAATCTTACAAATTCATAAAACGGTCATTTTGGATTTATAGGATTGTCATTATCCTGTAGCGCAGGGGCGTCTTAGACCAAAGTCGAGAAATGTTTAGAAACGATTGACTAAATGGTCACGCTTTGGGGCTAATCGCCCATCCACGGTTGAGCAGGGCAACAGATCCTGCCGCCAGAGATACACAAGAATTAGAACGTAGAGGAGCAAAACATGTACAAGTCCAGCCTGGCTCTGGCCGTGGCAGTGGGGGTTTTCGCCCAAGCAGCAGGTGCCGCCGGTTTCGTTGAAGACAGCAAACTGTCGCTCAGCTCGCGCACCATGTACTTCAACAACGACAACCGTGAAGCGCACGCCAGCCGCTCCACCAACTTCGAGCGTCCGGACCAACGCGAATCGGGTCAGGGCTTCAAGCTCGACTATATCTCGGGTTTCACCCCGGGTACCGTTGGCTTCGGTGTTGACGCCCAGGCGCTGTGGGGTATCCACCTGGATGGTGGTGAGGGTTACCACAAATCCGGTTTCTTCCCTGATGACGGCAAGGGCGCAGCTGCCCAGTGGGCTCGCTTCGGCGCCAATGCCAAGGCTCGCTTCTCCAAGACCGAAGCTCACTTCGGTAGCGCCCTGGCACCGAACCTGCCGATCCTGGTCTCCAACGATGGTCGTCTGCTGCCACAGACCTTCGAGGGTGGCACCATCCAGTCGAAAGAAATCGACAACCTGACCATTAACGCCGGTCAGCTGACCCACGCCATGGGTCGTGCTTCGAGCAACCGTACCGGTCTGTCCGTTGCTGGCGCCACTGCAGAAAGCAACAAGTTCCGCTTCGGTGGCCTGGACTACAAGCTCACTCCAGACCTGACCCTGCAGTACTACTACTCGAACCTGGAAGACTTCTACAAGCAGCACTTCCTCGGTGCGACCCACGTCTTCAAAATCGCTGACAACCAGTCGTTCAAGACCGACCTGCGCTATTTCGACAGCAGCAGCGACGGTAAAAACGGCAACGACAGCACTTACAACTTCAACAACAACGGTGGCTACGCCAAGAACACTGGCGAGGTCGACAACAAGACCTGGTCCGCCATGTTCACCTACACCCTGGGTGGCCACGCGTTCATGGTCGGCCGTCAGCAGGTTAGCGATGATGGTGGCTTCGTCTGGCTGAACCAAGGCAACCTGGTGAACGACAGTGGCACTTCCGAAGGTGCCGGTGGCTCCAGCTTCTACCTGTTCACCGACAGCATGATCAACCAGTTCGCCCGTGCCGGTGAGAACACCAACTTCGGCCAGTACTCCTACGACTTCGCTTCGCTGGGCATTCCGGGCCTGAAGGCTTCGATTGCCTACCTGCGCGGTGACGACATTCGTTACAAGAGCGGCCATGGCACCTACAACGAGTGGGAACGTGACGCACGCGTTGACTACACCATTCAGGAAGGCACCCTCAAAGGCCTGGGCTTCAGCCTGCGTCAAGGCGTCTACCGTGGCGGTAGCAACGAAGCCAGCGCCGACCAGGATCAGGCTCGCTTCATCGTGAACTACACTTACAGCTTCCTGTAAGCCGTAGCCACACAGAAAGCCTCGCCTAGTGCGAGGCTTTTTTATGTCCGCGCTTTCGTATGCTCAAAGGTTATAAATAAATCATTATTTATTCTTTTTATTTCTCATCGAATGCAGGCACATTGAACCCACACGCCAGAACACAGCACAGGAGCCGCACCCCATGAGCCTCAAACTCGGCGACATCGCCCCGGACTTCGAGCAGGAATCCAGCGAAGGCAAGATCCGCTTTCACGAATGGCTGGGCAACAGCTGGGGTGTGCTGTTCTCCCACCCGGCGGACTTCACCCCGGTGTGCACCACCGAACTGGGCCTGACCGCCAAGCTCAAGGAAGACTTCGCCAAGCGCGGCGTGAAGGCCATCGCCCTGTCGGTCGACCCGGTCGAGTCGCACCACAAGTGGATCGAGGACATCAACGAGACCCAGAACACCGTGGTCAACTTCCCGATCATCGCCGACGCCGACCGCAAGGTCTCCGACCTGTACGACCTGATCCACCCCAACGCCAGCGACACCCTCACCGTGCGCTCGCTGTTCGTCATCGACCCGAACAAGAAGGTGCGCCTGACCATTACCTATCCGGCCAGTACCGGGCGCAACTTCAACGAGATCCTGCGGGTGATCGACTCGCTGCAGCTCACCGACAACCACAAGGTCGCCACACCAGGTAACTGGCAGGACGGCGACGAGGTGGTGATCGTGCCTTCACTGAAGGACGAAGACGAGATCAAGCAGCGCTTCCCGAAAGGGTATCGGGCGGTGAAACCGTATCTGCGGCTGACTCCGCAACCTGACCGTTGATGAATTCCTCGTTGCATTGCTCTTAGCCATAGCAGGGATTTTCGGGCCGTTTCGACGGCCCTTTTTTTGTGTTTGCCGTGGCATTTGTAGCGCCAGTGAGATCGAGCGCCGCGCGCGCGGCGCTCGATCTCACTGGCGCTGAAAACGTCTCGACGTAAAGATAGAAAAAGAATAAACAAATGAAAAAATATGATTTCTAGATATATGAGCAGGCTGGTAATGTCACTCCAACAGAACATCAGGCAACGCCGGCACCACTGACCGGCCTAGCCATTCGCTCCACCACCTTACTCGCCCGTCAACGAGGCAAGCAGGTGCAACCCGAACCCAACTCGCACAGGAGAGCGCCATGCGCACAGTCTTCTTGCGTCGTGGTCTGGTCGCCCTGTTTGCGGCGGCTGTGTCCTTCGGCGCCATCACCCAAGCCCAGGCCGAGAGCCTGCGTATCGGTTATCAGAAATACGGCACCCTGGTGTTGCTCAAGGCCAAGGGCACGCTGGAGAAGCGCCTGGCCGAGCAGGGCGTGCAAGTGCAGTGGACCGAGTTCCCCGGTGGCCCGCAGCTGCTCGAAGGGCTGAACGTCGGTTCCATCGACTTCGGCGTCACTGGCGAGACGCCGCCGGTATTCGCCCAGGCCGCTGGCGCCGATCTGCTCTACGTGGCCTACGAGCCACCAGCGCCGCACAGCGAAGCCATCCTCGTGCCGAAGGGCTCGCCGATCCAGTCGGTGAAGGAGCTCAAAGGCAAGAAAGTCGCCCTCAACAAAGGCTCCAACGTTCACTATCTGTTGGTCCGTGCCCTGCAGGACGCTGGCCTCAATTACAGCGACATCCAGCCCGTCTACCTGCCGCCTGCCGATGCCCGCGCCGCTTTCGAACGCGGCAGCGTCGATGCCTGGGTGATCTGGGACCCCTACCAGGCGGCCGCCGAGCAACAGTTGCAGGCCCGTACCCTGCGTGACGGCAAGGGCCTGGTCGACAACCACCAGTTCTACCTGGCTACCCGCACCTACGCCAACCAGCACCCGGCGGTGATCAGCACCCTGATCGACGAGGTACGCGCGGTGGGCCAATGGTCCCAGGCCAACCCGCAGGAAGTCACCGATCAGGTCGCGCCACTGCTTGGCCTGCCCGCCGATATCACCCTGACCTCGGTTAAACGCCAGGGCTACGGTGCTCAGCCGCTCACCCCGCAAGTGGTGGCCGCACAACAGAAGATTGCCGACACCTTCCAGGCGCTCAAGCTGATTCCCAAGCCGCTGAGCATCAAGGACGTGATCTGGACACCCCCGGCCAAGGTCGCCACTGCGCCTTGATTGATTCGCCTGCGCCGGGGCGCCGCCCTGGCCTGCGCCACCCTTGAGGAGACAACTCCAATGAGCCTTAACATTTTCTGGTTCCTCCCTACCCACGGTGACGGCAAGTACCTGGGCACCTCCGACGGCGCCCGCGCAGTCGATCACGGCTACCTGCAACAAATCGCCCAAGCCGCCGACCGCCTCGGTTTTGGTGGGGTGCTGATCCCTACCGGGCGGTCCTGCGAGGACTCCTGGCTGGTGGCGGCGTCGCTGATTCCGGTGACCCAGCGCCTGAAGTTCCTCGTGGCCCTGCGCCCAGGCATCATTTCGCCGACCGTGGCCGCACGGCAGGCCGCTACCCTCGATCGGCTTTCCAACGGCCGTGCGCTGTTCAACCTGGTGACCG
This sequence comes from Pseudomonas urethralis, assembly GCF_021602465.1. Taxonomy (NCBI): domain Bacteria; kingdom Pseudomonadati; phylum Pseudomonadota; class Gammaproteobacteria; order Pseudomonadales; family Pseudomonadaceae; genus Pseudomonas; species Pseudomonas urethralis. The sequence goes on from NZ_BQIJ01000006.1 coordinate 120,497, forward strand.
GCGGCGACCCGGATGAACTGGCCGGCGATGGCCTGCACCTGAACCACGAGGAGCGCTACGAAGCCTCGGTCGAGTTCACCCGCATCTGGCGCAAGGTGCTGGAAGGCGAAACCGTCGACTACGACGGCAAGCACATCCAGGTGAAGGGCGCCAAACTGCTCTATCCGCCGATTCAGCAGCCGCGCCCGCCGCTGTACTTCGGTGGCTCTTCGGAAGCTGCCCAGGACCTCGCCGCCGAACAGGTCGAGCTGTACCTGACCTGGGGCGAGCCGCCAAGCGCCGTCGCCGAGAAAATCGCCCAGGTGCGTGAAAAGGCCGCTGCGCAGGGCCGCGAAGTCCGCTTCGGCATTCGCCTGCACGTGATCGTGCGTGAAACCAACGAAGAAGCCTGGGCTGCCGCAGACAAGCTGATCTCGCACCTGGACGACGACACCATCGCCCGTGCCCAGGCCTCGCTGGCCCGTTTCGACTCGGTCGGCCAGCAGCGCATGGCGGCCTTGCACAAGGGCAACCGCGACAATCTCGAGGTCAGCCCCAACCTCTGGGCCGGTGTCGGCCTGGTGCGTGGCGGTGCGGGTACCGCGCTGGTCGGCGATGGCCCGACCGTGGCCGCACGGGTCAAGGAGTACGCCGAACTGGGCATCGATACCTTCATCTTCTCCGGCTACCCCCACCTGGAAGAGTCGTATCGGGTTGCCGAACTGCTGTTCCCGCACCTCGATGTGCAACGCCCGGAGCAGGCCAAGGCGGGCGGTTACGTGAGCCCGTTCGGTGAAATGGTCGCCAACGACATCCTGCCCAAGTCCGTCGCGCAGAGCTGAGGGCCGGGCCATGAGTCGCAAAACTTCCACCACCCTGAGCCAGCGCCTGGCCCCGTGGGCACTGCCGGTGCTGCTGCTGGCAGCCTGGCAGCTGGCGGTCAGCGCCGGCTGGCTGTCGACCCGTATCCTGCCTGCGCCGAGCGCGGTGGTCAGTGCGGGTGTCGAGCTGGTGCGCAGCGGTGAAATCTGGACTCACCTGGCGATCAGCGGCTGGCGGGCCGGGCTGGGCTTCGTGATCGGCGGCAGCATCGGCCTGGTGCTGGGCTTCATCACCGGCCTGTCGAACTGGGGCGAACGCCTGCTCGACAGCTCGGTGCAGATGATCCGCAACGTGCCGCACCTGGCGCTGATCCCCCTGGTGATCCTGTGGTTCGGTATCGATGAGTCGGCGAAGATCTTCCTGGTCGCGCTCGGCACACTGTTCCCGATCTACCTGAACACCTACCACGGCATCCGCAATGTCGACCCGGCACTGGTGGAAATGGCACGCAGCTATGGCTTGTCCGGCTTCGGCCTGTTCCGCCAGGTGATCCTGCCCGGTGCGCTGCCCTCGATCCTGGTCGGTGTGCGCTTCGCCCTGGGCTTCATGTGGCTGACGCTGATCGTCGCCGAGACCATTTCGGCCAGCTCCGGCATCGGTTACCTGGCCATGAATGCCCGTGAATTCCTGCAGACCGACGTCGTGGTGCTGGCCATCGTCCTGTACGCCGTGCTCGGCAAGCTCGCCGACCTTGCTGCCCGCGGCCTGGAACGGGTGTGGCTGCGCTGGCACCCGGCCTACCAGGTGGCGAAGAAGGAGGGCGCATGACCGTGCTCAAAGAACAGCCGCCACGCCTGCTGCGTGGTATCCCGCTGGCCGCCAACGGCCTGCGCAAGGCCTTCGGCCAGCGGGAAGTGTTGAAAGGTATCGACCTGCATATCCCGGCCGGGCAGTTCGTGGCCATCGTCGGTCGCAGCGGTTGCGGCAAGAGCACCTTGCTGCGCTTGCTGGCCGGTCTCGACCAGCCGACTTCCGGCCAGTTGCTGGCCGGAGCCGCCCCGCTCAGCGAAGCCCGCGAGGAAACCCGGCTGATGTTCCAGGAGGCGCGCCTGCTGCCCTGGAAGAAGGTGATCGACAACGTTGGCCTGGGGCTCAGCGGCAACTGGCGCCAGCGCGCTCTGGATGCGCTGGAGGCGGTCGGCCTGGCTGATCGCGCCAACGAATGGCCGGCAGCGTTGTCCGGTGGCCAGAAGCAGCGTGTGGCCCTGGCCCGGGCCCTGATCCACCAACCGCGCCTGCTGCTGCTGGATGAGCCGCTGGGCGCGCTGGATGCACTGACCCGCATCGAGATGCAGCAACTGATCGAACGCCTGTGGCGTCAGCACGGTTTTACCGTGCTGCTGGTGACCCACGACGTCAATGAGGCGGTGGCCGTCGCGGATCGGGTGATCCTGATCGAAGACGGTGAAGTCGGCCTCGACCTTACCGTTGACCTGGCCAGGCCAAGGGCGCGTGGTTCTCACCGCCTGGCCGCGCTGGAAAGCGAAGTGCTCAACCGTGTTCTGTCGGTTCCGGGTACTCCGCCCGAGCCGGACCCTGTAGCCCCTTTGCCCACGCAACTGCGTTGGGCGCACTGAAGCCAAAGAGAAGGAATCAAGCCATGACCATCAAAGCGATCAACGTCCGTAACCAGTTCAAAGGCACCGTGAAAGAAATCCTCGAAGGCCCGGTACTGTCCGAAATCGACGTGCAGACTGCCTCGGGCGTCGTCACCTCGGTGATCACCACCCGCTCCGTGCGCGAGCTGGAGCTGCAGGTGGGCAGCGAAGTGATTGCCTTCGTGAAGTCGACTGAAGTGTCCATCGCCAAGCTGTGATGCAGCGCGTGACAGGGGCTGCGTTGCAGCCCTTCGCGGGTAAACCCGCTCCCACAGGTACTGCGCAAGATTCGGAGTTTGCGCGGTCCCTGTGGGAGCGGGTTTACCCGCGAATGGGCGCTAATGCGGCTCCAACATCTCAGTTCGAACGCTTGGCCAGAAACGGCGGCAGATAAAGCCCCAGATACGCCTCGAATACCCGCTTGCCCTCTTCGGCCATGCGCGGGGTGATTGCCTCATGCAGCTGCACCGACCGCGCATACACCCGGTCGCTCAGTTCCATCGCCAAGGCGAACACATCCACATCCGTCGGCATCGGCGGCAGATGAAAATGCTGGCCGAACAGCTTTTGCATCAGCTCGCCCAGTTCCATGTCGTGTTGCCGATCGGCCTGCACCACTTCACTGAGGCCGTGCTGGGCCAGGATCAACTGCCGCGCTGCGGCATCCTCGTTGTAGATGTCGAGCATGCGTTGTTCGATCAATCGCGACAGCTCATGCCACGTGGCAAACGCGCTGCTGTCGATTGGCGCACTCAATGCCTCGCGAAAGGCCCGGTGCACATCGGCGGTCAGCGCCTCCAGCAAGGCCGGGACGCTGGCGAAGAAGTGATACACCGACGACGGCGGAATCTGCGCCCGCTCGGCCACGCTGTAGATCGACAGCGCCGCCACCCCTTGTTCAGCCAGCAGCTCGCGCGCGGCTGCCAGGATCGCGTCGATCCTGGCCTGGCTGCTGGCGCGGGGCTTGCGCTGGACGGTGCTGCGGTTCATCAGTTGCTGATTGCCAGGATGCTGGCCTGGTAGGCGCCGACGAACAGGTCGAAGTCGCCGACTTCCTCCTGCTCCAGCTCGGACTGCCTGGCAAGCGACTCATGGGCCAACGTCTCGAAGGCCTGTTGCTGCTCGACTGACAGCGGCTGCTCGCGGAAGGTCTGTGCGTGCAGGCGGCTCTGGCGCAGGGAGAACTGGATGAAGGTTTCGTCGTGCTCGGTCATGCGCGCCAGCACCTGGGCCGACGGGGTCAGCGAGGCGTCATCGACCTTGGCCTGCTGGGCGGCCAGGGCCTTGGCGTGGTCGTCGCCACCCTGGGCGCGGTCGAGCAATTCTGCCAGCTGGCCAATACGGCCGATCAGTTCGGTGGCCCATTCGCGCAGGCCGACAGGCTGGCCATTGCGATGCAGTTCCAGGCCCGGACGACGGCCTTCCTTGACCACGTTGAGGAAGTTGCTGGTGCACTGACCGCACTCACCGTTGTCCAGTTGCGGGCTTTCTTCAAGGGCGCAGAACAGCAGGAACGCGTCGAGGAAGCGCGCTTCGGTAAGGTCGATGCCCACCGGCAGGAAGGGGTTGATGTCCAGGCAGCGCACTTCGACATACTGCACGCCGCGCGAGGTCAGGGCCTGGATCGGCCGCTCGCCGGTGTAGGTGACGCGTTTCGGGCGGATGTTCGAGTAGTACTCGTTCTCGATCTGCAGGATGTTGGTATTCAGTTGCACCCATTCGCCATCGACGTGCGTACCGACCTCGACGTAAGGCGGGTAGGGCGTGCCAACGGCCTTGCGCAGGCTGTCGGTGTAGCTGGCAAGGTTGTTGTAGCAGGGCGTGAGGCCGGCCTGGGCGTTGCTCTGGTAGCCCAGGTCGCTCATGCGCAGGCTGGTGGCATAAGGCAGGTACAGGGTTTCGGCGTCGAGTTCTTCGAGCTGGTGCGGGCGGCCGCGCAGGAAGCCCTTGTCCAGTGCTGGCGAGGCGCCGAACAGGTACATCAGCAGCCAACTGTAGCGGCGGAAGTTGCGGATCAGCGCAATGTACGCCGAGGACTGGTAGTCGCGATCGCTTTCCTCACCGCCTTCGGCATCACGCAGCAGTGGCCACAGCGCTTCCGGCAGGGAGAAATTGTAATGAATGCCGGCGATGCACTGCATGGTGCGGCCGTAGCGCAGGGCCAGGCCCTTGCGGTAGACGTGCTTGAGCTTGCCGATGTTCGACGTGCCGTACTCGGCGATCGGGATATCCTCCTCGGCCGGTAACGTGCAAGGCATCGACGGACTCCACAAATACTCGTCGCGAAGCTTGCTGTAGACGAAGCGGTGGGTCTGTTCGAGGCTTTCGAGCACCTCGGCCGGGTCGGCCAGCGCCGGTGTGATGAACTCGAGCAGCGACTCGGAATAGTCGGTGGTGATCTGCTCGTTGGTCAGCGCCGAGCCCAGTGCCTCGGGGTGCGGGGTCTGGGCCAGGCGACCTTCGTCGGTCACGCGCAGGCATTCGCGCTCAATACCGTGCAGGCACTGCTTGAGCAGGGGGAGATTGGCGCCGAGCAGGCTCAGGCGGCGGTTGAGGAGGTCGCTCAAGATGTATTCCTTCACGCGTCAGTCGCCCCAATATGGGGGTAGAGCTGACGGTCTACAAGGGTAGGAAGAAAGGAACTGGCGTTGTCGCCTGGTTTACGCGGTTCCGGCAGTGCCAGCGCACTGCCGAAAAATACCGCAGATAGCCCTTGGTGAGCTAGAGAACCGCGAAGGTTCCTTGCGCTTTCGCCACCAGTTTGTCGCCTTGAACTACGTCGGCGTCGACCACCAGGGTACGGCGCCCGGCGTGCAGCACACGGGCGGTGCACAGCACTTCACCGTCGCTGACCGCGCGCAGGTAGTTGATCTTGCATTCGATGGTCACGCTCTGCTGGTCGAAACCGTGGCTGGCCGAGCAGGCCAGGCCCATGGCGATGTCCACCAGGCTGAAGATCGCCCCGCCGTGCAGCTTCTGGCCACGGTTGCGCAGGTGCGGCTCGAGCGCCAGGGCCACTTCGGCAACGCCTGTATCCAGACGTTGCACGCGGCAGCCCAGGAGCTGGCTGTAAGCGCTTTGGACCACTTCCTTGGGGATGTCCATCACTTCTTCTTCAGTTGCTTGGCGTTGGCGAACAGGGCGGCCATGGCGTTGTTGGCCGGGGCTGCGGTGGCGGTCTCACGCTGGCGTGGCGCCTGCTGCTGGCGGTTGCCGCCATTGCCCCGGCTGCCGCCACGGTTGCCGTCGACTTTCTCGCCCGGGGTGTCGCTCATGCGCATGGACAGGCCGACGCGCTTGCGCGGGATGTCGACCTCCATGACCTTGACCTTGACCACGTCACCGGCCTTGACCGCTTCACGCGGGTCCTTGACGAACTTCTCCGACAGCGCCGAGATATGCACCAGGCCGTCCTGGTGCACGCCGATGTCGACGAAGGCACCGAAGTTGGTGACGTTGGTCACCACGCCTTCGAGGATCATCCCCGGCTCCAGGTCCTTGAGGTCCTCGACGCCGTCCTGGAAGGTGGCGGTCTTGAACTCCGGGCGTGGGTCGCGGCCAGGTTTGTCCAGTTCCTGGAGGATGTCGGTGACGGTCGGCAGGCCGAAGGTCTCGTCGGTGAACTGCTTAGGGTCCAGGCGCTTGAGGAAGGCGCTGTCGCCAATCAGCGAGCGGATGTCACGGTCGGTGCCGGCGGCGATGCGCTGCACCAGCGGGTAGGCCTCAGGGTGCACGGCTGAAGCGTCGAGCGGGTTGTCGCCGTTCATCACGCGCAGGAAGCCTGCGGCCTGCTCGAAGGTCTTCTCGCCCAGGCGGCTGACCTTTTTCAGTGCCGCTCGGGTGGCGAACGGGCCGTTGGCGTCGCGGTGGGCGACGATGTTCTGGGCCAGGGTCGCGTTCAGGCCCGAAATCCGGGTGAGCAGCGCGACCGAAGCGGTGTTGACGTCGACCCCCACGGCGTTCACGCAGTCCTCGACCACCGCGTCCAGGCCGCGGGCCAGCTTGATTTGCGACACGTCGTGCTGGTACTGGCCGACCCCGATGGATTTCGGGTCGATCTTCACCAGTTCGGCCAGCGGGTCCTGCAGGCGGCGGGCGATCGACACGGCGCCACGGATCGACACGTCCAGGTCCGGGAATTCCCGGGCGGCCAGTTCAGACGCCGAATACACCGAAGCACCTGCTTCGGAGACCATCACCTTGGTGATTTTCAGGGCTGGGTACTTCTTGACCAGTTCGGCCACCAGCTTGTCGCTCTCGCGGCTGGCGGTGCCGTTGCCGATGGCGATCAGCTCCACCGAGTGCTTGGCGCACAAGGCGGCCATGATGGCAATGGTGCGGTCCCAGTCGTTCTTCGGGGCATGCGGGTAGACCGTGGTGTGGTCCAGCAGCTTGCCGGTGGCATCGACCACGGCGATCTTGCAGCCGGTGCGCAGGCCCGGGTCGAAGCCCAAGGTGGCGCGCGGGCCGGCCGGGGCGGCCAGCAGCAGGTCGTGCAGGTTGTGGGCGAAGACGTTGATCGCCTCGCTCTCGGCATTGTCGCGCAGCTCGCCGAACAGGTCGGTTTCCAGGTGAGTGTAGAGCTTGACCTTCCAGGTCCAGCGCACCACCTCAGCCAACCATTTGTCGGCCGGGCGGCCGCGGTTTTCGATGCCGACGTGGTTGCCGATCATCAGTTCGCACGGGTGCAGGGTCCCGGGCAATTCTTCGCCGACCTTGAGCGAGGCGCTCAGCACGCCTTCGTTGCGCCCGCGGAAAATCGCCAGGGCGCGGTGCGACGGGGCCGTGCGCAGCAGCTCGTCATGGGCGAAGTAGTCGCGGAACTTCGCGCCCTCTTCTTCCTTGCCCGCCACCACGCGGGCGCTGAGCACCGCTTCCTGCTTGAGGAAATTGCGCAGCTTGTCGAGCAGGGCAGCGTCTTCGGCGAAACGCTCCATGAGGATGTACTTGGCGCCTTCCAGCGCGGCCTTGACATCGGCCACGCCCTTTTCGGCGTCGACGAAGCGCGCGGCTTCGCTTTCCGGCGCCAGGCCGGGGTCGTTGAACAGGCCGTCGGCCAGCTCGCCGAGGCCAGCTTCCAGGGCGATCTGGCCCTTGGTGCGGCGCTTCTGCTTGTACGGCAGGTAGAGGTCTTCGAGACGCGTCTTGGTGTCGGCCAGCTTGATCTCGCGGGCCAGTTCCGGAGTCAGCTTGCCCTGTTCCTCGATGCTGGACAGGATGCTGGCACGGCGCTCGTCGAGCTCGCGCAGATAGCGCAGGCGCTCTTCCAGATGGCGCAGCTGGGTGTCGTCGAGGCTACCGGTCACTTCCTTGCGGTAACGGGCGATGAAAGGCACGGTCGAGCCTTCGTCCAACAGGCCCACGGCCGCCTCGACCTGCTGGGGGCGTACGCCCAGTTCCTCGGCGATACGGCTGTTGATGCTGTCCATGTAAACCACCTGACATTTGTGAATACGGGGGTCGCCGGTGGGCCTTGGGCCCGGTGGCGCTGGATGAAAGCCGCGCATTATACCCATCGCAAACAGCTTGCGGTGATGGCGCCCGGCCAGCCGAAACTGGCGCCCGGGGAAAAATCTGCTAACAATGCTCACGCAACGTGCAGCAGTGGCTACGCCATAATGCGCGGCGATATCAGAGGAGTTATTCATGACCGGCACCGCAAACACCGCTGAAGGTGACAAGATTCTCATCGTCGACGACGACCCGGGGCTGAGCAGCCTGCTGGAACGTTTCTTCACCAGCAAGGGCTACCGCGCCCGTGCGGTGCCCAACACCGAACAGATGGACCGCCTGTTGGCGCGCGAGGTGTTCAACCTGGTGGTGCTCGACCTGATGCTGCCAGGCGAAGACGGCCTGTCCGCCTGCAAGCGCCTGCGCCAGTCGAACAACCAGATCCCGATCATCATGCTCACCGCCAAAGGTGACGAGCTCAGCCGCATCAAGGGCCTTGAACTCGGCGCAGACGACTACCTGGGCAAGCCGTTCAACCCGGACGAGCTGATGGCGCGGGTCAAGGCCGTGTTGCGCCGCCAGGCACCGAGCGTGCCGGGCGCCCCGGGCAGCGAGGACGAGTCGGTCACCTTCGGCGACTACGAGCTGTCGCTGGCCACCCGCGAGCTCAAGCGTGGCGACGAAGTGCACATGCTCACCACCGGCGAATTCGCCGTGCTCAAGGCGCTGGTGATGCATGCGCGCGAGCCGCTGACCCGCGACAAGCTGATGAACCTGGCCCGTGGCCGCGAGTGGGATGCCCTCGAGCGCTCCATCGACGTGCAGATCTCGCGCCTGCGCCGCATGATCGAGCCGGACCCGTCCAAACCACGCTACATCCAGACGGTCTGGGGCGTCGGCTATGTGTTCGTGCCAGACGGAAACGCTGGCAAATGATGCTTCGCCGTCGATGAAAACGCCGCTCTGGTTCCCGCAAAGCTTCTTTGCCCGCACCCTGTGGCTGGTGTTGATCGTTGTCCTGTTCTCCAAGGCACTGACGCTGGTCTACCTGCTGATGAACGAGGACGTACTGGTCGATCGGCAGTACAGCCACGGCGTGGCGCTGACCCTTCGCGCCTATTGGGCGGCGGATGAGGAAAACCGCGACAAGATCGCCGAAGCCGCCGGGCTGATCCGGGTTACCGGTTCCGGTGTGCCGGAGGGCGAACAGCACTGGCCTTACAGCGAGATCTACCAGCGGCAGATGCAGGCCGAGCTGGGCGAAGATACCGAAGTGCGCCTGCGCATCCATGCGCCGCCCGCCTTGTGGGTGAACGCACCGAGCCTGGGCCCGGGCTGGCTGAAGGTGCCGTTGTACCCGCATCCGCTGCGTGGGCAGAAGATCTGGAACGTGCTGGGCTGGTTCCTGGCCATTGGCCTGTTGTCCACTGCCTCGGCATGGATCTTCGTGCGCCAGCTCAACCAGCCATTGAAACGCCTGGTGTTCGCCGCCCGGCAGCTGGGACAGGGGCGCAGCGTGCGCCTGCCGATCAGCGACACGCCCAGCGAGATGACCGAGGTTTACCGGGCCTTCAACCAGATGGCTGAAGATGTCGAGCAGGCTGGTCGTGAGCGAGAACTCATGCTGGCGGGGGTTTCACATGACTTGCGGACCCCGCTCACGCGCCTGCGCCTGTCGTTGTCGTTGTTGAACAGTGACAACGAGCTGAGTGACGACATGGTCCGCGATATCGAGGACATGGACGCGATTCTGGATCAGTTCCTCGCGTTCATCCGCGATGGTCGGGACGAGCCGGTGGAGGAGGTCGACCTGGCCGACCTGGTGCGCGAGGTGGTGGCGCCTTATAACCAGCCGGAAGAGCGCGTGCGCCTGTGTCTGGAGCCCATTCCGCCATTCCCGCTGCGTCGGGTTTCGCTCAAGCGCATGCTCGGCAACCTGATCGGCAATGCCTTGCATCACGCTGGCAAGGGCGTCGAGGTGGCGGCCTATGTGTCGGGGGACGAGAGCGCACCCTATGTGGTGCTCAGCGTGCTTGACCGGGGTACCGGGATCGACGAATCCGAGCTGGAAACCATTTTCAACCCGTTCATTCGTGGGGACCGTGCCCGCGGGGGCAAGGGGACCGGGCTGGGCTTGGCCATCGTCAAGCGGATCGCGGCGCAGCATGGCGGCAATGTCGAGTTGCGTAATCGCTCCGGTGGCGGGATCGAAGCGCGGGTGAGGCTGCCATTGGGGCTGTTGTTGCCGCGCAATGCTGTTTGAGGTTCTCTGGCCTCATCGCGGCTAAAGCCGTTGCTACAGGTATTGCGCAATCCCTGTAGAAGCGGTTTTAGCCGCAATGAGGCCGGTACAGGCTTGATTCAGCCCTTGCCCTTGGTCCGGGTCTGGTTCGGCCCGCCATTCTTCTCGAGGTGCTCGATGATCATCGCGGCCACATTCTTGCCGGTGGTCACTTCGATCCCTTCCAGCCCAGGCGACGAGTTCACTTCCATCACCAGTGGCCCATGGTTCGAGCGCAGGATATCCACACCCGCCACGCTCAGCCCCATTACCTTGGCGGCACGAATGGCGGTCATACGCTCTTCAGGGGTGATCTTGATCAGGCTGGCCACCCCGCCGCGGTGCAGGTTGGAGCGGAACTCCCCCGGCTTGGCCTGGCGCTTCATCGAGGCGATCACCTTGTCGCCCACCACGAAGCAGCGGATATCCGCACCCCCGGCCTCCTTGATGTACTCCTGAACCATGATGTTCTGCTTCAGCCCCATGAATGCCTCAATCACCGACTCGGCTGCCTTGGTGGTCTCGCACAGCACGACGCCGATGCCTTGGGTGCCTTCCAGCACCTTGATCACCAGTGGTGCGCCATTGACCATCTGGATCAGGTCGGGGATGTCATCCGGCGAGTGGGCGAAACCGGTGATCGGCAGGCCGATACCCCGCCGCGACAGCAGCTGCAGCGAGCGCAGCTTGTCGCGCGAGCGGGCGATGGCCACCGATTCGTTTAGCGGGTATACGCCCATCATCTCGAACTGGCGCAGCACCGCGCAGCCGTAGAAGGTCACTGAGGCGCCGATGCGCGGGATCACTGCATCGAAGCCTTCCAGCGGTTTGCCGCGGTAGTGGATCTGCGGCTTGTGGCTGGCGATGTTCATGTAGGCCCGCAGGGTGTCGATCACCACCATTTCATGGCCCCGCTGGGTACCGGCTTCGACCAGACGGCGGGTGGAATACAGACGCGGATTGCGCGACAGCACAGCGATCTTCATGCAGCACCTGTGACAGGGGAGAGGGTGGCCGGATAGACCGGTTTGTCTTGTACGTACTTCAAGCCGGGGTTGACCACCAGCTGGCCATGTATCAGCGCCTTGGAGCCCAGCAGCAGGCGATAGCGCATGTTCTTGCGGCAGGCCAGGGTGAATTCGACTTCCCAGACCGCATCGCCCAGTGCCAGCGTGGTGCGGATCACGTAACGGGTCTGTGCCTGGCCGTTGGAGCTCTTGATGGTCTTCATGGTTACCAGCGGAGCTTCACAGCGGCGGTGGCGCAGTTGCACCACCGAACCCAGGTGGGCGGTGAAGCGTACCCAGCGTTGGCCGTCACGCTCGAACGGTTCGACCTCGGTGGCATGCAGGCTGGAGGTGCTGGCACCGGTGTCGATCTTGGCGCGCAGGCCTGCCACGCCAAGGTCGGGCAGGGCCACCCACTCGCGCAGGCCGATGACTGTCAGATGGTCAAATTTCTTCACGAAGCACACCCTGCGGATAAGGTGGTGAACTGTAAGCACGGCGGGGACTTTTTGCATCCGTCAGTTACGGTAGTACAGTTCGATGAAAGACAGAATTCGAGGAAACGAGATGGCACAAAAAGCCGAGGATGACGACAAGGTCCGCCTGGACAAGTGGCTGTGGGCGGCGCGCTTCTACAAGACCCGTGCGCTGGCCAAGGCGGCCATCGAGAGCGGCAAGGTGCACTGCCGGGGTGAGCGCTGCAAGCCGGGCAAGGAGCCGCGGGTAGGCGATGAGTTCGTACTGCGTACCGGGTTCGACGAGCGCACGGTCGTGGTCAAGGCGTTGTCGGTGGTGCGGCGTGGGGCGCCAGAAGCGCAGACGTTGTATGAAGAGACCGAGGACAGCGTGCGCCGCCGCGAGCAGGCGGCCGAGATGCGCAAGGCGGGGGCGATGGGGGTTACTTCGGATGGCCGCCCGAACAAGAAGCAGCGGCGGCAGATTCACCAGTTACACGGGAGCTTTGAATAGCTGGGGCCGCAAGGCAGCCCCAGTGGTCTAGCGGATTACTGCCAATCGCCCGACCAACGGTAACTTCCTGGCCAAGGCAAACAGCGGAGCGGTCCAGCGCAGCAGCAAGGCACTGCCCTTGGCTGCCAACGGCGTATGGCAGCTCCAGCCCAGCGCCAGCACTGCCATCAGCAGGCCACCGATGTAGTCGTCCTGTCCCCAATGTGCTCCGGCCACCAGCCGCGGCATCATGAACAGGAACGCCAGGCCCCAGACCACCAGATGCTGCACAAGCCGGCGGCTGAACAGGCTCATGAACAAGGCCCAGATCAGCAGCACCGAGGCATGATCGCCCGGGAAGCTGTTGCTTGAACGGTCTTTCAGCTCCCAGGCTTTTTCCAGGTTCGGGTAGTAGCTGCTGAGGTGTACCACGTTGTCGAACACCATCGATGGGCTGTCGTGTTGCCAACCCATTGCGTCCACCCACTTGGAAAACAGCGCGCGAATCACCACTAATAGGAGCAGCGTGACCATAAAGCCAAAGAAGGCTTCGCGAACCTGGCTGGCCTTGAACACCCAGTTGCCGCGGATCAGTACGGTCAGAAGGATCAGGCCGACGACGATGTCGAAGGGGCGCAGGCTGCCGACGGTCCAGATGTAGCGCCAGGCCGTGTGGTCGGCCAGGGGAGCGTTCAGGCTGTGGAATAGCCACTCGTCGAAAGTCAGGCACAGGATCTGGCCAATAGGCCATAACCAGAAACACAGTAGAGCGATGGGAAGCAGCGTACAGGCTGCCAACGGCCCCCAGGACCACCTTGCTTGGAACAGTGGTCGATTGTCCATAAAATACCTCTATTGCCAACGGGAATCAGAGCGCCTTGTGAGCGTTCTACCGCGGGATTGCGCAGTAGTTCGAAATCCCGTGTAACCATTTTGTCATCATTTTTCAGATAGCCAAAACCTATGAGCGATTTGCCTGATACCGATTTCACCCAACGTTTCATCTTCGACGAGCGCGATGTGCGCGGCGAGTGGGTGTCTCTCGATGACAGCTACGCCGCGGTGCTGGCGCGTCATGATTACCCGCAGCCGGTGCAGGCGCTGCTTGGCGAACTGATGGCCGCCACCGCCTTGCTGGTGGGCGCGCTGAAGTTCGACGGCCTGCTGATTCTGCAGGCGCGCTCCGAAGGTCCGATCCCGCTGCTGATGGTCGAATGCTCGGGCGAGCGTGACATCCGTGGCATGGCCCGCTACGAAGCGGAGCAGATCCCGGCCGACGCTACCCTGGAGCAGTTGATGCCCGGCGGCCACCTGACCCTGACCATCGACCCCATCAAAGGCCAGCGCTACCAGGGCACCGTCGACCTGGACGGCGCCAACCTGTCGGAGTGCTTCACCAACTACTTCGTGCAGTCGCAGCAGCTCAACACCCGCTTCTGGCTCAATGCCGAAGGCGGCAAGGCCCGTGGCCTGCTGCTGCAGCAACTGCCACGCGACCGCCAGCCGGACGATGAGGAACGTGAAGACAGCTGGCAGCATGTGATTGCCCTGGCCAAGACGCTCAAGCCCGAAGAATGGTCGGAAGACAACGAAACCCTGCTGCACCGTCTTTACCACGAGGACGCGGTACGCCTGTTCGACATCCAGCCGCTGCGCTTCAAATGCAGTTGCTCGCGCGAACGTTCCGGCAATGCGCTGGTCAGTTTGGGCGAGCAGGATGCCAAGGCGCTGGTCGAGGAGTGCGGCGGAACGGTAGAGATCGATTGCCAGTTCTGTAACGAGCGCTATTTCTTCGATGCCAGCGATGTTGCGCAACTGTTTGCCGGTGGCGGCACGGAAGCGGCGTCAGAAACTCGCCACTGAAACGTTTAATTTCAGGGAAATCTCCTGTCGAATTGCGCAAAAGAGCGGTTCTGACAGGAGGGGCCTACTTTTTTTGGGCGTTTCTGGCATAATCCGGCCACTTTTTTCGCTGTAGTAGTTTTTTCGAGACAACTACAAAACGTTTGGAGCACTCGGCCTCGGGCCGGATGGGGTATCTCATGACGCAAGCCAACAACACCGTGTACACCGACCTGAGCGTCGATGAGCTGGTTAAAGAAGCGCTGTCCCGCGGTGAAGGCGTGCTGGCCGATACTGGCGCACTGGTAGTCGAAACTGGCCACCGTACTGGTCGCTCGCCGGCTGACCGTTTCATCGTCGAAGAACCTTCCACCCAGGCCGCCATCGCCTGGGGCCCGATCAACCGCAAGTTCCCGGCCGACAAGTTCGATGCCCTGTGGGACCGCGTCGAGGCGTTCAACAACGCCCAGGATCACTTCGTTTCCTACGTTCACGTAGGCGCTGCTGCCGAGCACTACCTGCCGGTGAAGATGACCACCCAGACTGCCTGGCAGAACCTGTTCGGTCGTTGCCTGTTCATCAACCCGGAGCAGTTCAACCCGGCTGGTCGCGACCAGTGGCAGATCCTCAACGTCGCCAACTTCGTTTGCGAACCTGAGCGTGACGGTACCAACTCCGATGGTTGCGTGATCATCAACTTCGCCCAGAAGAAAGTGCTGATCGCTGGCATGCGCTACGCCGGCGAAATGAAGAAAGCCATGTTCTCGGTGCAGAACTTCCTGCTGCCGGCCGCTGACGTGCTGCCGATGCACTGCGCTGCCAACATTGGCGAAGAGGGTGATGTCACCCTGTTCTTCGGCCTGTCCGGCACTGGCAAGACCACCCTGTCGGCCGACGAAAGCCGTTACCTGATCGGCGACGACGAGCACGGTTGGGGCGAAGGCGTTGTCTTCAACATGGAAGGCGGCTGCTACGCCAAGTGCATCGACCTGTCCGAGAAGAACGAGCCGGTCATCTGGAAAGCCATCAAGCATGGCGCCGTGCTGGAAAACGTCGTTCTCGACGCCAACAAGCACGCCGACTACGCTGACGTCAGCCTGACCCAGAACAGCCGCGCTGCCTACCCGCTGGAGCACGTCGCCAAGCGCGCCGAGGCCAACCTGGGTGGCGAGCCGAACGCAGTCATCTTCCTGACCTGCGACCTGACCGGTGTTCTGCCTCCGGTTTCGATCCTGAATAACGAGCAGGCGGCCTACCACTTCCTGTCCGGCTACACCGCGCTGGTCGGTTCCACTGAAATGGGCTCGGGCGGCGGCATCAAGTCGACCTTCTCCACCTGCTTCGGCGCGCCGTTCTTCCCGCGCCCGGCGGGTGAATACGCCGAGCTGCTGATCAAGCGTATCAACGCTTTCGGCTCCAAGGTCTACCTGGTCAACACCGGCTGGACCGGTGGTGGCTACGGCGTTGGCAAGCGCTTCAGCATCCCGACCACCCGTGGCGTGATCGCCGCTATCCAGAGCGGTGCTCTGGTAGGCGCCGAAACCGAGCACCTGGACATCATCAACCTGGACGTGCCGAAGGCCGTACCGGGCGTGGAAACCGAGCTGCTCAACCCACGCAACACCTGGGCTGACAAAGCTGCCTACGACGAGGCAGCCAAAGGCCTGGCCAAACTGTTCATCGAGAACTTCAAGAAGTTCGAAGTTTCCGATGCGATCAAGGCAGCGGGTCCAAAGCTGTAAACTGAGCCCAGCCGTAACGAGAAAGCCGCCCATTCGGGCGGCTTTTTAGTGTCTGGGTCACGGCCACTGCTGCCGTGCATGGAGGATGCGTATGATTTCTATGCGGTCATCCATGATTCGGTAAATCATCACATAATTCGACCTTACGACAATTTCTCTCGTGCCTGGGCATCTGCCGGCCTTATACAGCGTAGGTGCCAGGGTAGCGCGCCGCGCCTTGTCTCTGAACGTCTCGTCCAACACTAGGGCAGCTGCAGGGTTGTCCTCGGAAATGTGCTCCATGAGGCGAATACGGTCTTTGAGCGCCATTTCTCGCCAAACCAGGCGCATCAGCGAATCTTGGCTTTGAGGTTGGCGCGCAAGACATCGAGCTGCCGCTCCGCATCATCCTCCTCGATCACAGGGGATGCATCTTTGAGGCTTGCCTCGACCTGTTCGGCAAACCAGCCTTCATAGGCTGCTGCCTCATGGGCTCGCTTTAGTGCCTGAGCACGGTCAGGGCGCTGATAGGTGCTCAGCTGGCTAGGGTCGAAGGTGGACGCATCGACCTGGAAATGGTCAATGCCGAGGTCGAGCAGGTAGGTCACCAAGGTTTCGAATTTCTTGAACAGCCTGACATTGCCACTGCGTTGGGCAATCAGCACATGTTCCTGATGGTTGACGTCAACCTGGACTGCCCAGCCTCCGGGCTGCCCTACAATATGTGTTGCATTGATTCGGCCTGATTCTGCCATTCGGCTAAGGTTTGCATGGTCCAGCTGATGAGTAGGCACTGGTGTGATTCTCGGGTTCATTGGCGATACACCATGCTATGCAATCTATAGTTGATTGCGACTATAGGCCTTCCTCACTTGTTGTGGGAAGCTTCTCTTTGAAGTAACCAATTGTGGATAACTCATGACCGAAACCCCCAACCGCACGGCCTTCTCCCACTTCCACCCAATCCTCACCCGTCCCCAGGACAACGAGGTCAACGGCCATATCGCCGGCGCCACCGTGCACGGTTTCTTCGAAACCGCGATCCAGGCCTTCCTGGTTGAACAGGCGGATCTAGACCTGCGCGATGGCGAGTTGGCGGCCTTCGTGGTGAGCTCTGCGGCAGACTTCTTCGCCTTGCCGGGCTTCCCGGATGTGCTGGAGGTGGGGCTGGGGGTGACGCGGCTGGTGGGCAGTACCGTGGAGTACCGCCTGGCGCTTTACCGCCCTGGGGAAACCGATGCGTGCGCGGCGGGGACGGTGGTGCAGGTATTCATCGAGCGCGCCAGCGGCCGGCCGGTGCCGCTGCCCGAGCCGCTGCAGGTAATCCTGGCCGGCCTGCAACTCGATTCGCAGGCATGAAAAAGCCCTGCCGGTGAGGGTAGGGCTCTTTTTACCCGCAGGCTGAGCCTCAGGTATCAGTCGCGCCAGTGGCGCTTGTGCTTGCGGTGGCCGTAGTGGTGGCCACGGTCGTAGTGGCGACGGTCGTCGTAGTCACGACGGTAGCGACGCTCGTCATGGCGCTCGTCTTCATCGGCCTTGTTGCCCATGTAGTTACCCAGCGCACCACCAGCACCGCCGCCTGCGGCCGCACCGATGTAACTACCGGTGGTGCCGCCCATCGAGCGACCTACCACGTTACCGCCTGCAGCGCCCAGGGCGCCGCCGATGGCGGCCTCGCCACGCTGGCGCTTGTCGGCACCGAGGGCACCGCCGGCCGCACCGCCCAGGCCGGCACCAATGGCACCGCCAGTGCTACCACCGATGGAGTTGCCCACTACGGAGCCGAGTACCCCACCCAATGCGCCGCCAATGCCAGCCTCGGTATTGCCGCCTGCCATGGCAACGCCGCTGAGCAAGCTGAAAGACAACAACAGAATCGAGGAGTACTTCTTCATCGAGAAAGCCTCATAGGGATGACGATGGCGAATTTGAGGCTAAGGTGAGCGGCTGGCAACGAAAATCCGACGAGTAACACGAGTTGTACACAATTCTCTAAGTTACTGTATTTGCTATGAAACTTTATCGCTTTTTGCTTGTCAGAGGTATTTGTGACAAAGCCCTGGACCTCGCGGTTCAGGGCTTTTTTGGTTTTTGCCGAGGCGCTTCCGTTACAGGATACGGCCGTCGTCCCGCGCGCGTTCCAGTTTGATGGCAACGAATTTGGACGTCGGCGTATGGCTGCCGTCGCCGATGCTTTCCAGCGGAATCAGCGGATTGACTTCCGGATAGTACGCCGCCGCCTGCCCGGCCGGGATGTCGAAGGCCAGCAATGTGAAGCCGTGCACACGGCGCACATGTTCATCTCCCCACAACGAGACAATGTCGACCTTCTGCCCAGGCTGGAAGCCCAGGCGGATGATGTCGGCCTCGTTGGCAAAAAGTACCTCGCGCTGCCCGCGCACGCCACGGTAGCGGTCGTCCAGGCCGTAGATGGTGGTGTTGTACTGGTCGTGGGAACGCATCGATTGCATGATCAGGTCCGGCACCTGGCCGCTGGCTCGAACGCGCTCGTCGATCAGGGTGTCGGGCAGCAGGTTGGCCTTGAAGTTGGCGCGGCCAGTGCTGGTCTTCCACTGACGGCTGCCGGCGCTGTTGCCAAGGTAAAAGCCGCCCGGGTGAGCCAGGCGCTGATTGAAACCGGCAAATCCGGCAATGGTGTCGCCAATCAGGTCGCGAATGCGCGCGTAGTCGGCCACCAGCCAGTGCCAGTCCACCGGGTGTTTGCCAAGGGTGGCGGCCGCGATACCGGCGACCACGGCAGGCTCCGAGCGCATCTGGTGTGAAAGCGGCTTGAGCTGGCCATTCGAGGCGTGAACCATGCTGAACGAGTCTTCCACGGTGACTGCCTGAGGCCCGTCGGCCTGCAGGTCGATGTCAGTGCGGCCCAGGCACGGCAGGATCAGTGCTTGCTTGCCGTGGATCAGGTGGCTGCGGTTGAGCTTGGTGCTGATCTGCACGGTGAGTTCGCAGTTGCGCAGTGCCTTGGCGGTACGCTCGGTGTCTGGGGTGGCCTGGGCGAAGTTGCCGCCAAGGCCGATGAACACTTTCGAACGGCCATCGAGCATGGCGTGGATCGCCTCCACGGTGTTGTGGCCGTGATGTCGCGGCACCGGGAAGTTGAAGCGTTTTTCGATGGCATCGAGCAGCGCCACTGGCGGCCGCTCGTTGATACCCATGGTGCGATCGCCTTGCACGTTGCTGTGCCCACGTACCGGGCACAGGCCGGCGCCCGGCACACCGATGTTGCCGCGCAGCATCTGCAGGTTGACGATTTCCTGGATGGTCGGCACCGAGTGACGGTGCTGGGTGATACCCATCGCCCAGCACATGATCACGCGCTTGCCACGGCAGTACATGCGCGCAGCCAGCTCGATGTCGGTCAGCGTCAGGCCGGATTGTGCCTGGATGTGCTCCCAGGAGGTGGCGTCAACCGCTGCCAGGTATTCGTCCACGCCATGGCCGTGTTCGGCGATGAACACATGGTCGAAGATGGCGGGCTCGCCGTTGGCCTGGGCTTCGCGCTCCCACTGCAAGACGAACTTGGCCATGCCGCGCAGCAAGGCCATGTCACCGCCCAGTGCCGGGCGGAAGAATGCGGTGTTGGTCGGCCGGTCGCTGTTGGTCAGCATCTCCAGCGGGTTCTGCGGGTGCTGGAAGCGCTCCAGTCCACGCTCCTTGAGCGGGTTGACGCAGACCACCTGGGCGCCACGTTTCACCGCATCGCGCAGTGGGTCGAGCATGCGTGGGTGGTTGGTGCCCGGGTTCTGGCCCCAGACGAAGATCGCATCGGCGTGCTCGAAATCGTCGTAGGTGACGGTACCCTTGCCGACCCCGACGCTCTGGCTCAGGGCCACGCCGCTGGCCTCGTGGCACATGTTCGAGCAGTCGGGGAAGTTGTTGGTGCCATAGGCCCGCACGAACAGCTGATACAGATAAGCCGCTTCGTTGCTGGCCCGGCCGGAAGTGTAGAACTCGGCCTGGTCGGGCGTGGCCAGCTTGTTCAGCTCACGGGCGATCAGGGCGTAGGCGGCATCCCAGCTGATCGGCTGGTAGCGATCGGTTTGTGCGTCGTAGACCATTGGCTCGGTCAGGCGGCCCTGGTACTCAAGCCAGTAGTCACTTTGCTGCAGCAATGCGTTGACGCTGTAGCGAGCGAAAAACGCCGCGTCGACACGGCGTTTGGTCGCTTCCCAGTTGACCGCCTTGGCACCGTTCTCGCAGAACTTGACCATGCCGCTCTCGGGCGAGTCGCCCCACGCGCAGCCGGGGCAGTCGAAGCCGCCGTTCTGGTTGGTCTTGAGCAGGGCGCGAATGTTCTTCAGCGCGTTATCGCTGCCGACCCAGGCCTTGGCTACGCTGCGCAGCGCGCCCCAACCACCGGCAGGGCCGTGGTAGGGCTGGTAACGAGGAGTGGAGGCAGGGGTGTTGTCCGGGAGTTGCTGGTACGAGGTCACGACTGTTACGACTCCGCCGCAGGGCTGTAGACCCGCGGTGCACTGTGTTTGGGCAGATGAATAAGGTTGAGGTTGTGCTTGCGCGCCCATTGCAGGGCCAGGCCAGTGGGCGCCGAAAGGCTGACCAGGGTCTGAATGCCGGCGCGCAGCACTTTCTGGATCAGCTCCAGGCTGCAGCGGCTGGTGACGATGGCCAGGCCGCCCGCTGTGCTGATGCCTTGGCGCAGCAGGGCGCCGATCAGCTTGTCGAGGGCGTTGTGCCGGCCAATGTCTTCGCGGCCCATCAGCAATTCGCCCTGGGCGTTCATGAACAGCGCGGCGTGCACGGCACCGCAGTGCTGGCCCAGCGGCGTGAACGCATCGATACGCTCGCGCAGGCCCGCCAGCCATTGCGCCGGCGGCAACGGCGCGCCAGGCAGAGCGGTCAGCTCTGGCAGCGCCTGTTCCAGGGCTTCCACCCCGCACAGGCCGCAACCGCTGGTTCCGGCCAGCTGGCGGCGCTGGTTCTTCAGGTTCCAGAACGCACGGCTGGAAATCTCCAGGTCGGCATACATCGCCGAGCCACTGCCGGACAGTTTCAGGTCGTAGATTTCCGCAGTGCCTTCGACGATGCCGCTGCCAACGCTGAAACCGACCGCGAAGTCTTCCAGGTCGGTAGGGCTGACCAGCATGACCGCCTGGTTCAGGCCGTTGTAGGCAATGGCCAGGGCGACCTCTTCGGCCAGTGGCGTGCAGGCGCTTGCGCCATCGCTGAGCTGGACGTAGTCGTAGGTGTTGCTGGCGGCGGGCAGTGCCAGAGGCAGGTTGGCCGCGCAGACCGGAGGTTTGCTTTGCATCAGGAGGCTGACTACCGGCGGCTATTTGATAGCATCCAGCCTAGGCCTGTGGGCCGGTCGCGTCTAATCGCTAGGGTCTATGCCTTGATAGACCGCGTCGATTGGTCGCAGCGGGGCAGGCGCGGCAATCCTGGCCTAGACTCCTGGCTCCAGGGTTTACGTCAACAAGGAGCGCGTCATGAGCCTGTTCAGTTTCGTCAAGGAAGCCGGCGAGAAGTTGATCGACCTGCTGACTCCCGGCAATGCGAAGGCCGAAGAGCAGCTGAAGAAACACGTGGAAAGTGTCGGCCTGGGCAACCCGAACATCTCGGCCACTGTAGAGGGTGACACGGTCATCCTCAAGGGCGAGGTGGGCAGCCAGGAGGAGAAAGAGAAGATCATTCTTGCCGCCGGCAATATCGAAGGGGTGGCCAGTGTCGATGACCAGATCACCGTGGCCGGGCCGGTCGTGGCGGCGGCAAGGTTTGTCACCGTGAAAAAGGGTGACACGCTGTCAGCTATTTCCGTTGTCGTGTACGGCAATGCCAGCCAGTACAACAAGATTTTCGAGGCCAACAAGCCGATGCTCAAGCACCCGGACAAGATCTACCCGGGGCAGGTGTTGCGCATTCCTGACTGATCTCTATCTGCTGTCCCGGCCCTTTCGCGGGTAAACCCGCTCCCACAGGTTTTTCATCACATTCAAATGTGGCGCCATATCTGTGGGAGCGGGTTTACCCGCGAAGAGGCCTTTACAGGCCGACCAGCAATTCCCGGTAGTTCTCGACCGCCGCGAACTCCTCGGTATCGCGCGGCTGCGCCTTGCTGTCCGGCTGGCGTACCGCCAGCAGGTGCCCCACGCCAAAGCGCCGCGCACTGCGCAGGATGGCCAGAGTGTCATCGATGAACAGGCTGCGCTGCGGATCAAAGCCGATATCCGCCTTCAAGGCGTCCCAGAACTGCGGGTTTTCCTTCGGGTAGCCGTAGTCGTGCGAACTGATCAGCCGCTCGAAATACGGCGCCAATTCCACCCGCTCCAGCTTCAGCGACAGTGAATCGCGGTGGGCGTTGGTGATCATCACCACGCGCTTGCCGGCCTTGCGGATAGCAGCAAGGAAGGTATCGGCATCGGGCCGCAGGGCGATCAGGTCGGCGATTTCGCGTTTGAGCTCGCGAATCGGCAATTGCAGCTCGCGGCTCCAGAAGTCCAGGCAGTACCAGTTGAGCGTGCCGGCATTGCGTTCGAACAGCGGTTGCAGTTCCATTTCCGCCATGGCCCGGCTGACCCCGTGCAGCTCGGCGTAGCGCTGGGGCAGGTGGTCGAGCCAGAAGCGGTTGTCGTAGTGCAGGTCGAGCAGGGTGCCGTCCATGTCCAGCAGGACGGTATCGATGGCAGACCAGGGAAGAACAGGCATGGGAAACTCTCGATCAGTCGGCAAGCCACGGTATAGTAACGCGTTCACGCCAAGGAGCTGCCCCATGCGCCAGAAACCCACCGTCCTCAGTCGCGAGATCGTCGCCAGCAGTCGCCTGTTCAGGGTCGAGGCCGTGCAACTGCGCTTCAGCAATGGCAACGAGCGTACCTATGAGCGCCTGGTTGGCCGAGGCAACGGCTACGGCGCGGTGATGATCGTCGCCATGCTCGACGCCGAGCACGCGGTGCTGGTGGAGGAATACTGCGGCGGCACCGACGAATATGAGCTGTCGCTGCCCAAAGGCCTGATCGAGCCGGGTGAGGACGTGCTGGCCGCGGCTGACCGTGAGCTCAAGGAAGAAGCCGGCTTTGGCGCTCGCCAGCTGGAGCATCTGACCGAGCTGTCGCTGTCCCCAGGCTACATGAGCCAGAAGATCCAGGTGGTGCTGGCCAGCGACCTCTACGAGGAGCGCCTGGAGGGCGACGAGCCGGAGCCGATGCGGGTCGACAAGGTCAACCTGCGCGAACTTTCGGCCCTGGCCATGCACCCGCAGTTCACCGAAGGGCGGGCGTTGGCGGCGCTGTACCTGGCCCGTGACCTGCTGATCCAGCGGGGGTTGCTCGAAGCATGAACGACCTGCAACTGATGCACGAAGTGGTCAAGCTGGCCCAGCAGGCCGGCGAGGCCATCCTGCCGTTCTGGCGCGCCGACGTGAGGGTGACCACCAAGGCCGACGATTCGCCGGTGACGGCTGCCGACCTCGCGGCGCATCGGGTTATCGCCGATGGCTTGCTGGCGCTGGCGCCGCAGATTCCGGTGCTGTCCGAAGAGGACTGCAATATCCCGCTGGCCGAGCGCCAGGGCTGGAGCCGCTGGTGGCTGGTCGATCCGCTCGATGGCACCAAGGAATTCATCGCCGGCAGCGAGGAGTTCACCGTCAACATCGCGCTGGTCGAGAACGGCGAAGTGGTGTTTGGCGT
Source organism: Pseudomonas urethralis (assembly GCF_021602465.1). Classification (NCBI taxonomy): domain Bacteria; kingdom Pseudomonadati; phylum Pseudomonadota; class Gammaproteobacteria; order Pseudomonadales; family Pseudomonadaceae; genus Pseudomonas; species Pseudomonas urethralis. The sequence continues at coordinate 143,870 of NZ_BQIJ01000006.1, forward strand.
GGTGGCGATGCCGACCAACGGTCGCTGCTATTTCGGTGGCCGCAGTTTCGGTGCCTGGCGCTGTGAAGGGGCGGCCGAGGCGCAGCCGGTTCAAGTGCGCAATGCGCCGCCTGCCGGTGGCCGCTTCACCGTGGTAGCCAGCCGTCGTCATTCCAGCCCGCAGCAGGAAGCGCTGCTGGCTGGCCTGAGTGCTGCCGTGGGTGAGCTGGAACTGGCGAATATCGGCAGTTCGCTGAAATTCTGCCTGCTGGCTGAAGGCAGCGCCGATTGCTACCCACGCCTGGCGCCGACTTCGCAATGGGACACTGCGGCGGCGCAGGGTGTGCTGGAAGGCGCCGGGGGCGAGGTGATCGAGGTCGATGGCCAGCCATTCCGCTACCCGGCGCGTGAGTCGCTGCTCAATCCGTTCTTCCTGGCGTTACCTGCCAACGCGGCCTGGCGCCAGGCATTCCTCGAGCTGATCTGACCTACCCTGTCAGCGGTGCAGGACGTACTGCCCGCTGAACGCGACGGCGGGCTCGTCGCTGCCAGCGTTGCTGACGGTGGTCGCCAGTGTCAGCCGCGCCCGGCCCCGGCGCTGGTACATCGTCAGGAACCGCTGCCAGGTCTTGTCGTCCGGTGCTGCGCAACGCGCCACCGCCGCGCCGGTCACCGGTAACGGGTAACTGATCTGGCCTTCCTGGATGACGATATGCCCGTCATCGATGCCCAGTTCACGCAGCCGAAGGTGCAGCCAGCCCCAGCCCGCCAGTACCGCGGCACAGTACAGGCTGCCGCCAAACATGGTGCTCTTGTGGTTGACGTTGGCCGCCAGTGGCAGCTGCAGGCGCAGGGTCTGGGCTTGCCAATCGATGACTTCCAGGCCCATGTCACGGGTCAGGGGAATGTCGCCGTGCAGCACGGACTGCAGGTATTGGCTATCGGCACTCATGAGCGGTTTTCCTCGTGGTCGTCGCTGCCGCTGCTACCGCCTTCGAAATGCAGGCCGTGCTTGCGTAGCTTGTCGTGCAGGGTCTTGCGCGGAATGCCGAGGGCTTCGGCGAGGCTGCGCATGGAGCTGTGGGGTTGGGCCAGTTCGGCGGCGATCAGCGAGCGTTCGAACTGCTCGACCTGTTCGCTGAGGTTGCCCAGCAGGATTGGCGCCGCCGTCGGGGCAGCAGCAGGTGCCTGGCCGTCCAGGGCCAGCTCCAGGCCCAGGGCAAAGCGTTCGGCGGCGTTCTGCAGTTCGCGCACGTTGCCTGGCCAGTCATGGCGCAGCAGCATGGCCCGCTGGGCCGGTTGCAGGCTGTGGGGCGGCAGGCCATGCCGCTGGCTGGCGGCATCGGCGAAGTGCTGGAACAGCACCAGGATGTCGTCCCCACGCTCGCGCAAAGGGGGGATGCGCAGTGGCGCCACGTTGAGGCGATAGTAGAGGTCGGCGCGGAAGCGGCCCTGGTCGGCGGAGGTGCGCAGGTCTTCCTTGGTGGCCGCGATGATGCGGATATCCAGCGGGATGAGTTGGTTGCCACCGAGCCTCTCGACCACTCGCTCCTGCAGCAGGCGCAGCAGCTTTACCTGCACGTCCAGGCTCATGCTCTCGATTTCGTCGAGGAACAGCGTGCCGCCATTGGCGAACTCGAACTTGCCGATGCGGCGCTTCTGAGCACCAGTGAAGGCGCCCGGCTCGTGGCCGAACAGCTCGCTTTCGACCACCGACTCGGCCAGTGCGCCGGCGTTGATGGCCACGAACGGGCCTTCGCGGCGGCTGGACAGGTCGTGCAGGGCGCGGGCGACCACCTCTTTGCCGGCACCGGTCTCACCGAGAATCAGGACATCGGCACGGGTACCCGCCAGGGCGCCGATCTGTTCACGCAGGCGTTGCATCGACGGTGAATGGCCGACCAGGCGCGTGGCCAGTTGCTGGCGGTCGCTCAGGGCCAGGCGCAGGCTGCGGTTGTCCAGCACCAGGCGGCGCACGGCCAGGGCGCGGCGCACGCTGTCGAGCAGGGCGTCGCTGGCGAAGGGTTTTTCCAGAAAGTCGTAGGCGCCCGCGCGCATGGCCTGTACCGCCAGCGGCACATCGCCATGGCCGGTAATCAGCAACACCGGTAGCTCGCTGTCGCCGCCGTGCAGCTGCTCCAGCAGTTGCAGGCCGTGGATGCCTGGCATGCGGATATCGCTGACCACCACGCCTGGCCAGTCAGGCTCGATGCGCTCGGCCAGGCCCTGGGCGTCGGCCAAGGCGACAACCTTGAGCCCGGCCAGGTCGAGGGTCTGGCTCAGGGCCTGGCGCAGGTGTGGGTCGTCATCTACCAGGATCACCTGGGCCTGGCTGTCGATGTTAGGCTCGGTCGTCATGCCGAGGAGTCCTCCGAAGTGGGCAAGGTCGCGCCGGGTGCGGCCACGCGCAATTGCAGGGTGAGCAGGGCACCACCTTCAGGGTGATTGGCCAGCAGCAGCTCACCGCCCAGCGTCCGCATCAGGCTTTCGCAGATGGCCAGGCCCAGGCCCAGGCCCTGGGTGCGGGTCTTGGTGGTGAAGAACGGCTCCTTGGCGTGCTCCAGGGCCTGGCGGCTGAAGCCTGGGCCGTTGTCGCGAATGTACAGGTAGACGCAGTCCTCGTGCTTCTCGGCACTCAGCCACAGGCGACGCGGGTTGGCCTTTTCGGTCAGGGCATCGAGGGCGTTGGCCAGCAGATTGCCGAGCACCTGGCGCAGGCGGGTTTCGCCGGCCTGCACCCACAGGGTGGCCTCGGGCAGGTCGCGGATCAGCTCCACGGCCATCGCCCGGCGGCGCTTGGCCAGCAGCGCCAGGGCATCATCCAGTGCCGGTTGCAGCGCCACGCTTTCCGGGGCGTGGCGGTCGCGACGGGCAAAGGCGCGCAGGTGGGCGATGATCGAGGCCATGCGCCCGGTCAGCTCACCAATCAGCTTGAGGTTGCCGCGGGCGTCCTCGGTGCGCTGGTGGTCGAGCAGGATCTCGGCGTTTTCGGCGTAGCTGCGGATCGCCGCCAGGGGTTGGTTAAGCTCGTGGCTGATGCTCGCCGACATGGTACCGAGTACCGACAGCTTGCCGGCCTGGACCAGTTCATCCTGGGCGCGCACCAGCTCCTGCTGGGCATTTTCGCGCTCCAGCACCGCGCTTTTCAGCCGGGCATTGAGGCCTTCGAGGGCCGCAGTACGCTCGGCCACGCGTGACTCCAGCTCCTGGCGGCCGCGGGCTTCAAAGTCGATACGGTCGATGTAGTGGCGCCGCCGCTGCATCACCAGGCCGGTAAACAGCATCAGTACCAGCAGAGCGCCAGCGCCAATCGCCATCACCGTCTGCACCGAGCGATCAACCAGCTGGCGCGGGGCGAGGATGCTCACCTGCCAGCCGGTTTCCTTGATGTCGCGGGTCTGGGTGAGCCAGGCGTCATGGTTGAGCACCAGCGGCTGCGGGGCCTGGGTCGGGTAGGGCTGGATCGCGATGATCGCCTGGCGCTCGGCGTCGGTCAGCTCACGGGTGGCGCGAAAACGCCATTCGGGGCGTGAGGTGAGGATCACCACGCCGTTGTGGTCGGTCAGCAGCAGCTGTTCGGGGGTGCGGCCCCAGAGGGTTTCGGTGTGGTCCAGGTCGACCTTGACCACCAGCACACCCACGATGCGCTCGCGGTCGCGCACGGCGGCAGCGAAGAAGTAGCCGCGTTTGGCCGAGGTGGTGCCTTGGCCGAAAAAGCGCCCCAGGTGGCCGGCCATGGCTTCGATGAAGTACGGGCGGAAAGAGAAGTTACGGCCGACGAAGCTGTCCGGCTTGTCCCAGTTGGAGGCGGCGAGCGTATTGCCACTGACGTCCATCAGGTACATCACTTCGGCGCCGGTCTGGTGGACGATGTCCTTGAGCAGGCGGTTGGCATTGGTCACGGCTTCGAGGCGGAACGGGTCGGCCAGCACGCCGCGCAGCGCCGGGAGGTCGCCAAGGATCTGCGGCAGGGTTTCGTAGCGGTGCAGGGTGCCGAGCAGGTTGGCGACGTACAGGTCGAGGGTCTGGCGGTTCTGTGAGGCCAGCTCATCCTGGTAGTAGCGCTCGGCCAGATGGTGCAGTGGCCACAACAGGGGCGCCAGGCACAGGGCCAGCAGGGCCAGGCTGCGCCAGCGGGGTCGGCGTGGGGGCGTGGGTTTTGCAATCATCAGGTCAATGCGCCAGAAGGGTCTGGCGCAATTATGCGCTACTTGAGGCAGTCGATCAGTGCCTGCTGCCAGTGCGGCAGGTGCACATCCCACTCACCGGCCAGGCGCGAGCAGTCCAGGCGTGAGTTGGCCGGGCGACGCGCTGGGGTCGGGTATTCGCTGGAAGCGATCGGCACCAGTTCGGCGCAGGGCAGGCCGCGTGCCTTGAGCTGTTCGCCGATAGCCTGGGCGAAGCCGAACCAGGACGTCTCGCCTTGTGCGGTCAGGTGATAGGTGCCCCATGCGCCGCGCTGCCCGGCTTGCCAACGGGCGATCAGTTGCCGGGTGGCGACGGCGATGGTCGTGGCCCAGGTGGGGGCGCCGACCTGGTCGTCGACCACGCGCAGTTGCGGTTTTTCCTGCAGCAGGCGTTGCATGGTCAGCAGGAAATTGCGCCCGTACAGCGAATAGACCCAACTGGTGCGCAAAATCAGGTGTTCGCCATCCACAGCGGTGATGGCTTGCTCCCCGGCCAGTTTGCTGCGGCCATAGACGCCCAGCGGGTTGGGGCGGTCGAGCTCGGTGTAGGGCAGGGCCTTTTCACCATCGAAGACATAGTCGGTGGAGTAGTGAATCAGCGGCGCACCCAGGCGTACCGCCTCTTCGGCCAACACCCGTGGGCCTTCTGCGTTGATTGCGAAGGCCAGGTCCGGTTCGCTTTCGGCCTGGTCCACTGCGGTGTGGGCGGCGGCGTTGATGATCAGTTGCGGGGCCAAGCGCCGCAGTGGTTCGCGCAGGGACTCGGGTCTGGCCAGGTCCAATTGGTCGCGGCCAAGCAGGTGCACCTCGCCGAGCCCGCGCAACTGCGCTTGCAGGGCCTGGGCGACCTGGCCATGGTGGCCACAGACGAGCATTCTCATGGGAACAGGTCCGCGTCTTTCAAAAGCACGGCCGCCTGGTCCTTGGCCGACAGGGTCGGGTGCTGCACGCCCCAGTCGATGGCCAGATCAGGGTCGTCCCAGCGGATCGAGCGCTCGGCGGCGGGATTGTAGTAGTCGGTGGTCTTGTACAAAAAGTCGGCGGTTTCGCTCAGCACCAGGAAGCCATGGGCGAACCCCGGTGGAATCCAGAACTGCAGGTGGTCAGTGGCGGTGAGGCGTCGCGCCACCCAACGGCCAAAGGTCGGTGAACTGCGGCGGATGTCGACGGCCACGTCCAGCACCTCGCCCTGCACCACGCGCACCAGTTTCCCCTGAGGATTGTCGATCTGGTAATGCAGGCCCCGCAGCACGCCGCGCTGTGAGCGCGAATGGTTGTCTTGCACAAAATGGCCGTCGAACCCGGTCTGGATCTTGAATTCGCGCGCATTGAAGCTTTCGAAGAAGAAGCCACGGCTGTCGCCGAAGATCTTCGGTTCGATGATGACTACGTCAGGTATCTCGGTCGCTATGATGTTCATGGAAGTTCTTCGGTCAGTGTGCTGATGGTCCGACCTTGAAAGGTCCGCTCTAGGTCCGCCGCCCTGCAACCTGAGCCTAGATCGGCTGGCGGTGAGCCAGCATGAGACTACCTGCGGATTTCATCTTTACACGGGGTTATCGGCCACAAGCCCGGCTTCCCGAGCAGAAAAATGAAACAGATTTCATCTTGAGGCCTTTTGGCGTCCTGGTGCAGCCTGCGCCAAGCGATTATATCGAAGGTATGAGCCCCAAGGGCTCTGGCAAGCCTTTTGCCGATCTATATCGGTAAAATTTGCGATTTTATCGGGATAAAATGACTTTATAGGCTTCTAAAGTCGATATGTATCGGTTATAAATTAGCCAGTCGCGGCGAGCATCCTGCACCGTCGAAAATGCCACATTCATTTGCCATCCATCGCCCAGTGCCTTGCAGAGGTCAACCATGAAAACCCTCAACTCCACCCCCCGCGCCGACGGCTTCCACATGCCCGCCGAATGGGCGCCACAAAGCCAGGTCTGGATGGTCTGGCCGGAGCGCTCGGACAACTGGCGCCTGGGCGGTAAGCCAGCCCAGGCGGCCCATGTCACCCTGGCCAAGGCCATTGCCCGCTTCGAGCCGGTAACCGTGGCCGTTTCCGCCGGGCAGTACGAAAACGCCCGTCGTCAGCTCGACCTGCCGAACATCCGCGTGGTGGAAATCAGCAACGACGACGCCTGGGTGCGCGACACCGGCCCGACCTTCGTGATCAATGACCACGGTGAAGTGCGTGGTGTGGATTGGGGCTTCAACGCCTGGGGCGGCTTCGACGGCGGCCTCTATGCGCCGTGGAACCGCGATGAGGAACTGGCGGCCAAGGTCCTGGAAATGGAGCGTTGCCAGCGCTACCACACCGAGGGCTTCGTGCTGGAAGGCGGCTCGATCCATGTCGATGGCGAAGGCACCCTGATCACCACCGAAGAGTGCCTGCTCAACCGCAACCGCAACCCGCACCTGAACCGCGAGCAGATCGAAGAGATCCTGCGCGAGCACTTGGCAGTGGAAACCATCGTGTGGCTGCCCGATGGCCTTTACAACGACGAAACCGACGGCCACGTCGACAATTTCTGCTGTTACGTAAGCCCAGGCGAAGTGTTACTGGCCTGGACCGATGATTCCAACGACCCCAACTACGCCCGTTGCCACGCCGCCTACGAGGTGCTGAAAAACACCCGTGATGCCAAGGGCCGCGAGTTTGTGGTGCACAAGATGCCGATCCCTGGCCCGCTGTTCGCCACGGAGGAAGAATGCGCCGGTGTCGACCAGGTGGCCGGTAGCCAGGAGCGTGATCCGTCGGTTCGCCTGGCGGGTTCGTACGTGAACTTCCTGATCGTCAACGGCGGTATCATTGCGCCGAGCTTCAACGATCCCGCAGATGCTCAGGCCAGAGCGATTCTTGCCAAGGTCTTCCCGGACCATGAAGTGGTGATGATCCCAGGCCGCGAGCTGCTGCTCGGCGGTGGCAACATCCATTGCCTGACCCAGCAACAGCCGGCACCGCTCAAGCGCTAATCGACTGCCAGCGAAAAAGCCCGTCTAATGACGGGTTTTTTTTGCCCGGGCGATATGCGGACAGTCGGGTGGCATACGTTTTGTATTGTTTTTCAGGGGGTTACCCAGGCAGACCGGGCACACCGTTCTGTAACAATCAAGACGTAAATTAGCCGCTCACGGGCCAGGGAGTACGTGTGGACATGAACGCAGCAAGTGAGACGGCTTTGCGCCCATCGGCAGTCAATCACCAATCGCTCAGGGTTGTGGCGCAGTGGTTGAAACACCATGGAGGCAAACGGGTCAGGACGACCGACCCACGACGTCTGCTTGACGGCCGCTACCCTCAAGGGCTGATAAGCGACGCTGAGCTGGAAGCGCTGCTGGGGGTCTGGCACTGACCAGGGCAGGAGCCCGACCCATGAATAACGCCACCGCATTTGCGGTGGCGTTTTCGTTTGTGGGCTCGCAAAGGTGGGTTACCCAATGGCTCGGACTTTCTGATCGGACAATCCGGCAAATCATACAAAGGCGAAATTACCTTTCGTCTTGCTGAACATGCATGGAAATGCACCAGGCAAGCGCTCGATTTTGGTTATAACAACCTGCAATTCACGACTTTTTGACATTTGTAATCGCCCACGGCTAGGATTCGGCCAACGCTTGCTGGCCACCCATGGCCATGCTGCTGCGAAAGCCCCGCCACACGATGGTCGGCGGGCCTTTCAGTTCGGATCCGCATAGCGTCGAACCTACGAAGGGGCGTTGGTTCCTGGCGTAATAGTGCAAAGCGTTTTTGATTTAGAAATAAGGAAAACAACATGTTGAAAACCAGGATCAGCCTGGTCGCCCTGGCGATGATCGCCGCGACCCAGGCCCAGGCCAACGATCAGGCCGACAGCAAGGGCTTCCTCGAGGACAGCCACGCCAACATTCTGCTGCGCAACGCTTATATCAACCGTGACAAGAAGCACGGCAAGAACGACCAGAGCGAATGGGGCCAGGCCTTCATCGGCAAGTTCTCCTCCGGTTTCACCCAGGGCACCGTGGGCGTGGGCGTTGACGCCTTCGGCCTGTACGCACTGCGCCTGGATGGCGGCAAGGGCCGTAATGGCGCGGCCGGCGTCGACTTCTTCAAGCCCAGCGACACCGCGCCGACCAATTCGCCGCACAATCTGGCCCGTGGTGGCGCTGCCATCAAGTTCCGCGTCTCCAACACCGTGCTCAAGTACGGTGACATGATGCCTGAGCTGCCGGTGCTGCAATACGACGACAGTCGCCTGCTGCCCGAGAGCTACACCGGTACCTTCATCACCTCCAAGGAGATCGAAGGCCTGGAACTGAACGCCGGTCACTTCACCGAGGAAGCTCGCAAGAGCGCCGAAGGGCGCGACAGCGGCCACCTGAAGTCGATCGATGTGTTCGGTGGCAGCTACAAGTTCACCAAGAACTTCACCGCTTCCGCCTACACGTCGAACATCGAAGACGTGATGAAGAAGCACTACCTGGGCATGAACTACGTCTTCCCGATCGCGGTTGACCAGTCCCTGACCCTGGACTTCAACGGCTACAAGTCGGACATCAACAGCAAGTACGTCCAGAAAGCCGAGCTGACCGGTGACGAAAACACCATCTGGAGCCTGGCGGCCACCTACGCCTTTGGCCCGCACTCGGTGACCCTGGCGCACCAGCGCAGCACCGGCAGCACCGGCTACAACTACGGCTGGTACCAGGACCGCGGTGGCGTGGGTGATGGTGGTTCGACCATCTACCTGGCCAACTCCTACTGGTCCGACTTCAACGCCGAAGACGAGCGCTCCTGGCAGCTCGCCTACGGCCTGGACTTCGGCGCCTTCGGCGTGCCGGGCCTGACCTACAAGATCGCCTACGTGGCGGGTGACAACATCAATACCCACGGCTTTGGCGAAGGTAAAGAGCGCGAAATCTTCAACCAGCTGCGCTACGTCGTTCAGGACGGCCCGGCCAAGGACCTGTCGGTCAAGCTGCGCGGTTCCTGGGTGCGCACCAACAACGCGGTACAACAGAACGGCTACTTCGACGACGGCAACGAAGTCCGCGTATTCGTCGAGTACCCGATCAGCATCTTCTGATCCTGACCACGCGTCACGAGCAGCCCCGGCCTATGCCGGGGCTGTTTCTTTGCGGCGCACGCTGGCCGCTGTCGGTGCGACCGCTGCATCCCCCGTCTCCGGCGCAAAGCTGTCACTGCGCGCCATCCGCCACATCCGCGCATAGAACTCGCTTTCGATCGAGCCGCTGAGCAATTCGCCAGGCTTGAGAAATTGGTGCAGGTCGGAAAACAGGCTGATCTCGCTGGTGCTGATACGCCGCGCCAGGTGCTTGGGCTTGAGCTCCGAAGGGTGTTCAAGGCCTGCGGCAGCAAGCATTTCGGCCAGGGCATGCAACGTGTTGCGATGGAAGCTGGCTACACGCTCGGCCTTGTCGGGCACCACCAGCGCACGCTGGCGCAACGGGTCTTGGGTAGCAACGCCGGTCGGGCACTTGTTGGTGTGGCAGCTCTGCGACTGGATGCAACCGATGGCGAACATGAAGCCACGGGCCGAGTTGACCCAGTCGGCGCCGATGGCCAGCACGCTGGCGATATCGAAGGCGCTGACGATCTTGCCCGCCGCGCCGATGCGGATGCTCGAGCGCAGGTTCAGGCCGACCAGGGTGTTGTGCACGAACATCAGGCCTTCGCGCATCGGCACGCCCATGTTGTCGCTGAACTCCCGGGGCGCCGCGCCAGTGCCGCCTTCCTTGCCGTCGACGACGATGAAGTCCGGGGTGATGCCGGTGACCAGCATGGCCTTGGCGATGCCCATGAACTCCCACGGGTGGCCCAGGCAGAACTTGAAGCCCACCGGCTTGCCGCCCGACAGCTGGCGCAGGCTGGCAACGAAGTGCAGCAGCTCCACCGGGGTACGGAACGCGCTGTGCGCTGCCGGCGAGATGCAGTCCTCACCCACTCGCACACCGCGGGTGGCAGCGATTTCCGGGCTGACCTTGTGTGCCGGCAGAATCCCGCCGTGGCCGGGCTTGGCGCCCTGGCTGAGCTTGATTTCGATCATCTTCACCTGCGGGCTGCGCGCCTGCTCGGCGAACCGTTGCGCGTCGAAGCGGCCGTCTGCGGTGCGGCAACCAAAGTAGCCGCTGCCGATTTCCCAGATCAGGTCGCCGCCATGCTCGCGGTGATAAGGGCTGATGCTGCCCTCGCCGGTGTCATGGGCAAAGCGGCCAAGGCGTGCACCTTGGTTGAGCGCAGCAATCGCGTTGGCACTGAGCGCGCCAAAGCTCATGGCCGAGATGTTGAAGATCGACGCGGAATAGGGCTGGCGGCATTGCGGCCCGCCGATGGCAATGCGGAACGATGCCGGGTCGGGCGTGGCGACCGGCAGCATCGAGTGGCTGATGAATTCGAAGCCAGGCTTGTAGGCATCGTTGAGCGTGCCGAAGGCTTTCTCGGCGCTCTCGTTCTTGGCCCGGGCATACACCAGCGAGCGCTGCGAGCGGGAGAACGGCAGCTTGTCGTCGTCACCTTCGATCAGGTACTGGCGGATCTCCGGGCGGATGGTCTCGATCAGGTAGCGGATGTTGCCCAGGATCGGGTAGTTGCGCCGCACCGCGTGGTGGCTCTGGCGCAGGTCGTTGAGGCCGACCAGGCTGAGCAGGGTGGTAACCGCCGTCAGCGGCCAGAGCCAACTGTGCTGGGCAAGGAACGGAATGCTGGCGAAGGTCAACAGCAGGCACAGGGCCAGGCAGGCATAACGGCTGGGGAGCGAGTCTTTCATGGGTCCATCGCAGGCAGGATGACGCGGCCTAGGATAGGCAAACCCCAGGTCGCGAAAACCTGGGGTTTCGGTAAAAGACTATTACCTTGTGAGCACTTTTGCCTGGCGTGAGCTCACGCTGGCGCCGAGGCTGCGTGGGCGTCGTCGATTCAGGTGGCGGGGGGGATAAGGGTGAAGTCGAAACAGTCTGGGCAATTTGTCTCCAGCCAGTGCTTCGCGCGCTCGTTGAGAAAATAGCCACCGTAGGTGTCAGCTTTGAAAAAGTCGGCCTTGTCGTCGACCTTGAGCACCTGCAGGTACTGGCTCAGCTCGCTCTGCTGTTTCTCATGATCCTTGCGCAGGCTGAGCTTGCCCACCACGAATGCCTGCCAGTACTCCGGCATGCGCCTTGCCAGTTCTGGATCATGGGGGCGGCTATGGATGATCGACTCAGGTTCACCGTCGAGGTCCAGGTGCTCGGTGATTGCTTGGCGGGTGTCCCAGTGTTGCCATTCAAGCTCGACGACGTGGGTCTTCTCCAAGTGCTCAAAGCGACTGATACCCTTCAGGTCACTGCTCTCCAAGGCGTCCTTGATTGCCTGGGTCAGAACCAGCACGCCAGAACGAATGTAAGCGAGCGGCGTGTAAGGGCCACTGCGCTCGATACTGTCGATGTCGGTGTCTTCGTCCCAGCCGATCATGCCGTAGGCCAGTACCGTACCCCAGTCTCCCCAAGGCCTGGTCACGTTGTTGAAATGATAGATGTTCATATCAGCCTCCACAGTTTTCGCCATAGCGACGGGCGTGGTTTCTGGTCGCTTTGGGCACGTTGTATTTGCTGCCCCGTGGGCTCAGGACACCTCGAAGTACCATTCAAGGAACGCATTGAAATCCGGCCATTGCGGCTTGACGCTCCCTTGCAGGAAGCCTTCCAGCAAGGGGCCCGCCTCCAGTTCGAGTACTTCCTGCGTGTGGCGGTTGTAGAAGAAACCATGCTCGCTCTGGAAGTCATCCAGGGGCAGGTACGCTTCTGGCAGGCCCATGTCGTGGGCGGCTTCGATTGTGTCCTCATAGCTGGAGTAAGTCAGGCACCAGCCGATCTGAAACATCTCTGCACCGCGCCCGCGGAATGTCGGGCAGTCTTCCACATGAAGGAAGAAACGCATGAAGTCGGTGCCTGGCGTGAGTCCCAGGTCCAGCAGTGGTTGCCGGTACGCCTCTATGGCCGTGTCAAACCACCAGCCCTTGGCTTTGCAGTGTGCGATCAGTTCTTCGGAAAGCATTCAGGCTCCACATTGGTTGGCTTTGCCACGGATTTCCGGGCCAATGGTTCCGATCAGGGAGGCAGCTGCTCATGGTTGCTCAGCTTGCCAGCAGTTCGGGATAGTCGCTGAACCAGTAGCGCACGGCGCCATCGTTGATGCCGTGCTCGCCGCACCAGAAGTCCAGCGGATAGCTCCAATCCGACGAGCGCGAATTGCGCGGTGCCAGGCCGAGGTTCGTGTAGTGATAGAGCAGGCCAGGGTGCTCCGGCGTTTGCAGAATGCCGCAGTGGCCCAGCAGGTTAAGAAACCCGCGCCCCTCGTCATAATGCCGGGCTCGGCGCTTCGTTAGGGTGCTGTGCCTTGAGGAGCTTGCACAGTAGTTCCGCAGTTACTGTCATGTACATTTCCCACAAGATTTTTCATTGGCCTTCGGTGGCAATGCGCCGCGACTGGTGAGCACGGGAAGCTGTGTGACTTTCCTGACGGCGTTGGCCTTGAGATACTCGTTGGCCAATGCGATGCGTTTGATGCGGAGTTGTTCATTAATTTGCGTGTCAGCATAATGCTTCAAGTTGCTTTTTAACTACCCTCGCAAACCAGTTCTCATGGTGTTAACGAATTGTTTTTTTCGAGGTTTTTCCAAAGAGATTATTCAGTGATGCCGATCTATCCATTTGGATGGAAGTACGATTCGGGTACAGGCAAGGAAGCAGGATGGCAATTCGTCTTACTATCACCCGTTATCAAAAGGAATGAAGATGGGCTTCAGTGAGTTTCGGGCTTTCATGGCCCGTTACTTCCCGACCTTCATGTTGGGGTACTTCCTCTGTGTGCTGGCCGTCGCCATCACCACGGTACTGTTCTTCAATACTTACTGGCGGCATCATCCGGACGCGCCGTTTTACGCGATTGGCTGTGCCACCATGCTTTCGTTGCTGCTGTCGTTCGGCCATATCATGATGGTCCGAGGGGTGAGCTGGTCGATGTGGGCCACGCTGCCGGTACCTGGTGCAGCCTTGCTGATGGGCTTGAGCCTGATCGGTACCGGCACCAGCATGGCTGAATTGGGGGTTGCCCTTGCTTTCCCGTTGCTGGCCTTGCTGGCCTTCAACAGCGCCCGCCATCGACAGATGCGCCAGCGCCTGGTCGAGCTGCGCCAGGCCCGCCAGCACAGCTAGGCGGCGCCATTTCGTGGCAGCAGCACACTAACCCGCAAACCACCGCCTTCGCGGTTGTGCAGCAGCAGGGCGCCACCGTGGCTGCTGGCGATGCGCTGGGCGATGCTCAGGCCCAGGCCATAACCACCCGAGGCCTGGTTGCGTGAGCCTTCGCCACGCACGAACGGGTCGGTGATGGTTGCCAGCAGCGCTGGCGCGATGCCCGGGCCGCGGTCGTCGATGTGCAGGTAGACACCGGTGAGCGCGGTCTCCAGGGTGACCGAGACCGTGTTGGCGTAACGCAGGGCATTGGTCAGCAGGTTTTGCAGGCAGCGCTGCAACAGGAGGGCATCGACCCGCAAGGTACCGCCTTTGCCGTGTACCGGCAGCGGTTCGCTCGCGGTGGCCAGGTCGGCGCACAGGCGCGCCACCAGGCGGTCCAGGTCGACCTGCTGGAGGTTGCACTGCTCGCCGGCCCGCAAGTAGTCCAGCACCTGGCCGATCATGGCGTCCATCTGGGTGATGCTCTGCCGCAGGCGTTCGCGGTGTTCGTTGTCGGGCAGGCGCTCCAGGCGCAGGCGCATGCGTGTCAGCGGGGTGCGCAGGTCGTGGGACACGGCGGCGAGGAAGTAGGCCTTGTCGTTGACCATGGCGATCAGCCGTTGCTGCATGGCATTGAAGGCCAGCGCAGCCTGGCGCACTTCCTCCGGGCCGTCCAGGGCCAACGGTGGCTGTTCGAGGTTGCTGCCCAGCCCACGCGCTGCATCGGCCAGGCGCCGCAGCGGGCGCAGGCACAGGCGCACCGCGATCAGGCAGACCAGCAGCACGGCGACGATGCGCAGCGCGTAGACCCGCAACAGGTAGTCACTGATCAGCACCCACGCCGACTCGCCGCTCCAGCCCTGCAGCTCCTGGCCGTCGATGCTCAGCCAATGGCCATCGGGCAACGGCACGGCGAACTGGATATGCGCCTGGGCGGTGCGCAGGCCGAACAGGCTGCGCCAGACGATCGGCTGGCCAAGTTCATCGGTCAGTTGCACCTTCAGCAGGCGCACTTCCTGGGCATGGCCCAGTTCATACCTGAGCGCCTGTTGCAGCAACAGCTCGACGCGCCGGCGCCCGCGCCGCTGATCCTGCTGTTGAACAGGTTCGTTCTCGGCGCAACGCAACTGGTAGTGCGCGGGCACCTGCAGGTGTTCCGCGTGACAGCTGGCCTGGGCAATCAGTGGGGCACTGCGTGCAGCCATGAGCCGGACCGGTGCCTCGAGCACCTGGGCGAAACGCACATCGAACCAGATGCTGCTCGACATCAGCTGGATCACCAGCGTGCCGCTGACCATGATCAGCAGCAGCTGGCCAAACAGCGTGCGCGGCCACAGGCGACGGAGCCAAGGCATTTCAGCTCCCGACCTCGGCACGGCCGAGGCTTAGCAGGTAGCCTTCGTTGCGGATGGTCAGGATCTGGATATCGCTGGCCGGTGCACGGCGCAATTGCTGACGCAGGCGGCTGATGCACATGTCCACCGAGCGATCGTCGGGGTGGTGATCGCGGCCAAACGCGCTGCGTGTCAGCAGATCGCGCGAGACCACACGGTTGTTGGCCTCCAGCAGCTCCCGCAGCACCCGGTAATCGGAGCGGGGCAGGGTGAGGCTCGCGCCGTCTGGGCGGGTCAGCAGACGTTTGACAGGGTCGAGGCTGAAACCGGCGAAACGCTGAGCTTCGCTAGCCTGCTCGTCTGGGCTATCCAGGCGTTGCGGGCGGCGCAGCACGGCCTTGATGCGGGCGACCAGCTCGCGCGGTTCGAAAGGCTTGGCCAGGTAGTCGTCGGCACCCACTTCCAGGCCGATGATGCGGTCCAGCGTGCTGCCCTTGGCCGACAGCATGATCACCGCCAGGCCCGGCGTCGCCTGCAGCTGGCGGCACAGGCTCAAGCCATCCTCGCCAGGCAGCATCAGGTCGAGCACCACCAGGTCGACCTTGCTCGCGGCCAGTTGCTCGCGCATGCCTTCACCGTCTGCTGCCGCCAGTACGGTGTAGCCGGCATCGGTAAGGTAGTCGCAAAGAAGTTCGCGGATCTCGTCGTCATCGTCGACAACCAGCAAGGTCGTGCTCATCGGAAAAACACCTGTTGGGGAGGGCCGGCAGCGCTCGTTACGTTCAATTACATCCCCGTACAAGCCGGGTATGGAGCCCAAAGGGCGGTTCCCTAGAATCGTAACAAAAAATCATCTGCGAATACGAAACCTTCCCAAATGAACCTCAAGAGCGCCATGAACGACTTCACTCCTGTTGTCCGGGGCGGTAGCCGCCTGCACCCGCTTGCCTTCTTCATTGCCGTCGCCATCAGTGGCAGCGCCCTGGCTGCCGAAAGCCAGCCGTTGGAACTGGAGGCCACGCAGATCGAGGACAGTGCGCTGGTATCCGCAGACGAAACCGGCCAGCTCGGCTACACGGTGGAAAGCACCCGCAGCTCCACCGGCCTGCAGCTGACCCCACGGCAGACGCCACAGTCGGTCACCACCATCACCCGCCAGCAGATGGACGACCGCGATGTGCACTCCATCGAGCAGGCGCTGGACACCACGCCAGGCGTGAGTGCCACCAAGTCCGAAGTGGGTGGGCGCACTGACTTCCGTGCCCGTGGCTACTCGATCAGCAACTGGAAGGTCGATGGCCTGCAGTTCCAGGGCGGCTCCGACTTCAGCGGTGGCGGCAACGCGCTGAACATGGACCTGTACGAGCGCATCGACATCGTCCGCGGCGCCAACGGCTTGCTTGGCGGCACCGGCGACCCGTCGGCCACCGTCAACCTGATCCGCAAGGCCCCGACCCGGACCTTTGGCGGCAGCGCCTACGCCACTTATGGCAGCTGGGACAAACGCCGCCTGGGCGCCGACCTCAACCTGCCGCTGTCTGAAGATGGCCGCCTGCGTTCGCGTTTCGTAATGACCCAGGGCGACGCCAACTCGTTCCGCGACAACCAGTCCGAACGCGCGCGTGCGGCGCTGGCCAACTTCGAATTCGACATCGACGATGCCACCACGATTGGCGCCGGTTACCAGTACGAATACAACAAGGTGGTCGGTGGCGGTTGGGGCGCCAACATCCCGATCTGGTACAAGGACGGCAGCAAGACCGACTTGCCACGCAGCACCAACGTGGTGCCGAGCTGGAGCTTCGGCGAGTACACCACCCGCACCGCCTTCGGCTCGCTGGAGCACCGCTTCGACAACGACTGGACGCTCGACCTCGAGGCGGCCCAGAGCACGGCCGAAGTGCTCAACCATCGCGGCCTGGCCAAGGTCAATTCGGCCGGACGTGGCAGTTACGGCGGCTACTGGGACCAGGATGGCAGCGGCGCGGTGCTCAACGGCCTGCACAGCTCCAGTGACACCACCCAGCAATCGGCGCAGATCGACCTGTCCGGCCCGTTCCAGCTGTTCGGTCGCACCCATCAGGCGATGGTCGGCTACAACGACAGCCGCACCGTGGCCTGGTCGCCGGAATACAGCTGCACCCTGGTCAGCGACGACCGCGTCAGCGCGCCCTCGGTGGGCTGCCAGTTCCGCGCCAACAACGGCTTCCCGCTGACCGACTGGCACAACGGCGTGGACAGCGACTACGACATGATCGCCTCGCGCACCGGCCGCCACAGCAAGACCACCACCCGCTTACAGGGCATGTACGCCGCCACCCGCCTGAGCATTACCGACCCGCTGTCAGTGATCGTCGGCGTGCGCACCACCGATTATTCGGCAACCACCAACAGTGTCGCCGGTGTGCGCAGCAACCAGCAGAACAACGGCATCGTCACCCCCTACCTGGGTGCGGTGTACGACCTCAACGACACCTACTCGCTGTACGCCAGCTACACCGACATCTTCAACCCGCAAACGGCCGAGACCGAAAGCGGTGCCAAGGTCGAGCCGATTCGCGGCCAGAGCTACGAGACCGGCATCAAGGGCGAGTGGCTGGATGGGCGCCTGAACGCCTCGGCGGCGTACTTCCGCACCAAGCAGCAGAACAAGGCAGTGCTCGACGACGGCCTGACCACGCCAACCGGGGGTGACGCCTACAAGGCCGGCACCGGCCAGGAAACGGACGGTATCGACCTGGAAATTGCTGGTGCGCTGACGCCGAACTGGAATGTGTATGCCGGTTATACCTACCTGCATTTCCGCCGCGTCGACAGCGACGGGCGCAGCGACCCATCGCACCTGTTCAAGGCCTCGACCACCTATCGTCTGTCTGGCTCGCTGGATCGCTTGACCCTGGGGGCCGGGGTGAAGGCACAGACCAACATCCGCGCGATTTCCAGCCCGGCCGGGCAGCCGGTGAACGGGGTGAGTGCGGGGGCGACCGATGTGAACTGGTCTGGTTATGCGATCTGGAATGCCATGGCCAAGTACCAGCTCACCGATGACACCACGGTGAGCCTCAATGTCGACAACCTGTTCGACAAGCACTACTACACCCAGTACGGGTTCTATGCCGGGGCGATTTACGGTGACCCGCGCAACCTGTCGCTGACGGTCAGCACTGCGTTCTGATCAATTGGGGCCGCAAAGCGGCCCCACTTTGTGGGGCAACTGTCTTGCACAGACCCTGAAATCGACGCGATCCCTGTAGGAGCGGGCTTGCCCGCGAACACGGGCGAAGCCCGTGCCATCCACCGCAGTGCCTGCTTCGCGGCTAAAGCCGCTCCTACAGACATGCGCAAGGCTACTCGTCCTCTGGTATTTCATCGGTGACCATGACGCGCACATGCGAGCCGCACGGGTCTTCCATGTGCAAGCCAAAATAGCGCGCGTCGTTGGCATCCCAGAATTCCTCGACCTGCGCCATGGAGGCATTGGCAAGCAGCACTTCGGCGGTGTGCTCCAGGATGATCGAGTAACGGATTTCGGCATTCATTGCACAGGGGCTCGCAAGGCGGATTAAAAAACGGATGGGCGGGTAAATCGCTAAGGCGATGCCATTATGCCCACCTGTGGATGTTCGATCTTCGCCACTCGTCGCGCGGTGCCTCACAGCTTTCCGCTTACCCGTGACTTGGGGCTGCCCGTTTTGCAACGGTTTGTTCGAGCATTCAAGGCCAATCAGCCGCTCCTTGATGTATCGCCAAATTGGCGATACGATCGAGCCATGTCTACCAAATACCGATTTCGCGAAAAGTATCGTATCGAGCTAAGGGAAAGGGACCATCTGCCACCTCACGTGCACCTTACGGGAGGTGGGGTGGACGTGGTGATCAGTCTTGAAACTGTGACTGTTACGCAGGGCAGAGCACCTGCCAAAGTAATGCAAGAGGCCCTAGCGTGGGTCGCGGCCAATCAGGCCGATCTGTTGAAGGAGTGGATGAAATGGCATCGATGAAACGTCCCCGCTTGCGGGCTGTTCAGCCTCGCTCGGGCGCCTGCCTCGAACTGATCTTTACCAATGGTCAACAGTTCATCCTGGATATGAGCGACGCTTTGAGGGCTTATCCGGGATTGGCACCACTGGTTGAGCGTAAAGCGTTTGACGGTGTCACGTTGGGCGATGGGGGGTGGTCTGTGGAGTGGCCGGAGCTGGATATTCAGATTGGTGCCGACACTCTATTACTGGACGCGCTTGCCCAGACTGCCCCTGATGAGAACACCCGAATCTTCATTCGCTGGCGTCTGCGACACAGGATGACGCTCGACCAGGCAGCCGAAGCGCTGGGGGTTAGTGCGCGCAGTATTAGCCGCTATAGCAGTGGACGTGAAGCGGTGCCGCGTACGTTAGCGCTGGCTTGTTTAGGTTGGGAGATGTTGGAGCAGAAAGCTGCCTGATAGGCAGTCGTTTCAAGCATGTGAAAACAAAAAAGGCCCACCTTTGGGTGAGCCTTTTTTGATACTGCGTATGGTGCCGGCACCAGGAATCGAACCCGGGACCTACTGATTACAAGTCAGTTGCTCTACCATCTGAGCTATACCGGCAATGGGGCGTCATTATAACGATCGGTTGGCGCCTGTAAACCACTTCCTTGCGAAAGCTTGAAAATAGCCTAAGTCACCGGCCCAAAAGGATATTTTCTTACCAGCCGCGGTGAATGGTGTTGACGTTCGGCTCGGTCTTGCCGGGGTTGAAAAACAGCTTGTCGTTATCGCAGCCGCGCTTGCGGCACGGGCTTTCGACGCGCAGGGGCAGGCCGTTGTCGCCGCCCAGCTGCATGCCGGGAGTGTTCCAGTCCAGGTTACTGACCGGCTGCGGGGCAGGATCGCTGGCGCAGGCGCCCAGGGTCAGGGTGAAGGCCAGCAGGGCGAGGGATTTGGCTTGGGTCACGATGGTGTAGTCCGTTAGTCCATTGTCGATTCTGGCGCAACGCCAGACGGTCGCAGGGCTGGCGGGCAGCGTGCGACGTAGCTTTTTAATGATTTGGGGGGCGGATGATACACCGTCGCGCCTCTACGCGGGTGAACCCGCTCCCTCAGGGTGTGCAATCAGGCGCAATTTCTGGGCATGCCTGGGGGGAATTTGCTTAATCGAATTTTTGTTTATGCACAAGAGGCATTGCCGCCGTGCGCGAAAGGCATGCCGCTTCTCCGTACCGCCTGTCTTTGCGCAAACATCTGTTTTTACTGGGCTTGAGGCCCGTTCTGGAATAAGCCAAGCGCTTGAAATAGCGCTTGGCTCCATCCAGTCATCAAAAGCTTGTTCACAGAGTTATCCACAGGTTGTGCTGCGGCTAACAGTCACGTTCGGCCAGCAGCAGCAGGTTGCGTGGGGTGAGTGGGTAATCGCAGAAAGTACCGAGGCGCACGGAGTAGCCCTGTTCTTCGAGGAACAGGGCGCGGTCGAGCACCAGCCATAGCTCCAGCGGCCGGCGGAACAGGTTGCGCAGGCGCTCGAGGTTGCGTACTTCGGCCAGGCGCTGCCAGCCGGCGGCCTCCAGCGCAGCCCAGTCCGGGTTGCCCCTCAGCTCGACCTCGCGCAGGGCGGCCAGCTCACGGCAGTACTGCTCGAAAGGCTTGTCCAGCCAGGCGATCGGCAGCGAAGGGGTGGACAGGTATTGATCACACTGGCGCTGTTCGCGCTGCAGCAGGTCGAAGCCCAGGCGCCGGGCCATGGAGCAGTCGCGCTGATGGCGCACGCGGGTGCTGGCGGTGACGGCTTCGTTCAGCGGCAGGCCCAGGTCGATCATGCTCAGCTGTAGTGGAGAATTCTGCGCGGCTGAGGATAACGGTTGATAGTGCTCGCCAGGGATGCGGTTGTAGCAACAGGGGGCCACGGCCAGGTGTCGGCAACCTTGCTGGCTGGCCTGGCGCAGCAGGTGTACGTGCAGCTCGCCGCACGCGTGCAGGGCGACCACGCTTTTCTCGTGGTTCAGGTGGAGGGTGCAGCTGGCAGCCATCACATCCTGGTGGATATGGGTCGCGGGCAGGTGATGGTGATCGCTCAGGGCCTGGCCGGCGGCCACCAGCTCAGGGTTGTATTCCAGGCAGGTGAGCTGCTGGCCGGGTTGCAGCAGGCGGCGGCCGAGGTGGCCTTTGCCGGAGCACCAGTCTAGCCAGTGACGGGTCTGCTCGCGAAAGCCCAGGCGGCGGCTGAAGGCTTCGATCTGCTGCCATTTGCGGCCGGGAACGGCGACGTTGAGGCGGTGCCCGGCGGCAGGCAGGCCGTTGTCGGGGAGTTCGCCCAGGGCCGACAGTTGCCCGGCTTCTGCAGCCAGTTGCGGAAACGGGGCCGGTAGGCCTTGCGGGTCGATGTCGGCTTCGGCGTCGGCCAGGGTGCACTGGCGCAGGTGGGCGGCGAGTTCGGGGTATTCGGTTTCCCAGTCCAGGCGCAGGACGGTGAAGGGCCGGGGTTTCCACAGCGACTGGTGCTCGGTCAGGAACTGGTCGAGGGCCTGGAAGCGGTCGTGCAGGTGGTGGCTGTGGAGGTAGGTGGACATGGGGCGGGTTTGAAATGTGTGGTGTTTTTCAGGACCCTATCGCGGGTAAACCCGCTCCTACAGGGTTCACCACAGGCCTCGAGGCAGTGGGGATCCCTGCGGGAGCGGGTTTACCCGCGAAGACGGCAGTGTAGGTTTATCGACCCTGGCAGGCGTCCACGCGCAACCAGCGCTCCAGCAGCTTGAAGCCTTGCACCAGCACGAACGAGATCACCAGGTAGAACACCCCGGCAGCGAAGAAGATTTCCACTGGCAGGTAGGTCCGGGCAATGATCGTACGGGCCATGCCGGTCAGTTCCAGCAGGGTCACGGTACTGGCCAGGGCGCTGGCCTTGAGCATCAGGATCACTTCGTTGCTGTAGGCCGGCAGGCCGATGCGCGAGGCGCGTGGCAGCATGATGTAGAACAGCGTCTTGCCCCGCGACATACCCAGTGCCCGTGCGGCTTCGATTTCACCCTTGGGGATCGACTGCAGCGCACCGCGCAGAATCTCGGCGATGTAGGCGGCGGTGTGCAGGGTCATGGTCAGCACCGTGCACCAGAACGGATCGCGCAGGTACGGCCACAGGCTGCTCGAGCGCACTGCGTCGAACTGCGCCAGGCCGTAGTAGACCAGGAACAGCTGCACCAGCAGCGGCGTGCCGCGGAAGAAGAAAATGTAGCTGAACGGCACGGCGCGCACGTACCAGTGGCGCGACGAGCGGGCGATGCCCAGCGGGATGGCCAGGATCAGCCCGGCGACCACGGCGATGGCCACCAGCTCCAGGGTCAGGGTCGCGCCTTGGGCCAGGCGCGGCAGCCACTTGATGATGACTTCCCAATTCATTATTCAGCCCTCGCAAAGCCGCGAGCGGCACGTTTTTCCATGAAGTGCATGCCGGTCATGGCGAGGATCGTGAGGCTCAGATAGATACAGGCGGCGACCATGTAGAAGGTGAACGGCTCCTTGGTCACGGTCACGCCGATCTGCGCGTGGCGCATGATTTCTTCCAGGCCGATCACCGACACCAGTGCGGTGTCCTTCATCAGGATCATGAACAGGTTGCCCAGGCCCGGCAGGGCGATGCGCCACATCTGTGGCAGGATGATCCGCGACAGGATGCGGCCCTTGGACAGGCCCAGTGCCAGGCCGGCCTCACGGTGGCCCTTGGGGATCGCCAGGATCGCGCCGCGGAACACTTCGGTGGCATAGGCGCCGAAGCACAGGCCCAGGGCGATGACGCCGGCGGCGAAGGCGCTCAGCTCGAGGCCCGGCATGTTCAGGGCTTCGCCGAGGCTGTTCATCAGGCCGACGGTGCCGAAGTAGATGAGCAGAACCCAGAGCAGCTCGGGCACGCCGCGCACCAGGGTCGAGTAGAAACCGCCAAGCCATTGCAGCGGCTTGATCGTGGAAGTCTTGGCCAGGGCGCCGAGCAGGCCCAGGACCAGCCCCAGCAACAGGGCGCAGAGCGCCAGTTTTACGGTCATCAGGGTGCCAGCCATCATGGCCGGACCGAATCCGTGCAGGTCGATATTCATGGGCAGGTCATTCTAGGGACCTGCGCGCCCCGGGGGCGCGCAGGTCGGAGCGGATCATTCGATGCTGAATGGGAAGTACTTGTCGTTGATCTTCTTGTACGTACCGTCAGCCTTGATTTCCGCCAAGGCCTTGTTCAGCTTCTCGCGCAGCGGGTCACCCTTGCGCACGGCGATGCCGATCTTGTCGCTGTCGACCACTGGCTCGCCCTTGAACTCGAAGTTCATGCCGTCCTTGCTCTTGAGCCACTCGTACTGCACGTACTTGTCGGCCAGGATGCCGTCGATGCGGCCGGACACCAGGTCCAGGTAGGCGTTTTCCTGGGTGTCGTACAGCTTGATCTCTACGTCGTTGCCGTAGTTGTCTTCCAGCCAGGTGCCCGCCAGGGTAGCGCGCTGGGTGCCGATCACCTTGCCTTTGAGCGACGCCTTGTCGGTCTTGAAGTCGACGTTCTTCGGCGCGATGAACTGCAGCTTGTTGGAGTAGTACGGGTCGGTGAAGTCGACCGCCTGCTTGCGCTCGTCGGTGATCGACAGCGACGACACCAGGAAGTCGAACTTCTTGGCATTCAGGGCCGGGATGATGCCGTCCCAGTCGGAGGTGACCACGTCGCACTCGACCTTCATCTTGGCGCACAGGGCGTCGCCGATGTCCTTGTCGAAGCCGACGACGTTACCGCTGGCATCCTTGTTGTTGAACGGTGGGTAGGCGGCTTCGATACCCATGCGCAGTTTTTCCGCGGCCATGGCGTTTGCCGACATCACCAGGGTGGCAGCGGCTGCCAGGAGGAACTTCTTGTAAATGTGCATGTATTGCTCCGTTAGCGGTGGCTGGACATGAATTGCTTGCAACGCGCCGAGGTCGGGTTCTCGAAGACCTGCTGCGGCGATCCTTGCTCTTCAACCAGGCCCTGGTGCAGGAAGACCACTTCACTGGACACCTGGCGGGCAAAGTTCATCTCGTGCGTCACCAGCAGCATGGTACGGCCTTCTTCGGCCAGTGCGCGGATAACGTTAAGCACTTCCTGGACCATTTCCGGATCGAGCGCCGAGGTCGGCTCGTCGAACAGGATGACCTTGGGCTTCATGGCCAGGGTGCGGGCGATGGCAGCGCGTTGTTGCTGGCCACCGGAAAGCTGGGCGGGGTAGCTGTGGCGCTTGTCGTGGATGCCGACCTTGTTCAATAGCGCTTCGGCGGCTTCGATGGCCTCGGCCCTGCTCTGGCCGAGCACGCGACGCGGCGCCTCGATGATGTTGTCGAGGATCGACATGTGTGGCCACAGGTTGAAGTTCTGGAAGACGAAGCCGATCTCGCTGCGCAGGCGGTTGATCTGGCGATTGTCGGCGGCGATCAGGTCACCGTTCTTGGCGGCCTTGAGCTTGAGGCTCTCGCCGGCGACGAGGATTTCACCCTGGTGGGGGTTTTCCAGCAGGTTGATGCAGCGCAGCAGGGTGGACTTGCCGGAGCCGGACGACCCCAGGATGGAGATCACGTCACCGTCGCGCGCGGTCAGCGAAATGCCCTTGAGAATTTCCTGCTCGCCGTAGCGTTTGTGCAGATTGCGGATTTCCAGCGCGGGCGTGGCCTGGGCCATGTGCGGTCCTCATGTGATCGGGTGCGTTCCCAGCTGTTGGCGGCCTTCCTGGCGAGCGCCACGCTAGCATAGCGGCAATAGACGGCCAACAGGGTCGCAGGGGGCTCAAGGCGTTGCCGGGGCAGTTTGTCGCATCGTTGCAGCGCAACGTCGCGCAGATGTCCGCAAAGGGTCTCGCCCAGCGCCGTAGCCTTGATGAAAAAAGGCGCGATGGTGCCAGTTTTGGCCGGCACTGGGAAGCGCTTTTAGACCACTCGCGGGTCTGGCCCGCTGCTGTGGGTGCGACCGTAGCCTATTGAAGTCGGCGGGGAGGGTTGTACCTGCAGGTTGCGCTTTTGTGCTTTGCGCCGGTGCAAAGGTGTTACCGTGGAGCACCTTTGGTGCGTTTGTAAGTGGGTATTTCCGTAATCCGGACGCAGCAGGGTTGTTTGGCGCCCTTTCGGACAGAGGTTGGCCGAATGCCCTGCAACCCGCACCGTTAGAAGGCTCGTGTAAGGATCCGACGAATGTATTCAGCACATGGCGCGGTTATTGCCAGTACGAAGCCGCCGATTGCAGCGACGCCTAGGTCAACCCCAGGTGCGCTCTGTTAACGCAGTCGGAGTGGTCCACTCCTTACAAAGGTAGTTTTAATGAGCGGTAACAATTCCAATGACCTCGCTCAGGGGCTCAAACAACGGCATGTCACCATGCTGTCCATTGCTGGCGTTATCGGCGCCGGTCTGTTCGTGGGTTCCGGCCATGCCATCGCAGCTGCCGGCCCTGCCGTGCTGCTGGCCTACGCCGCCGCTGGTACCTTGGTCGTACTGGTGATGCGCATGCTCGGCGAAATGGCGATCGCCTCGCCGGATACGGGCTCGTTCTCCACTTATGCCGACCGCGCCATTGGCCGCTGGGCCGGTTTTACCATTGGATGGTTGTACTGGTGGTTCTGGGTGCTGGTGATTCCGCTGGAAGCCAACGCCGCTGCGGCCATTCTTCACGCCTGGTTCCCGTCGGTGGACCTGTGGGCCTTCTCGCTTCTCATTACCTTGGCGCTGACCCTGACCAACCTGTGCAGCGTGAAGAACTACGGTGAGTTCGAGTTCTGGTTCGCCCTGCTCAAGGTGCTGGCGATCATCGGCTTCATCGTCGTCGGCTGTATCGCCATGTTCGGCTTCGTGCCGAGCAGCCAGGTGAGCGGTGCTGCGCACCTGTTCGACACCCAAGGGTTCATGCCTAACGGTCTGGGCGCAGTGCTGGCGGCCATGCTGACCACCATGTTCTCGTTCATGGGTACCGAGATCGTCACAATCGCCGCTGCCGAATCGAAAGACCCGGGCAAGCAGATCAGCCGCGCCACCAACTCGGTGATCTGGCGTATCTGCCTGTTCTATCTCGTGTCGATCTTCCTGGTCGTGGCCCTGGTGCCGTGGAACGACCCGGCGCTGGCCGAAGTCGGTTCCTACCAGACCGTGCTGAGCCGCATCGGCGTGCCGAACGCCAAGCTGATCGTCGACATCGTGGTACTGGTCGCCGTGACCAGCTGCCTGAACTCGGCGCTGTACACCTCGTCGCGCATGCTGTTCTCGCTGAGCAAGCGTGGTGACGCCCCGGCCATCGCCCAGCGCACCACCAAGGCGGCAACCCCGCATGTGGCCGTGCTGCTGTCGACCGCTGCTGCGTTCCTCTGCGTATTCGCCAACTACGTGGCCCCGGCCCAGGTGTTCGAGTTCCTGCTGGCCAGCTCCGGCGCCATCGCGCTGCTGGTGTACCTGGTGATTGCCGTGTCGCAACTGCGCATGCGTAGCCAGCGTGAAGCGCGCGGCGAGAAGATCGACTTCAAGATGTGGCTGTTCCCTGGCCTGACCTGGGCAACCATCGCCTTCATCATTGCCGTGTTGGCGGTGATGGCACTGCGTGAGGATCACCGTGCCGAGATCATCGCGACTGCGCTGTTGAGCATTGGCGTGGTGGCGGCGGGCTTGCTGGTGCACCGCAAGCGTGAAGCGGCCGGGCGGGTGGCGCTGGATAACTGATCCGCGCTGCTTGAAATGAAGAAAGGCCGCGTCCTGCACAGGACGCGGCCTTTTTTGATGCCTGTTCCGGCCCTTCGCGGGTAAACCCGCTCCTACAGCTTGCGGTGAATCTGTGGGAGCGGGTTTACCCGCGAAGAGGCCAGATCAGGTCAAGCAGCCCGGTCAGCCAAACTGCTTCTGCTGTTGCTGCTGCTTGGCGACCAGTTCGGAAGCGGCGATATAGGCTTCCTGGAACTCATCGCTCTCCAGCCAGGCCATGGTGGTGTCTTCGTCGGCGCCGTCGAGCCAGGTGCGGTAGGCGTTGAACACCAGCACGATGTAGTCGGTGGCGTGCTCTTCCTTGTGGCCCTTGAGTACCAAGGCCAGCAGCGGGTCGACCAGGAACACCGAGATCATCGCTACCAGGCTGGTTTCCTGGGCGGCTTTCATCTTCGCGAACAGCTCTTTGTAGCTGTCGGTCTCCATGGCTTTGTTGAACACCTGCTCGATGCTGGCGCTGTCACCGGCACTGGCCTTGACCGCCTGGCCGCTGCGCACCATGCGGTTCTGCTTGGCTTTGCTGGCGGCACGCTTGGCGCGTTTCTGTTGCTTGGTTGGGGTGGCCATGGGTGAATCCTTGGGGTGTTCGGAAATTGCGCGTATTGAAGCGCAGCAGCCCGGGTGATTCAACTGGTGGGCGGTGTCGGCTCGTCTCCCTCGAACCCGCGCGATGCGCGGCCGACCAACAGCTCATCGGGCGCATGAGCCACGCGGTGGTCCTTCCCCGGATAATCCAGCGAATGCAGGAAGTGCCGGATACAGTTGATTCGTGCGCGTTTCTTGTCGTCCGACTTGATCACCGTCCACGGTGCATCGGCGGTATCGGTATGGAAGAACATCGCCTCCTTGGCTGCGGTGTAGTCTTCCCACTTGTCCAGCGACTTGATGTCGATGGGTGAAAGCTTCCAGTGCTTGAGTGGGTCGTCCCGGCGCGAGATGAAGCGGCGCAGCTGCTCTTCGCGGTTCACCGAGAACCAGTACTTGAACAGCAGGATGCCGCTGTTGCACAGCATTCGCTCCAGGTCCGGTGCCTGGCGCATGAACTCCAGATACTGCACCGGCGAACAGAAGCCCATTACCTTCTCGACCCCGGCGCGGTTGTACCAGGAGCGGTCGAAGAAGACCATTTCACCCGCCGTGGGCAGGTGCTGGATGTAACGCTGGAAGTACCACTGCCCCAGTTCCTGCTCGGAAGGCTTCTCCAGCGCGACGATCCGAGCGCCTCGCGGGTTGAGGTGCTCCATGAAGCGTTTGATGGTGCCACCTTTGCCCGCTGCGTCACGCCCCTCGAACAGTATGACCACGCGCTGGCCGGTTTCCTTGACCCAGCTCTGGACCTTCAGCAGTTCGATCTGCAGCGCATGCTTGGCCTTCTCGTAATCCTGGCGGCGCAGGCGGGTGCGGTACGGGTAGCTGGCCGGCAGGCGCGCCGAGGTGCTGTCTTCGTTGCTGCCCTTTGGTGCGCTGGCCACTTCCAGCGCGGCTGGGGCCTGGCTGACCTTGCTGATGGAGGGCTCGGGTTTGCGCTGGCGAGGGCGGCGCGTGCGAGGTGCAGCAGGGGCGGGGGAAGAGGATTCGCCGGGTGCGGGGAGCAGGAGGGTGGCTTCTTCGCTCATGGAGGTCCTTGCGAGGTTGGGTCGAATGTCCACTTCTGATTGTGAGTTTGGGGGTGGGGGAGGTCGTTGATGCTGATCAATGCCGGTGGGCGGAGGATGCGGCGCTGCGTAATCAAATAGTTTGAAACACGTCCAGATTGATGTAGTGTGAACTACGGTTTACATTTTTCCCATGCACACACTATTCCAAACCGACAGCTACAGAAGGTGGTTCGCCGCGTTGCGGGATGCTCATGCACAGGCTCGTATCAATGTGCGCTTGCGACGGGTCGAGCTTGGCGTGATTGGGGACTGTAAGCCGGTAGGTGAAGGAGTGTCCGAGTTGCGGATCGATTACGGTCCGGGCTATCGGGTGTATTTCGTTCAGCGAGGCTACGAGGTGATCATCCTTCTGGCGGGTGGCGACAAGTCCACTCAGGCCAGGGACATCAGTTCAGCCCTCAAGCTGGCACGCGAGCTTTAGGAGGCCGTCATGACTGAGACCAAACTGACCAAGTGGGATGCCGCAGATCACCTCAAGACAGAGGAAGACATGGCTCTGTACCTTGAGGCCTGCCTTGAGGAAAACGATCCGGTGTTGCTTGCCGCTGCCTTGGGCGATATCGCGCGTGCTCGTGGCATGGCTCAGCTGGCGCGTGATACGGGCCTGACTCGCGAAGGGCTCTACAAAGCTTTGTCGGCGGAGGGTAATCCAAGCCTGGCGACCATCATGAAAGTGATGGCGGCACTCGGACTGAGGCTACATGCCGAGGTGGTGTCTCCGCGAACTGGGGGGTAGGGCTGGAGGTGTGGGGGTGGCAGCTACCGATGCTGCTCATCCCAAAAGCAAAAAACGCAGACAACAAAAAACCCGCACTAGGCGGGTTTCTTGTGTCGCTTCGGGTAACTTTGCAACCACCAGAAGCTTGAAGGTGGTGCCCAGAGACGGAGTCGAACCGCCGACACGAGGATTTTCAATCCTCTGCTCTACCGACTGAGCTATCTGGGCGACGAGGTGAATTAAATAGATTTTCTGACGGCCCGTCAACGACTTTTTGAAAAAATTTTAAATTAATTCCGTCGCTTACGGTTCGTGGGGTCATTCGGAGGGGGGAACGTACCCTTCCGCCTGGGCGTATTCCTCGCCAGCGAAAAACTTGTCCATCTCGCCCTGGAGGAACTTGCGGTCCTCGCCGTTCATCATGTTCAGGCGTTTTTCGTTGATCAGCATGGTCTGGTGTTTTTTCCAGTCTTCCCAGGCTTTCTCCGAGCTGTGTTCGATGATGTCCTGGCCCTTGGCACCGGGGTAGGGCGGGCGGGCCAGGCCTGGGAGTTCTTCTTTGTACTTGCGGCACATCACGGTGCGGGTCATCGGGCTTCTCCTGCAATCAGTTCGTCGGCCGCGCGTTTGAGCAGCTTCTTGACCGGGGCGGCGAGGCCCAGGCGCGGCGGGGTGGCGAGGTTATACCAGAGCCAGTCGGCCTCGGCCACGTGCTGGCCAACCGGCTCGACACGTACCAGCCATGGCTCGATCGCCAGCTGGAAGTGGCTGAAGGTATGGGTCAGGCCGTCCAGTGCGCGGCTTTCGGCCAGGCGCAGGCCGTGCTGGTAGGCGAGGTCGTCGAGCTGGGCAAGATCGTCCAGCTCCGGGAGGCTCCATAAGCCACCCCACAGGCCGCTGGATGGGCGGCGGTAAAGCAGAATGGCGCCTTCATCGTTGGCCAGCAGTGGCATCAGCGCGCGTCTTTGCGGCAGGGCCTTGCGGGGTTTGGGCTCGGGGTAGCGGGTTTCTTCGCCGTGCAGATGTGCTTCGCAGCCGCGCTGCAACGGGCAGATCAGGCAGCTGGGCTTGCTGCGCGTGCACAGCGTCGCGCCCATGTCCATCATCGCCTGGGTGTAGTGGTTGGCGCGCTGCTGCGGCGTGAAGCGCTCGGCTGTGGCCCACAGCTGGTTGGCCACCTTGGGCTCGCCGGGGTAGCCGGCCTGGGCGGTGTAGCGGGCCAGCACACGCTTGACGTTGCCATCGAGAATCGGCGCGCGAATGCCCATGCTGATGCTGGCGATGGCACCCGCTGTGGAACGGCCGATGCCGGGCAGCTCGGTGAGCTGCTCGACGCTGCGCGGGAATTCGCCGCCATGTTGCTCGACGACGATCTTCGCGGCCTTCTGCAGGTTGCGTGCGCGGGTGTAGTAGCCAAGGCCGGTCCACAGGTGCAGCACTTCGTCCTCTGGCGCCTCAGCCAGGGCCTGCACGGTCGGCAGGGCCTGCATGAAGCGGTCGAAGTAATTGAGCACGGTGCTGACCTGGGTCTGCTGCAGCATGATTTCCGACACCCACACGCGGTATGGGTTGATGCCCTGTTGCCAGGGCAGGTCGTGGCGACCGTGCTGGTCGTACCAGTCCAGCACGGCGTTGGAGAACTGCGTGGGGGTCATCGCTTGAACAGCCCCTTCAGCGCGTCTTTCAGTTCTGGGCTCACTTTATCTCCGAGCTTTTCATCGATCTTGTCTTGCAGGCGGTTGCCGGCCAGCTTGGCCGCGACCTTGCCCAGGCCGTCCTGGTCCAGGCGGCAAGCCTTGGCGCCGATCTCCAGCGGGCCGCGGCAGCGCAGCGGCACTTCCACGCCCACGAAGCGTTCGTTGACCTGGCAGGCCGGGTCGGGCATGGCGCGCTGATCGCCTTCGACGATCACGCCGACGTTGTAGTCCATGCCCAGCACGCGCAGGTCGAGGTCGCCATGGCCGTTGACGGTCAGGCCAGGGATGCGTGCCTTGAGGTCCGGGTTGCTGGCCACGCCATTGCGAATCACCAGGCTGCCGCGTAGCTCTTCGAACGGGGTGTCCTTGCCACGGGGTTCGCCGCTCAACGTCTTGCGGTTAAGGGTGGCGATGGCCTGGCACAGTTGCTGTTCGAGGTTGGCATTGACCAGCACGCCATCGTTGATGGTGAAGTTTGCGCTGCCATTGAGGGTGTCGACCAGTGCCTTCTGGCTGTTACCGGTGGCCGTCAGATCACTGGTCAGGGTCAGCAGGCCTTTGACCGGCGGCGTCTGCTCCTTGCCTTCAGCTTTGATGAAGTGCTCGACCGGCACCCGGTTGATCCTGGTGTTGATGCCGAGCTGCGGCACGGCAGGGCGCACGTCGACGTTGCCCTTGGCTTCGAAGGTGCCGTTGTAGAGGCCGCCACGCAGGGTTTGCAGGGTCAGCAGCCCGCCCTGGGAGGTGGCCCGCAACTGAGCGTCGCTGATGGGCAGCTTGTCCAGGGTCAGCGCACCGAAGGCCAGGTCAGCTTGCAGGTCGAGCACGCGCAGGCGGTCTACCGGCAACAGCTTGTCGTCGCTCCAGGCTACCTGGGTCGGGGCATTGGGCAGTGGCGAGCTGCCGGCACCGGCGACTGCGCTGGCTTCCTGCTGCTGCACCTCCGCCTGGCGTGCGGCAGTGGCGCCTTTGGCTTGCTCGCTCTTGGCCAGCAGGTAGCGATCGGCAACGAACCTGTCGCCTTTGAGCTGCAGGCGCAGGGCCTGCTTGGCGAAGTCATCGATGGCCACGCGGCCAGTGAAGGTGGTGTCGTCCAGCTTCACAGCCAGGTCGGCCAGGGTCAGGCTGGACGGTGTGCCTTGCAGGCGGGTCACCAGCTCCAGCTTGCCAAAGGCTGCCGGGTCGTTGGTGGCCGGCAGCGGGTGGCCGATGCCGTCGAGGAAGGTGCGCAGGTTGAACTGGGCGATGGACAGGCCGCCGCTCAGTTGCGGCGCCTTGTCCAGGTCGCGCAGGTTCAGTTCGCCGAGGGCGCGCAGCTGGTTCGCCGAGACTTTCAGGCCGCTCCAGGAGGCCACGTTGGCCCCCATGTCGACCAGCAGCTGGCCCTGGGCGCCAAAGGTGACGGTCTTGCCAGCGGTAGGTTCGCCGGAGGTTTCGCCCGTCAGGCGCAGGTCTTCGAAGTTGTAGCGCTTGAGCTTGCGATCGAAGCGCAGCTCGCCGGCAAGCTCGGTGCGGGCCTTGATGGCCGGCTGGCTGGCGCCGAGGAAGGCGCTGGCTTTAAGGGCGATATTGGTGCCCTCGTGGACCGGGCCGGTGCTCAGCTGGATGCTTTCGGCGCTGTAGCTCTGGCCGCTCTTGGCATCGGTGTAGTAAACCCGGGCGTTGTTCACGGTCAGGCTGTCGATGTCGAGCTTCACCGCGCGCTCACTGCTGCTTTCAGCAGGCTTCGCCGGTTGCTCGGCAGGTGCCTGGGCCGGCGCACTGGCAGTGCCATCGGTGGTGGCCGGTAGCGGCTTGCCGATGTCCTCCCAGTTGCCGTGGCCGTTTTCGTCGCGTACCAAGCTCAGGTTCAGGCCCTCGACGCGTACATCGCTCATCTGCACTTCGCGGCGCAGCAGTGGCAGCACACGCACGGAGAGGCCGAGCATCTGCAGGTCGGCGAACGGCTCCTTGGGTTTGGCCAGCGTCGCGATGCTGGCTTCGTGCAGCTCCAGGCCCAGCCAGGGGAACAGGCTCCAGCCGATGTCGCCGTTGAGGGTCAGCTCGACGTGCGCCTTGTCGCGCGCCAACTGGCGGATCTCGTCTTTGTAGTCGTTGGGATCGAAGAGGTGGGTCAGGGCGAAGCCCAGCGCCACGATGATCAGCAGCAACCCGAGAAGCCCCAGTCCCAGGATTTTGCCGAACGCTTTCATGGGCGAGTCCTTGTAGTCCGTAGTGTGAATTCCGAACGGCTGAGTATAGCGCCGCAGGGGTGGGCCCTGCGCATACGACTAGCGATGCAGGGTGTTTCCGATGATTGCGGCATTCGACAGCTGTGGCTTCGTCAGTTCCTTCGCCGCCGGATTGCTGGAAATACCGATTCAGCCACCCGAAAAATAACGATATCAGATTGCTTTCATGTCATCTTCGAACTGGTACCCTTGTGCCGCTTTGCGGAGCGACCGCGACCCATTGTCGCGGGCCGTTGCCCAGGGAAAAGGCCCAGATCGCCCTGCGTGCGAGAACAAGAGCCCGGGATTGCCATCCGCCAGCACTGTCTACCTACAAAAGGAATGAATCCATGAGCAGTACCATCACGGCAGAGGGGCTGGCCAGCGCGCCGAGCTTCCTGTCGAAGGAGCGCATCATCGCCCGCCCGGGCTTCAACCGCTGGCTGGTCCCGCCAGCTGCCTTGGCTATCCATCTGTGCATCGGCATGGCCTACGGCTTCTCGGTGTTCTGGCTGCCGCTGTCGCAAGCCATCGGCATCACCGCACCGGTTGCCTGTTCGGCGGACATGGGCTTCATCGCCCGCATGTTCAGCGCCGAATGCGACTGGCCGATCTCGATGCTGAGCTGGATCTACACCCTGTTCTTCGTCTTCCTCGGCTGTTCGGCAGCGGTGCTGGGCGGCTGGCTGGAACATGCCGGTCCTCGCAAGGCTGGCCTGGTATCGGCCCTGTGCTGGTGTGGCGGCATGCTGATCTCGGCGATCGGCGTAAAGACCCACCAGCTGTGGCTGATGTGGTTGGGGTCCGGTGTGATCGGTGGGATTGGCTTGGGGTTGGGCTACATTTCACCGGTCTCGACCCTGATCAAGTGGTTCCCGGACAAACGCGGCATGGCCACCGGCATGGCGATCATGGGCTTCGGTGGTGGCGCCATGGTGGGTGCACCGCTGGCTACCGCGCTGATGGGCCATTTTGGCAATGCCCATGAAGTGGGCGTATGGCAGAGCTTCGTCGCCATGGCCGCAATCTACTTCGTGTTCATGACGGCTGGCGCCCTGGCGTACCGCGTTCCGCCAACCGGCTGGAAGCCTGAAGGCTGGAGCGCACCGGCGAAGAAGGCCGGCAATGGCATGGTCACCGACCGCCACGTGCACGTCAGCGTCGCCTGGAAAACCCCGCAGTTCGCCCTGGTGTGGCTGGTGCTGTGCCTGAACGTTTCGGCCGGTATCGGCATCCTCGGCATGGCTTCGCCGCTGCTGCAGGAAGTGTTTGCCGGCAAATTGCTGGGCAACGAGCTGAGCTTCAGCGAGCTGAACGCCGCGCAACTGGCGCAGATCGCCGCCATCGCCGCCGGCTTCACCGGCCTGCTGAGCCTGTTCAACATCGGTGGTCGCTTCTTCTGGGCATCGTTCTCCGACTACATCGGCCGCAAGAACACCTACTTCGCCTTCTTCGCCCTGGGCGTCGGCCTCTACAGCCTGGTGCCGAACATGGGTCACCTGGGCAACGTGGCGCTGTTCGTGGCGGCATTCTGCATCATTCTGTCGATGTACGGCGGTGGCTTCTCCACGGTACCGGCCTACCTGGCCGACCTGTTCGGCACGCAGATGGTGGGGGCCATTCATGGTCGCCTGCTGACTGCCTGGGCGGCAGCCGGCGTGCTGGGCCCGGTGCTGATCACCTACCTGCGCGAGTACCAGTTGGCGGCGGGCGTGGAGCGTGCAGCGGCCTACGACATGACCCTGTACATCCTCGCCGGCCTGCTGGTGCTGGGCTTTATCTGCAACATGCTGATCCGCCCGGTGGCCGACAAATACTTCATGACCGATGCCGAACTGGCCGCCGAGCGTGCGCTGAGCCACGACAAAGGTGCTGATGGTGCGCGTTCGCTGGAGTGGCATGCCTCGCCGGGTAGCCTGCCGCTGGTGCTGCTGGCCTGGGCTGTGGTGGTCGTGCCGCTGGCCTGGGGGGTGTGGATTACTCTGCAGAAGACCGCTGTACTGTTCCATTGATGTAGCTGCCTGGGGGCGCTTTGCGCCCCTTTCGCGACGCAAGGCCGCTCCCACAGGGGTCGCCTGGCAGCCCCAATGATCGGGTTGTATAGACCTGTAGGGCTCTCCGGCCCCGCAATTGCTTGCCATGCCATATGTCATCCGCGTTTCAAGCGGGCGCGTTCTGGGCCTATAATGGAGCCCTTTTCGCCCAATGATTTTGCGGAGCTGGTGATGGTCGAACGTAAGGCTTCCGTCGAGCGCAATACCCTGGAAACCCAGGTCAAGTGCTCGATCAACCTCGATGGCAGTGGCAAGGCCCGATTCGATATCGGTGTGCCTTTCCTTGAACACATGCTGGACCAGATCGCCCGCCATGGGCTGATCGATCTGGATATCGAGTGCAAGGGTGACCTGCATATCGACGATCACCATACCGTCGAAGACGTCGGTATCACGCTGGGCATGGCATTCGCCCAGGCCATTGGCGACAAGAAAGGCATCTTCCGCTACGGCCACGCCTACGTGCCGCTGGACGAAGCGCTGTCGCGCGTGGTCATCGACTTCTCCGGCCGCCCAGGCCTGCAGATGCATGTGCCTTACACCCGTGCCACCGTTGGCGGCTTCGATGTCGACCTGTTCCAGGAGTTCTTCCAGGGCTTCGTCAACCACGCCCTGGTGACCCTGCACATCGACAACCTGCGTGGCCACAACACCCACCACCAGATCGAAACCGTATTCAAGGCTTTCGGCCGCGCCCTGCGCATGGCCGTGACCCTCGACGAGCGCATGGCCGGGCAGATGCCGTCCACCAAAGGGTGCCTGTAAATGCAGACGGTAGCCGTAATCGACTATGGCATGGGCAACCTGCACTCGGTGGCCAAGGCGCTTGAACACGTTGGCGCCGGCAAGGTGCTGGTCACCAGCGACGCTGCGGTGATCCGCGAGGCTGACCGCGTGGTGTTCCCGGGCGTGGGCGCGATCCGTGACTGCATGGCCGAAATTCGCCGCCTGGGCTTCGACAGCCTGGTCCGCGAAGTGAGCCAGGACCGCCCGTTCCTCGGCATCTGCGTCGGCATGCAGGCGTTGCTCGACCATAGCGAAGAGAACGACGGTGTCGACTGCATCGGCCTGTTCCCTGGCCAGGTGCGCTTCTTTGGCAAGGATCTCAAAGAAGACGGCGAGCACCTGAAGGTGCCGCACATGGGCTGGAACGAAGTCAGCCAGTCCATCGACCACCCGCTGTGGCACGACATTCCCGACCGTGCGCGTTTCTACTTCGTGCACAGCTACTACATCAATGCCGGCAAGCCGGGCCAGGTGGTCGGCCGCGGCCACTATGGCGTCGACTTCGCTGCCGCGCTGGCAGACGGCTCGCGCTTCGCCGTGCAGTTCCACCCGGAAAAAAGCCATACCCATGGCCTGCAGCTGCTGCAGAACTTCGTCGCCTGGGACGGGCGCTGGTAAATGAGCCGTTCGAAGACCAAGGCCCCGATCATCACCCTGGCCCCCGAAGAGGAACGCGAGGCGCTCGACACGCTCAAGCGCTTTCTCGAAGACCGCTTCGAACTGCAGCTCGGGTCGTTCGAGGTGGCCGAGGTCCTCGAGCTGTTCAGCAAAGAAATTGCACCCCATTACTACAACAGGGCGATTGCCGATGTTCAGCTGCACCTCAAGGAGCGGTTCGAGAGCATCGAAAGCGATCTGTGGGCACTCGAAAAGCCCTGAACCCCCAAGAACAGACAGGTTCCCAAGATGCTGATTATCCCCGCTATCGATCTGAAGGACGGTGCCTGCGTGCGCCTGCGCCAGGGCCGCATGGAAGATTCCACGGTATTTTCCGACGACCCGGTGAGCATGGCTGCCAAGTGGGTCGAAGGTGGCTGCCGCCGCCTGCACCTGGTCGACCTCAACGGCGCCTTCGAAGGCCAGCCGGTCAACGGTGAAGTGGTCACCGCCATTGCCAAACGCTACCCGAACCTGCCGATCCAGATCGGCGGCGGCATCCGCTCGCTGGAAACCATCGAGCACTACGTCAAGGCCGGCGTCAGCTACGTGATCATCGGCACCAAGGCGGTCAAGCAGCCTGAGTTCGTCGCCGAAGCGTGCAAGGCCTTCCCGGGCAAGGTCATCGTTGGCCTGGATGCAAAGGACGGCTTCGTTGCCACCGACGGCTGGGCGGAAGTCAGCTCGGTACAGGTCATCGACCTGGCCAAGCGTTTCGAGGCCGATGGCGTCTCGGCGATCGTCTACACCGACATCGCCAAGGACGGCATGATGCAGGGCTGCAACGTGCCGTTCACCAAGGCACTGGCCGAAGCCACTTCGATCCCGGTGATCGCCTCGGGCGGTATTCACAACCTGGGTGACATCAAGGCCCTGCTGGACGCCAAGGCGCCGGGCATCATCGGCGCCATCACCGGCCGTGCCATCTACGAAGGCACCCTCGATGTCGCCGAGGCCCAGGCTTTTTGCGACAACTACCAAGGCTGAGGACTGAACCATGGCACTGGCCAAGCGCATCATCCCTTGCCTGGACGTGGACAACGGCCGGGTGGTCAAGGGCGTCAAGTTCGAGAACATCCGTGATGCCGGCGACCCGGTGGAAATCGCCCGCCGCTACAACGAGCAGGGTGCCGATGAAATCACCTTCCTCGACATCACGGCCAGCGTTGATGGCCGCGACACCACCCTGCATACCGTCGAGCGCATGGCCAGCCAGGTGTTCATCCCGCTGACCGTGGGCGGCGGCGTGCGCACCGTGCAGGACATCCGCAACCTGCTCAATGCCGGCGCCGACAAGGTTTCGATCAACACCGCCGCGGTGTTCAACCCGGAGTTCGTCGGTGAAGCAGCGGACCGCTTCGGTTCGCAGTGCATCGTCGTCGCCATCGACGCCAAGAAGGTGTCCGCGCCAGGCGAAGCGCCACGCTGGGAGATCTTTACCCACGGCGGGCGCAAGCCAACCGGGCTGGACGCGGTTGAATGGGCGAAGAAGATGGAAGGCCTGGGGGCCGGCGAGATCCTGCTGACCAGCATGGACCAGGACGGCATGAAGAATGGTTTCGACCTGGGCGTAACCCGCGCCATCAGCGATGCGCTGGGGATTCCGGTGATTGCTTCGGGTGGTGTGGGTAACCTGCAGCACCTGGCAGACGGGATTCTGGAAGGGCACGCCAGCGCGGTGCTGGCGGCGAGTATCTTCCACTTTGGCGAGTACACGGTGCCGGAGGCCAAGGCCTACATGGCTTCGCGCGGGATTGTCGTTCGCTGAGATAGTGATTG
Source organism: Pseudomonas urethralis (assembly GCF_021602465.1). Taxonomy (NCBI): domain Bacteria; kingdom Pseudomonadati; phylum Pseudomonadota; class Gammaproteobacteria; order Pseudomonadales; family Pseudomonadaceae; genus Pseudomonas; species Pseudomonas urethralis. The sequence continues at coordinate 181,843 of NZ_BQIJ01000006.1, forward strand.
TTGGGGCCGCAAGGCGGCCCCAATTGCATCATCCGTGGTTCTTGCCCAGCAAGGCGTGGTAGAGCTCGGTATCGCCAAGAATCCCCACCACCCGGTCATTCTCCTGCAGCACCAGCTTGTTGCCGGTCTGGTAACGAATCTGCAGCGCCTCACGCATGCCAATGTCGGCATGCACCAACGTCGGCTTGCGACCCAGGCCTTCCACAGCCTGCCCCGGCACCCAGTTCTGCATGTCCAGCCCGTTCTGCCCCTGGCGTGCACGCTTGATCGAATTCCCTTCGCCCAGGTCCAGCCACGAATCGCCACCCGGGTCCAGGCACACCGAGCCGTTGACCCGCTTGCAGTTGTCCAGGCTGCGCATCAGGCTGCGGCCGCACAGCACGTTCAGCGGGTTGGTGTGGGCGACGAAGGTACGCACGTATTCGTCGGCCGGGTTCAGCACGATCTCTTCCGGCTTGCTGTACTGGATGATCCGCCCATCCTTCATGATGGCGATGCGGCTGCCCAGCTTCAGCGCCTCGTCGAGGTCGTGGCTGACGAACACGATGGTCTTGCTCAGCTTGGCCTGCAGGCCCAGCAATTCGTCTTGCAGGCCTTGGCGGATCAGCGGGTCGAGGGCCGAGAACGGTTCGTCCATCAACAGGATGTCGGCATCCATCGCCAGCGCCCGGGCCAGGCCCACACGCTGCTGCATGCCGCCGGAGAGTTCGTCTGGCTTCTTGTTGCGCCACTGGGTCAGGCCGACCAGTTCGAGTTTCTCGTCGACCAGCTTGCGCCGTTCCTTTTCCGGGCGGCCCTGCATTTCCAGGCCGAAGCTGATGTTCTCGCGCACCGTCAGCCATGGCATCAGGGCGAATTTCTGGAACACCATGGCGATGCGCTTGGTGCGCATCATCTTCAGCTCTGCCGGGGTGCAGTGGGCAATATCGATGTGCTTGCCCTCATGTTCGACGAACAGCTTGCCGCGGCTCACGGTGTTGAGGCCGTTGATGCACCGCAGCAGGCTCGACTTGCCTGAGCCGGACAGGCCCATCAGCACACAGATCTCGCCTTTGTTGATATCGAGGTTGGCCTTTTCCACACCGACCACCATCCCGGTCTGCTTGAGGATCTGCTCGCGGGTCTGGCCTTTGTCCAGCAGCGCCAGCGCTTCGCGCGGCTTGTTGGAGAAGATGACGTCTACGTCTTCGAATCGAATGATGCTCATGCCTCACCCCTTACCGGCAGTTCCGGTTGCTTGCAGATACGGTCGAGCATGATCGCCAGCAGCACGATCGCCAGGCCCGCTTCGAAGCCCAGGGAGATATCGGCGGTGTTCAGTGCGTTGACCACAGGTTTGCCCAGCCCGTCGGCACCCACCAGGGCGGCGATCACCACCATCGACAGCGACAGCATGATGCACTGAGTGACGCCGGCGGCGATGCTCGGCATCGCGTGCGGCAGTTCGATACGGGTGAGTAGCTGGCGGCGCGAACAGCCAAAGGCCTTGCCGGCGTCCATCAGCTCCTGCGGCACGTCGCAGATGCCCAGGTAGGTCAGGCGGATCGGTGCGGCGATGGCGAACACCACTGTCGAGATCAGCCCCGGCACCACGCCCAGACCGAACAGGGTCAGGGTCGGGATCAGGTAGACGAAGGTTGGCACGGTCTGCATCAGGTCGAGCACCGGGCGCATGGCGGTGTAGAACATCGGCTTGTGCGCGGCGACGATGCCCAGCGGCACGCCGATGGCCACGCAGACCACGGTGGCGAAGGTCACCTGGGCCAAGGTTTCCATGGTTTCCTGCCAGTACCCCAGGTTGAGGATCAGCAGGAAGGAAAGGGCGACGAATGCGGTGAGCGCCCACTTGCGCTGGATGAAATGCGCCAGGGCGGCGAACAGGGCGATGAGCACGAACGGGTTGAAGAAAGTCAGGGTACTGGTGACGCCATGGATCATGAACTCCAGGCCTCGGGCAATGGCATCGAAATAGTTCGCGCCATTCTGGGTCAGCCATTCGACGAACGCCGCGATGTACTGACCCAAGGGTATTTTCTGATCGATGAGCATGATAGCGAGCTTCCACCTGCGAAGATTGAAAACAGTCCGGGGCGGGCACGGTCCCGCCCCGAGGTAGCGCTACGACGTATTGCGTTATTGAGTGAGTTTCGCCTTGGCCGCCTCAAGGCCGGGTTTGCCATCCACGGTGGTGACGCCCGCCAGCCAGGTGTCCAGCTTGCCGGGGTTGTCTTTCAGCCACTTCCTGGCGGCCGCCTCGGGCTTCATCTTGTCGTCCAGGACGTAGCCCATCATGGTGCTTTCATCCTTGAGCTCGAACGACAGGTTCTTCAGCAGTTGGCCGACGTTGCTGCATTCCTGCACATAGCCCTTGCGGGTGTTGGTCAGCACGGTGGCCTTGCCGAATTCGGGGCCGAAGAACTCGTCACCGCCGGTGAGGTACTGCATCTTGAAGCGGGTGTTCATCGGGTGCGGTTCCCAGCCCAGGAACACCACTGCCTCGCCACGCTTCTGTGCGCGATCGACCTGCGACAGCATGCCGGCCTCGCTCGATTGCACGATCTTGAAACCGGCGTCCTTCAGGCCGAAGGCGTTCTTGTCGATCATGCTCTGGATGGTGCGGTTGCCATCGTTGCCCGGCTCGATGCCATAGATCTTGCCGTCCAGTTCCTTCTTGAACTTGGGAATATCGCTGAAATCCTTCAGCCCCTTGTCATACAGCGCCTGGGGCACGGCCAGGGTGTACTTGGCGTTTTCCAGGTTGGCGCGCACGGTTTCTACAGTGCCGGCATCGCGGTATTGCTTGATGTCGTTCTCCATGGTCGGCATCCAGTTGCCGAGAAACACGTCCAGGTCCTTGCCGGTGGCCAGCGACTTGTAGGTCACCGGTACCGAGATCATGGTGGTGTGGGTCTTGTAACCCAGTGCTTCGAGCACAACGCTGGTGGTCGCCGTGGTGACGGTGATGTCGGTCCAGCCGACATCGGAGAAACGTACCGTCTGGCACTGCTCCGGCTCGGCGGCCTGGGCCAGCAGAGGTGCGGACAGCATCGCAACCAGCAACAGCGAGGGTGAACCTTTCATGGATGGACTCCTGTGATTTTGTCTTCGGGTTCGCGTGGGTCGCCGGGCTTTCTCAGGGTCCGGTCGACCAGGCCTGCAGAGGGCAGGATGCGTGGCCGTGCTTTACGAGTCGCTTTCGATAATCCTCCAGCGCCGGGCAATCGCCTACTGGTGGGGTCGTAACCAGTACGGAACGGGTCGCATCCAGTACGGGCGATGTCGTTTATGAGTTTTTCCACCCCTGTAGCCGCATTTTTGCGTCAACCGGCCACCGGAAAACGGCGATCGGGTGGCCGAAATGACAGCGGCGCTGCTGGACAAAATTACGTCGGTTGCAGACGGCGAGGGGGTAGGCAAAAGCCCGATGATGCGTGCATTCGTGGCGGCTCGCAGCTTCAGCCTAGCAGTTGCCCCGCCCTGCGCATGGCGCGCAGAGACAAGCCCAGCAAGAGGTGATTCGACAATGGCCATCAGCGTGTTCGACCTGTTCAAGATCGGTGTCGGGCCCTCCAGCTCCCACACCGTCGGCCCCATGCGTGCCGGTGCCCTGTTCGTCCAGGGCCTGCGTGAACGCGGCGAGCTGGAACAGGTGCGCAGGATCGAAGTGCGGCTGTACGGTTCCCTGTCGGCCACTGGCATCGGCCATGGCACCGACAACGCCACCATCATGGGCCTGATGGGCGAGTGGCCGGACGCCATCGACCCGACCCAGATCGTCCCGCGGATCGCCGACCTGCGCGAAACCAACACCCTGAAGCTGGATAACCGCCTGCCCATCGAGTTCGTCTGGGCCCGCGACATGCTGCTGCTGGACGAGAACCTGCCGTACCACCCCAACGCCATGACCCTGATCGCCGAAGGTGCCCAGGGCGAGCTGCATCGCGACACCTATTACTCGGTCGGTGGCGGCTTCGTGGTCGACGCCGCCCAGGCCGCCAGCGGTGTGCTGGATGCCGACCAGACGGTGCTGCCCTACGATTTCAACAGCGCCGCCGAGCTGCTGCGCCTGTGCAAGCAAAACGACCTCAGCGTGTCGCAATTGATGATGGCCAACGAGAAGGTCTGGCGCAGCGAGGAAGAAATCCGCGCCGGCCTGCACAAACTCTGGGAAGCCATGCAGGAGTGCGTCAACAACGGCCTGAAATACGAAGGCACGCTGCCCGGCGGGCTCAACGTGCGCAGGCGCGCCGCCAAGTTGCACCGCAGTCTGCAGGAAATCGGCAAGCCCAACGTGATCGGCTCGACCATGAGCGCCATGGAGTGGGTCAACCTGTTCGCCCTGGCGGTCAACGAAGAGAACGCCGCTGGCGGGCGCATGGTCACGGCGCCTACCAACGGTGCGGCGGGCATCATCCCGGCGGTGCTGCACTACTACATGCGCTTCAGTGATGCGGTGGACGAGTCGAGCGTGGTCGACTTCTTCCTCGGCGCCGCCGCCGTGGGCATCCTGTGCAAGAAGAACGCGTCGATTTCCGGTGCAGAAGTCGGCTGCCAGGGCGAGGTCGGCTCGGCCTGTGCCATGGCTGCTGCCGGCCTCGCCGAAGTGCTGGGGGCGACCCCGGCGCAGGTGGAGAACGCTGCCGAAATCGCTCTGGAACACAACCTCGGCCTGACCTGCGACCCGGTCGGCGGCCTGGTGCAGGTGCCGTGCATCGAGCGCAACGCGATAGCCGCAGTGAAGGCGATCAATGCCGTGCAGATGGCGTTGCGCGGCGATGGCGAGCACTTCATCTCCCTCGACCAGGTGATCCGCACGATGCGCGACACCGGGGCCGACATGCACGACAAGTATAAAGAGACTTCTCGCGGTGGCCTGGCGGTCAGCGCCATCGAGTGCTGAGTTCTTGAGCCAGCCTCAAGGGCCCCATCGCGGATGAATCCGCTCCTACAGGAAATGCATGATCTTGTAGGAGCGGATTCATCCGCGATGGGGCCCTTGAGTGTTTTAAGTGCACCGCGCCCTGTTTAAGTGCATGACCCAAGCTGACCAATCGTCGGCTGTCGCTATCAGTGTGGGCATTGTCGGTGACACTCAAGAGTGTCGTTTCTGGGCAACCAAGGCTGCGCGTGTCACCAAATTGCTCAGTTGTTACACGCAAGGCGCTAGCACGGCGCTTTGCGAAGAATTGCCAACTTGATCGAAGTCCCTGATTTGCCGAATGAAGGCGTCGTTTTCAGGTTTTTTCGGATGGTCGTTCAATTTCAGGCACGACCCTTGCGTTGAGATTGGCAGCAAGCCCCTGCACATGAACCTGGGGCCATAACAAGAAAATCAGTGCCCGCCTGAGGCACACCCTGCATTTGTGTGAGGAGAAATCGCGATGACGTCGTACACCTCCGGGAACCCAACCCAGAACCGCACAGCCCCCCAGTCCATCGGGTTTCTCCTTCTGGACAATTTCACCCTGATATCTCTGGCATCGGCCGTGGAGCCGCTGCGCATGGCCAACCAGCTTTCTGGTCGCGAGCTGTACCGCTGGCACACGCTGACCGTCGATGGCGGCCAGGTATGGGCCAGTGACGGCCTGCAGATCACTCCCGATGCAGCCATGCACAGCGCACCGCCGATCGACACCGTGATCGTCTGCGGCGGTGTTGGCATCCAGCGCACGGTCACCCGTGAGCATGTCACCTGGCTGCAGGCCCAGGCTCGCCAGTCGCGCCGCCTCGGTGCGGTGTGCACCGGCAGCTGGGCGCTGGCCTGTGCCGGCCTGCTCGATGGTTTCGATTGCAGCGTGCACTGGGAATGCCTGGCGGCCATGCAGGAGGCCTTCCCGCGGGTCAACATGAGCACCCGCCTGTTCACCCTCGACCGCAACCGTTTCACCAGTTCCGGCGGCACCGCGCCGCTGGACATGATGCTGCACCTGATCAGCCGCGATCACGGCCGTGAGCTGTCGGCGGCGATCTCGGAGATGTTCGTCTACGAGCGTATCCGCAACGAGCAGGACCACCAGCGCGTGCCGCTCAAGCACATGCTCGGCACCAACCAGCCGAAGTTGCAGGAAATCGTCGCGCTGATGGAGGCCAACCTCGAAGAACCGATCGACCTGGATGAACTGGCCGTATATGTGTCGGTGTCGCGCCGTCAACTCGAACGGCTGTTCCAGAAGTACCTGCATTGCTCGCCGTCGCGCTACTACCTCAAGCTGCGCCTGATCCGCGCCCGGCAGTTGCTCAAGCAGACACCGATGTCGATCATCGAAGTGGCCTCGGTGTGCGGCTTCGTCTCTACCCCGCACTTCTCCAAGTGCTACCGCGAGTACTTCGGCATTCCGCCGCGTGACGAGCGCGTGGGCTCCAACACCGCGCAGCAGGTGGCAATGATGCCGATTCCGCAGGCCATGACCCTGTCGCCGCACAGCGGGCCGATGGCGGCCCTGAGCCAGGCGCGCAACGAGTCGACCTTTGCCAGCGTAAGGCTCTGAAACGGCACCGGCCCCTTCGCGGGTTTACCGCGAAGGGGCCGGTGCCGGAATAATCGCTCAGGCGCGTTTGTTGAACTGCGCCAGCGCTGGCAACAGCTGCTTGTCGATCGCCTGGCGCACTGCCGGCAGGATCGTCGCGCTGCCGGTATACATCTGCTCGACCATCCCCTTCAGCGCCCGCGCATTGGGCTCGGTCAGCCCGCGCACCACCGCTTCGCAGGCCTGCTCGGCACTGGCCCCGGCCGGAATGTCGAACCCGCGCGCGCGCAGGTGGCCTGCCAGGTCGTCCTGGTCTATCAAATCCGCATGCATCATGGCTGTTGTCCCTTTTATTGCGAAGAGAGTGCTGCTGTGATTTACGACCGATTCTGTGTCCGCTGCGACAGGCCCGCAAGGGCAGAATGTCGCAATGGCCGGTTTGGCTAAGAACAGGTCGTTCCCGGCTAATTGCAGGGGCCGGGAAGCCAGCAGACTGCATGCATTCACGGCTCACGAGGGTTTGGTCACCCTCACTCATGCACAGTGGATGTTGCTCGCTCTTGGCCCCGGATGCTCACGGCTTTCCGGGGTTATTTTTTTGAGCGCTCAGCGGGGTAGTTGCAGGACGCGGCCGACGAATTCCGCAGCAGGCAGGTCGCGTTGGCTATCTACCAGGCTCTGCAGCAAGGCCGCACTTTGCTCACTGAAAGGCGCCGATTTCGGCCCCGCCAGGTCGACATGCAACAGCATCTGCTCGCTCGCAGCCAGCACCTCGTCGAACCCGGCCCGGTGCAGGCTGTGGTAGACATGCAGGCGCTTGAGGTCGAAACCGATGATCTGTGTCTGCACCCACACCTCGGTACCTAGCTTTACCTCGTGCAGGTAATTGATGTGCGCTTCCAGGGTGAACAGCGAGTTGCCACTCTGCCCACGGCTGTCGGCATCGAGGCCGATGCGCTCCATCAGCGCATCGGTGGCGTAGCTGAAGATCAGCAGGTAAAAGGCATCGCGCAGGTGCCCGTTGTAGTCGACCCAGTCCTCCTGGACTGGGGTGCGGTAGGTGATCAGTGCGGGCATCGTCTGCTCCTCAGTCGCCAAAGGCCATGCCGTGGCTGGCTTTGCTGGTCTTCACCGCTTCCAGTACGGCCAGCAGCGTGTCATCACGATAGCGCTCCAGCGCGGCGATGCTGCGCTCGCCCAGTTGTTCCGAGGTGCCTTCGACCACATCGTCGATCAGCTTGTCGGTCAGCTCCGGTGCTGGCAGGTAGGTCCAGGGCAGCTTCAGCGCCGGGCCGAACTGGGCCATGAAGTGGCGCATGCCGGCATCACCGCCTGCGAGGGTGTAGGTGAGGAAGGTGCCCATGAACGACCAGCGCAGGCCGGCGCCGAAGCGGATCGCATCGTCGATCTCCCCGGTGCTGGCCACGCCATCGTTGACCAGGTGCAGGGCCTCGCGCCACAGCGCTTCGAGCAGGCGGTCGGCGATGAACCCGGGGACCTCCTTGCGTACATGCAGCGGGCGCATGCCTAGTGCGGTGTAGATGGTTTTCGCGGCCTCGATGGCTTCGGGTGCTGTGCGGTTGCCGCCGACGATCTCCACTAGCGGCAGCAGGTAAACCGGGTTGAACGGGTGACCGACCACACAACGCTCGGGGTGCGTGGACGACTCGTAGAACTCGCTGGGCAGCAGCCCCGACGTGCTGGAACCGATGATTGCGTTGGGCTTGGCGGCGGCACTGATCTTGGCGTGCAGGTCGAGCTTGAGGTCCAGGCGCTCGGGTGCGCTTTCCTGGATGAAGTCGGCGTTGCGTACGCATTCCTCGATGGTCGCCACGAATTTCAGTCGGCCCTGCGCTGCACCCGCTGCCAGGCCTTGTTTCTCCAGTGCCGGCCAGGCGTTGGCGATGCGCTTGCGCAGGGCCTGCTCGGCGCCGGGTGCCGGGTCCCAGGCGACCACGTCCAGGCCGTGGGCCAGGGCCCGGGCGACCCATCCGCTGCCGATCACGCCGCTACCCAGGGCGGCGAAGGTCTTGATTTCGGTGATGAAGGGCATATCGGTCTCCTGAAGGGGATCAGCGGCGCTTGAGGTTCATTTTTGCCCGGCCTTCTGCCGGGCTGAGCACGCGGCCACCCATGCGGGTGATGATTTCGGCGGCACGCTCCACCAGCTGGCCGTTGCTGGCCAGCACGCCACGGTCCAGGTACAGGTTGTCTTCCAGGCCCACCCGCACGTTGCCACCCAGAAGCACGGCCTGCGCCGCCATCGGCATCTGCATGCGGCCGATGCCGAAGCCGGCCCAGGTCACATTGGCCGGCAGGTTGTCGACCATGGCCTTCATGGTGGTGGTGTCGGCCGGCGCGCCCCATGGGATGCCCAGGCACAGCTGGAACAGCGGGTCCTCGAGCAAACCTTCTTTCATCATCTGTTTGGCGAACCACAGGTGGCCGGTGTCGAAGATTTCCAGCTCGGCCTTCACCCCAAGTTCGGTGATGCGCTTGGCCCCGGCGCGCAGCTGCGCGGGGGTGGAAACGTAGATGGCGTTGCCGTCGCCGAAATTCAGGGTGCCGCAGTCGAGGGTGCAGATTTCCGGGAGCAGGGCTTCGACGTGGGCCAGGCGCTCCAGTGGGCCGATCAGGTCGGTGCCGGGGCCGAACTCCATGGGCGATTCGCCCGGGCCGATTTCCAGGTCGCCGCCCATGCCGGCGGTGAGGTTGACGATGATGTCGACGTCGGCCTCGCGGATGCGCTCCATGACTTCGCGGTACAGCGCCACGTCGCGGCTGAAACGGCCGGTTTGCGGGTCACGGACGTGGCAGTGGACCACAGTGGCGCCGGCCCTGGCGGCTTCCACGGCGGATTCGGCGATCTGTTTCGGGGTGACGGGGACCAGGTGGCTCTTGGCGACCGTGTCGCCAGCGCCGGTGAGGGCACAGGTGATGATGACGTCGTGGTTCATGGCGGTTCCTTGTGTGGTCTGTGAGGGCCCTTTCGCGGGCAAGCCTGCTCCTACAGGGGACCGTGATGGCCCTGGCATGCGCGTTACCTGCAGGAGCGGATTTATCCGCGAGTAGCCTTGTCAGTTGGCGGTGAGCTTGAGGTTGTCCGCCGCAGGCTTGCCATCGAAGGTGGTCACCCCCTCAAGCCAGCGGGCCTTGTCCTCGGGGTGGTCCTTGAGCCACTGGCGGGCCGATTCCAGCGCGTCCTTGTGGTCGAGCAGCGGCTGCATCATGCGGCTCTCGTCCTCGGCGCTGAAGTTCAGGTTGGCCAGCAGGCGGTGGGCGTTGGGGCAGCGTTCGGCGTAGTCCGGCGCGGTCACCGTCCACACCGTGGCACGGCCTTCGTCCGGGCCCAGGGCGCCCTGGCTGTCGCCGAGATAGGCCATGTCGATGTTCACGTTCATCGGGTGTGGCGCCCAGCCGAAGAACACTACCGCTTCCTTGCGCCGTACGGCGCGGTCCACGGCGGCGAGCATGCCGGCTTCGCTGGACTCGACCAGCTGGAACTTGCCCAGCTCGAACTGGTTCTTGCTGATCATGGCTTTGATCTGGGTGTTGGCACCGGAGCCGGGTTCTATGCCGTAGATCTTGCCGCCCAGCTCCTTCTCGAACTTGTGAATGTCGGCGAAGGTTTTCAGGCCCTTGTCATACAGGTACTTCGGCACGGCGAGGGTGGCGCGGGCGTCTTCCAGGCTGGGTTTTTCAAGGACCTTGACCTGGTTGGCGTCGACGAACGGGGTGATGGTCTGGGTCATGATCGGGTTCCAGTAACCCAGGAACATGTCCAGGCGCTTGTCGCGGATACCGGCGAAGATGATCTGCTGCGAGGCGCTGGTCTGCTTGGTCTGGTAGCCCAGGCCATCAAGCAGTACCTGGGCCATGGCGCTGGTGGCGATGACGTCGGTCCAGTTGACCACGCCAAGGCGCACGTTCTTGCAGGCCGCGGGCTCGGCGGCGAAAAGCGGGGTGGCGACGATGCTGCTCAGGGCAAGGGACAACAGGCTGCGGCGGATCAAGCGATGCATGGTGGCTCTCCATCGGCAGGACATTTTTTATAGGGGCCGGCCTCTCTGGGCCGTGTGAACACGCTACGCTGCTGCCAGGGGCGAAAATCGCACCCTGGCGACCAAGATTTGCACGGAGGCGACCACCTTCACGCGTGGAGCATGCAATGCCGCAACTGATTCATTTCCTGTTGTTGCCGGGGTTCTCGGCGATGGGCTTTATCAGCGCACTGGAACCGCTGCGCGTGGCCAACCGCTTCAAGGGGCCGTCGTACCGCTGGCGCGTGCTCAGCCTGGATGGCGGGGCAGTGCAGGCGAGCAATGGCATGTCGGTGAATGCCGATGGCGCGTTGGGGGAGGGTGAGGCGGGCGGCGTGCTGCTGATCGTCGCCGGCTTCGAGCCGCTGGCCTGTTATGGTCCGAAGCTGCAGCAGGCGCTGCGTCGGCTCGACCATGATGGGGTGATCCTTGGCGGAATCGACACCGGCCCGGTGGTGCTGGCCGAGGCCGGGTTGCTCGATGGCTACCGCGCAACCTTGCACTGGGAGGCGCTGGACGCATTCAAGGAGCGCTACCCACGCTTGCAGGTGACCCAGGAGCTGTTCGAGATCGACCGGCGGCGCATCACCTGTGCCGGTGGCACCGCATCGATCGACCTGATGCTCGACCTGATCGGCCAGGCCCATGGCAGCGAGCTGGCGGTGCAGGTGTCCGAGCAATTCGTGCTCGGGCGCATCCGCCCGCGCCAGGACCACCAGCGCATGCAGATCGCCAGCCGCTACGGCATCAACAACAAGAAGCTGGTGAAGGTGATCGGCGAGATGGAGCGCAATATCGAGCAGCCGCTCAATACCCAGGTGCTGGCCGATGCGGTGCAGGTGACCCGGCGGCAGCTGGAGCGGCTATTTCGCTTGCATCTGGACGACACGCCCAGGGCTTCTATCTGCGCTTGCGGCTGGACAAGGCACGGCAGCTGTTGCGCCAGACCGAGATGAGCGTGCTGGAGGTGGCGGTGGCGTGCGGGTTCGAGTCGGCCTCGTATTTCACCCGCTGTTACCGGGTGCGGTTCGAGCGCTGCCCGCGGGAGGATCGGTTGGCCCGAGCGGTCTGATGTTCTCCTGTGCCGGCCTATTCGCGGGTCGCCGTAGGAGCGGGTTCACCCGCGAAGAGGCCCGTGCAGGACTACTGCTGGCCGATGGACTGCAGATACTCCGAGCGGTCATCGCTGCGCTGCGCCACGCAGGTATCCCAAGCCGCCTGGAACGCCTTGCTGCCGGGTTTCTCGGCATAGGTCTCGACTTTACAGTCGGCATCTCGAAGCTGCGCCCACAGTTTCTCGGCGGCATCCATGCGCGCGACCAGGGCGGTGGCCTTGTCGCCTTCCTCGGCATACTGGTCGCGAATGCGCTGGATCAGGTCGTCATATGCCGATTTCAGTTCGCGCTCGGCGGTCTGTTTGCTGAATGCCGCGCAGGCGTAGGTCTGCTGGTCGCTCTCGACGTTGTCGCACGGGGTGCTTTCTTCCTCGCCGGCGTGGGCGCCCGAGACGACAGCCAGCAGTACCAGCCATGCCATTGATTTCATCCGCTTTCTCCTTATCGAGGCTGACCAATCGGCTGGATTCTCGCTCAGCCGCAGTGAAGACGATAGCTCCCTGGCGAAATGTTCATGAAACAGCATGCGATGTCGTTATCGAGACCGTCTCTCATCGCCAGGCGGCGCGCCAGAGGGCGCGATGTCGCGCATTGACGCTTTCGGCAAACCCCCTGTCGTTTTTGCACCGGGGCGTCGCAGGGCACAGGCATATGCTGGCCCCAAAGCGCCGACAGAAGATTTGGCGCGGCCCATATCAACAAAGGGGACAGCCTGATGAGCCCAGCCGAACTTCACGCCGACAGCATCGTCATTGACGGCCTGATCATTGCCAAATGGAACCGCGAGCTGTTCGAGGACATGCGCAAGGGCGGGCTGACTGCGGCCAACTGCACGGTGTCGGTGTGGGAAGGCTTCAAGGCGACTGTCGACAACATCGCCGCCAGCCAGAAGCTGATCCGCGACAACAGCGACCTGGTGATGCCGGTGCGCACCACCGCCGACATCCGCAAGGCCAAGGAACTGGGCAAGACCGGCATCCTCTTCGGCTTCCAGAACGCCCATGCGTTCGAAGACCAGATCGCCTACGTCGACGTGTTCAAGCAGCTGGGCGTAGGCATCGTGCAGATGTGCTACAACACCCAGAACCTGGTCGGCACCGGTTGCTACGAGCGTGACGGCGGCCTGTCGGGCTTCGGTCGTGAGATCGTCGCCGAGATGAACCGTGTCGGCATCATGTGCGACCTGTCCCACGTCGGTTCCAAGACCTCCGAGGAAGTGATCCTCGAATCGAAAAAGCCGGTCTGCTACTCCCACTGCCTGCCTTCGGGCCTGAAGGAACACCCGCGCAACAAGTCTGACGCCGAGCTGAAGTTCATCGCCGACCACGGCGGCTTCGTTGGCGTGACCATGTTCGCGCCGTTCCTGGCCAAGGGCATCGACTCGACCATCGACGACTACGCCGAAGCCATCGAGTACACCATGAACATCGTCGGTGAAGACGCCATCGGTATCGGTACCGACTTCACCCAGGGCCACGGCCAGGACTTCTTCGAGTACCTGACCCACGACAAGGGCTACGCCCGTCGCCTGACCAACTTCGGCAAGATCATCAACCCGCTGGGCATCCGCACCGTGGGCGAATTCCCCAACCTCACCGAAACCTTGCTCAAGCGCGGCCACTCCGAGCGCGTGGTGCGCAAGATCATGGGCGAGAACTGGGTCAACGTCCTCAAGGACGTGTGGGGCGAGTAAGCCGCTCTCCAAGCCTGAAAGCCCCTGCCAGCAACGCCGGGGCATCCCGATAAAAAATTTTATGGAGTTGAGTTTCCATGGCCAAGATCGCCCCGCAATTGCCAATCGAAGTCGACAGCGAAACCGGTGTCTGGACCAGCGACGCCCTGCCGATGCTGTATGTGCCGCGCCATTTCTTCGTCAACAACCACATGGGCATCGAAGAGGTCCTGGGCGCAGACAAGTACGCCGAGATCCTCTACAAGGCCGGCTACAAGTCCGCCTGGCACTGGTGTGAAAAAGAAGCCGAGTGCCATGGCCTTGAAGGCGTGGCGGTGTTCGAGCACTACATGAAGCGCCTGAGCCAGCGTGGCTGGGGCCTGTTCGAAATCCAGGACATCGATCTGGATAAGGGCACCTGCAGCGTCAAGCTCAAGCATTCCGCATTCGTGTACGTCTATGGCAAGTGCGGCCGCAAGGTCGACTACATGTTCACCGGCTGGTTCGCCGGCGCCATGGACCAGATTCTCGCTGCCCGCGGCAGCTCGATCCGCACCGTGGCCGAGCAGGTCTACGGCGGTTCGGAAGAAGGCCACGAAGATGGCCTGTTCGTCGTCAAGCCGTTGTAAGCCGGAGAGAGCGTCATGGCATTCGAAGCAATGTTCCAGCCGATCCAGATCGGCAAACTGACCATCCGCAACCGCGTGCTCAGCACCGCGCATGCCGAGGTCTACGCCACTGACGGCGGCATGACCACCGACCGCTACGTGAAGTATTACGAAGAGAAGGCCAAGGGCGGCATCGGCCTGGCGATCTGCGGCGGCTCATCCGTGGTGGCCATCGACAGCCCGCAGGAATGGTGGTCGTCGGTCAACCTGTCGACCGACCGCATCATCCCGCACTTCCAGAACCTCGCTGACGCCATGCACAAGCATGGCGCCAAGATCATGATCCAGATTACCCACATGGGCCGGCGCTCGCGCTGGGACGGCTTCAACTGGCCTACCCTGATGTCGCCGTCGGGCATCCGTGAACCCGTGCACCGTGCCACCTGCAAAACCATCGAGGTGGAAGAGATCTGGCGGGTGATCGGCAACTATGCGCAGGCTGCGCGTCGTGCCAAAGAGGGCGGCCTGGATGGCGTGGAACTGTCGGCCGTGCACCAGCACATGATCGACCAGTTCTGGAGCCCGCGGGTCAACAAGCGTACCGACGAATGGGGCGGTACCTTCGAAGGCCGCATGAAGTTCGGCCTGGAAGTGCTCAAGGCGGTGCGTGCCGAAGTCGGCGACGACTTCTGCGTGGGCATGCGTATCTGCGGCGACGAGTTCCACCCCGATGGCCTCAGCCACGAGGACATGAAGCAGATCGCCGCCTACTACGATGCCACCGGCATGATCGACTTCATCGGCGTGGTCGGTTCGGGTTGCGACACCCACAACACCCTGGCCAACGTCATCCCCAACATGAGCTACCCGCCGGAGCCGTTCCTGCACCTGGCGGCCGGCATCAAGGAAGTGGTCAAGGTCCCGGTGCTGCACGCGCAGAACATCAAGGACCCGAACCAGGCCACGCGCATTCTCGAAGGCGGCTATGTCGACATGGTCGGCATGACCCGCGCGCACATCGCCGACCCGCACCTGATCGCCAAGATCAAGATGGGCCAGATCGACCAGATCAAGCAGTGCGTGGGTGCCAACTACTGCATCGACCGCCAGTACCAGGGCCTGGATGTGCTGTGCATCCAGAACGCCGCGACCTCCCGTGAATACATGGGCGTGCCGCATATCATCGAGAAGACCACCGGGCCGAAACGCAAGGTGGTCATCGTCGGCGCCGGCCCTGCCGGCATGGAGGCGGCCCGCGTGGCGGCCGAGCGCGGCCACGACGTCACCGTGTTCGAGAAGAAGGACCAGATCGGCGGGCAGATCACCATCGCCGCCAAGGCACCGCAGCGCGACCAGATCGCTGGCATCACCCGCTGGTACCAGCTGGAGTTCGCCCGCCTGAAGATCGACCTGCGCCTGGGTACCGCCGCCGACGCGGCAACGATCCAGGACCTGCGCCCGGACATCATCGTGCTCGCGGTTGGCGGCCATTCGTTCCTCGAGCAGAACGAGCACTGGGGCGCCGCCGAAGGCCTGGTGGTCAGCAGCTGGGACGTGCTCGACGGCAAGGTTGCGCCGGGCAAGAACGTGCTGGTGTACGACACCATCTGCGAATTCACCGGCATGTCGGTGGCCGACTTCATCGCCGACAAGGGCAGCCAGGTCGAGATCGTCACCGACGACATCAAACCGGGCGTGGCCATGGGCGGTACGACCTTCCCGACCTACTACCGCAGCATGTACCCGAAAGAAGTGATCATGACCGGCGACATGATGCTGGAAAAGGTCTACCGCGAAGGCGACAAGCTGGTGGCGGTGCTGGAGAACGAATACACCGGTGCCAAGGAAGAACGTGTCGTCGACCAGGTGGTGGTGGAAAACGGCGTGCGTCCTGACGAGCAGCTGTACTACGCGCTGAAGGAAGGGTCACGCAACAAGGGCCAGATCGACGTGGAGGCGCTGTTCGCCATCAAGCCTCAGCCGATCCTCAGCCAGCCGGGCGAGGGCTACCTGCTGTACCGCATCGGCGACTGCGTGGCCCAGCGCAACGTGCATGCGGCGATCTACGACGCCTTGCGCCTGTGCAAGGACTTCTGATCGCTCCGCCTCTGTAGAGGCGGGACTGGCCCCCTGCAGGAGCGGATTCATCCGCGATAGCGTCGGCACTGACAACGCAGTTGCCTGTGCTGGCCTCATCGCGGATGAATCCGCTCCTACAGGGTCCGCGCCGTCTTTGAAGGTGGCGCAAGAATCCAGCTGTTGTGGGAGTCTCCCATGTTGAACACCCTTCTACCCATCCTGCTGTTCGCTGCCCTTGGCCTGGCAGTGCTCGGCGCCCTGCGCCGGGTGCGCATGTGGCGACGTGGCCGGCCGTCCAAGGTCAACCTGATCGGCGGCCTGCTGGCCATGCCGCGGCGTTACCTGGTCGACCTGCACCACGTGGTGGAGCGCGACAAGTACATGTCCAAGACCCACGTGGCCACTGCGGGTGGCTTCGTGCTGTCGGCTGCGCTGGCGATCCTGGTGCACGGCTTCGGCCTGCAGAGCAAGATCCTCGGCTATGCGCTGCTGGTGGCCACGGTGATCATGTTCGGCGGCGCCATCTTTGTCTTCAAGCGCCGCCTGAACCCGCCTGCGCGCCTGTCCAAGGGCCCGTGGATGCGCCTGCCGAAGAGCCTGCTGGTATTCGCTGCCAGCTTCTTCATCGCCACCTTGCCGGTCGCCGGCATCCTGCCGGCCAACACCGGCGGCTGGGTGATGGTCGGCATTCTCGGCCTGGGCGTGTTGTGGGGCGTGTCGGAGCTGTTCTTCGGCATGACCTGGGGCGGCCCGATGAAGCACGCCTTCGCCGGTGCCCTGCACCTGGCCTGGCACCGCCGTGCCGAACGCTTCGGCGGCGGCCGCTCCACCGGCCTCAAGCCGCTGGACCTGGAAGACCCGAACGCGCCGCTGGGCGTGGAAAAACCGGTGGATTTCACCTGGAACCAGCTGCTCGGCTTCGATGCCTGCGTGCAGTGCGGCAAATGTGAAGCCATGTGCCCGGCGTTCGCTGCCGGCCAGCCGCTGAACCCGAAAAAACTCATCCAGGACATGGTCATCGGCCTGGCCGGTGGCAGTGACGCCAACTTTGCCGGCAGCCCTTACCCAGGCAAGCCACTGGGTGAACACAGCGGCAACCCGCACCAGCCGATCGTCAACGGCTTGGTCGATGCCGAGACGCTGTGGTCGTGCACCACCTGCCGCGCCTGCGTCGAGGAATGCCCGATGATGATCGAGCACGTCGATGCCATCGTCGACATGCGCCGCCACCTGACCCTGGAAAAGGGCGCGACCCCGAACAAGGGCGCCGAGGTGCTGGAAAACCTGATCGCCACCGACAACCCTGGCGGCTTCGCCCCCGGCGGGCGGATGAACTGGGCGGCTGACCTCAACCTGCAGTTGCTGTCGCAGGTGAAGTCCACCGAAGTGCTGTTCTGGGTCGGTGATGGCGCCTTCGACATGCGCAACCAGCGTACCTTGCGTTCGTTCGTCAAGGTGCTCAAGGCCTCCGGCGTGGACTTCGCCGTGCTCGGCCTGGAAGAACGCGACAGCGGCGACGTGGCGCGCCGCCTGGGTGATGAAGCGACCTTCCAGCAACTGGCCAAACGCAATATCCAGACCCTGGCCAAGTACAAGTTCCAGCGCATCGTCACCTGCGACCCGCACAGCTTCCATGTGCTGAAGAACGAGTACGGCGCGCTGGGTGGTGAGTACCAGGTGCTGCACCACAGCACCTACATCGCCGAACTGATCGCGGCCAACAAGCTGAACCTCGGCCAGCACAAGGGCGGCAGCGTCACCTACCACGACCCGTGCTACCTGGGCCGCTACAACGGTGAGTACGAAGCCCCGCGTGAAGTGCTCAAGGCACTGGGTATCGAAGTGCGCGAAATGGAGCGTTCGGGCTTCCGTTCCCGTTGCTGCGGCGGTGGCGGCGGTGCGCCGATCACCGACATCCCTGGCAAGCAGCGGATTCCTGACATGCGCATGGACGACATCCGCGAGACCCAGGCCGAGCTGGTGGCCGTGGGTTGCCCGCAATGTACCGCGATGCTCGAAGGCGTGGTCGAGCCGCGCCCGCAGATCAAGGACCTCGCCGAGCTGGTGGCGGAGGTGCTGATCGAAGAGGAAACTCCTGCGGCCCCAAAGTCGCCAACGGTTAAACGCGAACCTGCGGAGGTGCACTGATGAGCGACATTATCCGCCGCGACCCACGCGCCGAGTGGATCGCCCGTAACCGTCTGCATCCGCTGCATGCGGCGATGCAGACGCAACAGACCCGCTGGATGGGGCCCAACGGCCTGATCCGCAAGAACCCCCATGCGCTTGCCGCAGGTTTCATCGGCCCGGCCGGGCTCAAGCGCATCGACCGCAGCGGTGCCCAGCAGGGCACCGGTGTCGGCGGGCGGCGTACGGCGGCAGCCGAAGTACAGCTGCCGCTGCACCAGGTACCGGCGCCAGCGTTCTACATCGCCGTGGTACCGGACATGGTCGGTGGCCGCCTGAGCAGCCACGACCGCGACCTGCTGGGCTTGGCCCATGGCCTGGCCGGCAGCGACGGCGCCGTGCTGGCGGTGGTGTTTGGCGAACACAAGGAAAGCAACTTTTCCACAGCCGGTGTCGATCGCCTGCTGGTGCTCGATGGCGAGGCATTCGAAGGTTATGCACCGGAGCAGCGGGTGCAGGGGCTGCGCGCTGTGGATAACCAGTTCGCTCCGCGTCACTGGCTGTTGCCCGATAGCCGCAGCGGCGGCGGCGAGCTGGGCCGGCGCCTCGGCGCGTCGCTCGGCGAGCGCCCGGCGACTCGGGTGTGGCAGGTCAAGGATGGCCAGTGCATCGGCCGTGCCGGTGCCGGCCAGCAAGACCTGCAACGCGCCGTGCCACGCCTGATCCTGGGCGCGGCGGAGTGTGCCGAGCCGGTCAGCGAAACCCGTCACGAAGCGCTGCCGGTGGAGTTGTCCACAAGCGTGGTGCGTAGCCTGTCGCGCATCGAGGACCTGGGTGCGGTGGCGGTCGACCCGGCGACCATCGCCATGGCCGAGGCCGAATTCATCGTCTCGGGCGGCAACGGTGTCAAGGACTGGGACCTGTACCACAAGGCCACCGCGGCCCTCGGCGCCACCGAAGGCGCTTCACGGGTGGCGGTGGACGATGGCTTCATGCCGCGCAACCGGCAAGTCGGCGCCACCGGTACCTGGGTCACCGCACGGGTGTACGTGGCTGTGGGTATCTCGGGGGCGATCCAGCACCTGCAGGGCATTGGCGCCTGCGACAAGGTGGTGGCAATCAACATGGACCCGGGCTGCGACATGATCAAACGGGCCGACCTGTCGGTGATTGGCGACAGTTCGGCGATTCTCCAGGCACTGATCGAGGCTGTGGGCAACTTCCGCAGCGGCGGCCAGCGCGACGCGGCGTAAGGGCACGAGCATGAGTACGAAAGTGATCAGCCTGGTTTCCATCGGTGCCCACCCCAGCTCCGGGCGCGCCCGCCGCGCCGAGCAGGATGCGCGGGCGGTAGAGCTGGGCTTGCAGCTGGCTGGGGATAACTTGCAGGTGGTGCATGCCGGCGACCCGCGCGAAGAGGCGCTGCGCGCCTACCTGGGCATGGGCCTTGACCACCTGGATGTGCTGGAACAGCCGGCCGGGGCCGATGTGCTCGGCGTGCTGGGTGATTACCTGCGCGATGCTGGCGCTCAGCTGGTGCTGACCGGCAGCCAGGCCGAGACCGGTGAAGGGTCGGGCATGCTGCCGTTCCTGCTGGCTGAGAAGCTTGGCTGGCCGTTGGTGGTGGGGCTGGCCGAAGTCGAGTCGATCGACAACGGTACTGCCCAGGTATTGCAAGCCCTGCCTCGCGGTCAGCGGCGCCGGTTGAAGGTGCGCTTGCCGTTGCTGGCAACTGTGGATAACGCCGCGCCCAAGCCGCGCCAGAGCGCCTTCGGCCCGGCACGCCGGGGCGTGCTGGCAGCGCGCAATGTGGCGATCGTCGAGGATGACCTGCTGGCTGATGCCGAGCTGCAACCGGCGCGGCCACGGCCCAAGCGGCTCAAGGTGATCAAGGCCAAGAGCGGCGCGGACCGGATGAAGGCCGCCACGGCCAAGGCCAGCGGCGGCGGTGGCAAGGTATTGAAGGATGTTTCTCCACAGGAAGGCGCCGAGGCGATTCTAAAGCTGCTGGTGGAAGAGGGGGTTTTGCGCTGAGCGTGATCCGGCCCGATTCGCCGGCTTGCCGGGGAATCGGGTCCTTACAGGGGCCGTAGAATAATGGGCGTCCGCGACTTTTGCCCACGGAATCTGTTCGCCAAGGTGTGGGTAAAGTGTTCGTGCTTCGCTGCAGGCCAGGGATTACGCCGGCTTCGTAGGTTTGGTCAAAAATCGCTCAAACTGAGTGCAGGAACTGCACAGGAGTTGAGATTAGGTATTCTGCTGTTTTCCACAATCGCTGTTGGCGGCTCTGTGGATAATATGTTCAGCAACTTACGGATGCCACGGAATACGCGCCTTACAGCGTGTTGATCAAATAATAGCCATTGCTACATGAAAGTGCTCATAGCGCTTGATTTTCAAGGGGCCGACAGAGTTACTCACACCCCTGTGAACCATTTCGCAATTTGCTCACAGAGTCTGTTGGCCACTCTGTGGACAAGTTGTTTGGTAACGCTTGTATCCATTGATTTTAAAGGCCTGTAGAAAACTGATCATTATTTGCACAGACATTTGGCCAAGATGAGTTGGCCAGCTGCGCACTCATCTTGTGGATAACTTCCCCACCCTGTTAATTCTGCTAGTTCCTGAAGGCTGGCCCGAGTGTTAGCGTTAGAGGTGAATCCTCCAGGGGGCCATGATGAGTATCGCAACGTCGATCAGATCTGACCTGCATCGCAGTTATTCCCCTTATGGCGCCTTCAGCCCTGTCGGAGGGCCTTGGCAGTCATTCGCTGGCGCTCATCTTGATCACATCAGCGGCTGTTACCTCTTGGGCAACGGTCGTCGCGCCTACAACCCAACCTTGATGAGGTTGTGTAGCTCCGACCGCCTTAGCCCTTTTGATAAAGGGGGTAGAAATAGCTACGCCTATTGCGCGGGCGATCCGGTGAATCGGGTAGACCCTTCAGGTGAGGCTTCCCTGGCGATCAAGGGCAAGAGAGCATCCTTCATAGAGCGGGGCAGCATGCCTGTTGAATCGATCACGGCTGGTGATGCGGTGGGCTATGCGGTTCAAGCACTCTACGCAGGTAATGGTGTGTTGGGCGTTACCAACACCATTGTTCGAGGCATGGAGGCAGTGCAGGGTGGTAATCAATCTGCAGTAGCCCGAGGCGCGATGATTGGTGACTTCTGGGGGTATGGCCTTTCCTTGGGGACTCGCGCAACGACCGTTTCGGAAATGCTACAGTCTCCGGCGGCCTTGTCGGCGGTTCCGCCCAGCAGCCTGTTTGCAATGGCCAGTGGAACGGGCAGCACTCTTTCTTATGCTGAACTTCCCGGACGGATCGGTCAGCTGTGGCGCAGCTCAGACTCCACCCTGGATTTTCTGATGCTGGCCGTAAGAGGCACTGCGAGGGCGAGCGGCTTTGATCTGGCAGGAAACGCAGTGGCACGAGTAGGGTCACCCTTGCTCAGTACTGCGCGCGTGATCGGACGCTCAATAGCGTCCATTGCCCAGGGCCGGGAAGTTGTAATCACGGTCAGGGCCAGGCCCCCTGATGTACAAAATACCCGTCTCTGACGTGCACTGTGTCCAGGGCGGCAGTCGCCGCCCCTGGATCTGTTCAGCTTACTGCGCCTGCACTTCCTTGAGGTACGCCGCCGGCTCCGCCCCCAGGTTGTTCAACACCCGCTGGCTGTACCAGTCGATGAAGTTGACCACGCCAAACTCGTAAGTCTTCGAGTACGGCCCTGGCTGGTACGCGGTGGAGTTGATCCCCCGCTGGTTCTCTTCGGCCAGGCGGCGGTCCTGGTCGTTGGTGGCGTCCCACACCTTGCGCATGTGCTCAGGGTCGTAATCCACACCCTCGACGGCGTCCTTGTGCACCAGCCATTTGGTGGTGACCATGGTTTCCTGGGCACTGATCGGCCACACGGTGAACACGATCATGTGGTCGCCCATGCAGTGGTTCCACGAGTGCGGCAGGTGCAGGATGCGCATCGAGCCCAGGTCTGGATTCTTGATCCGGCCCATCAGCTTCTGGCAGGCCTGCTTGCCGTCCATGGTCATCGACACGGTGCCCTTGAGCAGCGGCATGCGCACGATGCGGTTACGCAGGCCGTGGCTCTTGTGCAGGTACGGGATCTTTTCGGCTTCCCAGGCGGCGGCGGAGGCCGCTACATGGTCCTTGAAGGCCTGGTCGGCGCGCGGGTCGTTGGTGTCGTCCCATTCCAGCAGGGTCTGCAGCAACTCCGGATGCGAACCGGAGCAGTGGTAGCACTCGCGGTTGTTTTCCAGCACCAGCTTCCAGTTGGCCTTTTCCATCAAGGTGGTCTGCACCGCCACCTTGGTGTTCTCCATGTCGTACGGTTCCATGTAGTGGTCCAGGGTGGCCAGGAACTCGTCGATGGCAGGCGGGTTTTCTGCCAGGCTGATGAAGATGTAGCCGCCGGATACCTTCACGTGCACAGGCTTGAGGCCGTATTGCTTCATGTCGAAATCGGCGCCCATTTCGGTGCCGGCGAACAGCAGGCGACCGTCCAGCTCGTAGGTCCACTGGTGGTAGTGGCAGACCAGCTTGGCCACCTTGCCCTTGTCGCTCACGCACAGACGCGAACCGCGGTGGCGGCAGACGTTATGGAAGGCGTGCACCTTGCCTTCGGCACCCCGTACCACGAGGATCGGGTTGTTGCCGATCTGCAGGGTGATGTAGTTGCCCTTGGCCGGGATCTCGCAGGTCATGCCGGCGATCAGCCATTCCTTCTGGAAGATCTCCTGCATGTCGATCTGGAACAGACGCTCGTCGGTGTAGAACGGCTGGGGCAGCGAGTAGGTGCGCTCGCGGGTCTGCAGCATTTCGGCGGTGGCCTTGCGTGCAGGTTCCAGTGGATCGCCCAGGCTCAGGGTTGCGGTGACGTCCATCGTTGATTCCTCGGGGCCGTGTGCGGCCGGCAAAAGGTGGCTAATCGTTGTTGTGGTGCCGCAAGGCTGCTTGTCAGCAAACAGCTGGTTGTTTTGCCGTGGAGTGTGCGTCCGAAGACGCCACGAACCGTATCCATGGGCGACATGGCCGATTTGAATTACGACGCGCCAGCCCTTGCAGCGCGGGGCTGGTCGCGATAAGCACGCCGATGTCGCTGGCAGGAATGTACGTCGCTCACGGGATGCGCATTATCGGAGCCATGAAAAGGGCCAGAATCGGCCGCTGGAGATGAACATGTCCGATACCTTCCTCAATCCGGTCACCACCCAGACCTGGGCCAATGGCCGCCACATCGTGCGCTGCGTCAAGGTCATCCAGGAGACCTGGGACGTGCGCACGTTCTGCTTCATGGCCGACCAGCCAATCATGTTCTTCTTCAAGCCCGGGCAGTTCGTCACCCTGGAGCTGGAGATCGAAGGCAAGCCAGTGATGCGTTCGTACACCATCTCCAGCTCGCCATCGGTGCCCTACAGCTTCTCGATCACCGTCAAGCGCGTGCCGGGCGGGTTGGTGTCCAACTTCCTCCACGACACCATGCACGAAGGCGCCGAGCTGCCGGTGCACGGCCCGGTGGGCTTGTTCAACGCCATCGACTTCCCGGCGGGCAAGGTCCTGTACCTCTCCGGTGGCGTGGGCATCACCCCGGTAATGTCGATGGCGCGCTGGTTCTATGACACCAACGCCAACGTCGACATGGTGTTCGTGCACAGCGCCCGTTCGCCGAAGGACATCATCTACCACCGCGAGCTGGAACAGATGGCGTCGCGCATTCCCAACTTCAGCCTGCACATCATCTGCGAGAAGCATGGGCTGGGTGAACCTTGGGCGGGCTACCGCGGTTATCTCAACCAGCGCCTGATGGAGCTGATTGCGCCGGACTACATGGAGCGTGTGGTGTTCTGCTGCGGCCCGACGCCGTACATGACAGCGGTCAAGCGCATGCTCGAAGCGGTCGGCTTCGACATGAAGAACTACCACGAGGAGTCGTTCGGCGCGACGCCCCCCGAGGCCAAGGCCGATGCCGTGGAGCATGCCGAGCAGGCGGCCGACGCACCGGAAGTGGATGCTTCGGACCTCAACCTGGTGGAGTTCATCGGCAGCGAGAAAAGCATCCGCGTCGCCCCGGGCGAAACCGTGCATGCGGCAGCAGCGAAGGTTGGCCTGATGATCCCGAAAGCCTGTGGCATGGGCATCTGCGGGACCTGCAAGGTGCTCAAGCTGGGCGGCGAAGTGGAGATGGAACACAACGGCGGGATTACCGAGGACGACGAAGCCGAGGGCTACATCCTGTCGTGCTGCAGTGTGCCGAAGGGGGATGTGCGGATCGATTACTGATCCGAGATTGCCGGGGCTGAAGGCCGCTCCTGCAGGGTTACGCGTTCTCTTGCAGGAGCGGCCTTCAGCCGCGATGGGCCGCAAAGCGGCCCCGGTTTCTTGACGTCAGGTACGGAAGCGCGCCACCAACCCGTTCAAGTCAACGGCCAGGCGCGACAGCTCGGCACTCGCTGCGCTGGTCTGATGCGCCCCGGTCGCACTCTGCACCGACAGGTCATTGATGTTCACCAGGTTGCGATCCACTTCACGCGCCACCTGAGCCTGCTCTTCCGCTGCACTGGCAATGACCAGGTTACGCTCGTTGATCTGCGCCACAGCCCCGGCAATGGTATCCAGCGCCATGCCCGCACCCTTGGCGATATTCAGCGTCGATTCGGCGCGCTCGGTGCTGGTGCGCATCGATTCCACCGCCTCTTCGGTACCGCCCTGGATGCTGCCGATCATGCGCTCGATCTCGCTGGTCGACTGCTGGGTGCGGTGCGCCAGCGCCCGCACTTCATCCGCCACCACGGCAAACCCCCGCCCGGCCTCACCGGCACGCGCCGCTTCGATCGCCGCGTTCAGCGCCAGCAGGTTGGTCTGGTCGGCCAGGCCGCGGATCACGTCGAGCACCTTACCGATATCACGCGACTGTTCGGCCAGGTGGGTGATCAGCCTGGCGGTGGCTTGTACGTCGCCGCTCATGCGCTCGATGGCACCCACGGTTTCCATGACCAGGTCACGACCGTCGCCGGCGGAACGGCTGGCTTCGCTTGACGCTTCCGAAGTGCTGACCGCGTTGCGCGCCACTTCTTCCACGGCACTGGTCATCTCGGTGACGGCAGTAGCCGCCTGTTCGATTTCGTTGTTCTGCTGCTGCAGGCCGCGTGCGCTTTCGTCGGTGACGCAGTTCAATTCCTCGGCTGCGGAGGCCAGCTGGGTGGCGGAACCGGCGATCAGTTGCAGGGTGTCGCGCAGCTTGTCCTGCATGCGCGCCATGGCGCGCTGCAGGCGGGCTGCTTCGTCGCTGCCTTCGGCGCGGATGACTTTGGTCAGGTCGCCGTCGGCCACCTGCTCGGCGGCCTGCAGCGCTTCTTCGATCGGCTTGACGATGCTGCGGGTCAGCAGGAAGGCGCAGAGGAAGGTCAGCGCCGTGGCGGCAATCAACAGGCCGATTACCAGGGCGAACGCGGTGTCGTACTGCTGGGCGGCGGTTGCGTTGGTGGCGCGGGTCTGCTCGGTGTTGATCTGCACCAGAGTCTCCATGACCTTGTTGATCTGCTCGGAATTGGCCAGCAGGTCGCGGTTGAGCAAGTCACGCAATTCGTCGAGGCGGTCGGCCTGGCTCAGGCTGCGCATGCGCGACTCGAGCTGGCGGTACTGGTTGAGCAGCTGGGTGTACTGCTCGAAGGCGGCACGCTCGTCGGCTGCGGTGATCATTGGCAGGTAGGCCTGGCGGGCGCGGTCGATCTGGGCGTTGCGCTGGTCCAGCAGGTTGAGGGTGTCGCGCTGGGTTTCCGCTTCGCGGTTGAGCAGCAGCCGGTAGGACAATGAGCGCAGGCGCAGGTTGAGCGCAGCCAGTTCGTCGAGCGTCTTGATGCTGGGCACGCTGTTGACTTCAATGGTTACGCCGGCCTGTCGGATGTTGCCCATCTGCATGAGCGAGAAGATACCGAGGCCGAGCATGAGCGCGCCGATCAGAGCGAACCCGAGCAACGCGCGCGGTGCAATGTTCATGTTGCGTAGTGACATGGAGAGAGTCCAGGCTGGGTGGGGTGGCGCGGTCCATGCGACGGAATATGACCTACCTGTCTATCGGTCGTGACTGAACAGTCTTGAGGATGACCCCATGAAACTTTTCAGCGCGCTGGCCCATTACCTGACCGGCGGTTGATCCAGGTCGGAACAAGGGGCCAGATACCCTGTCAATCTGCGGGTTAGAAACCTTGAGAATCCGATATTTAATGGCGGGGGCTCACGCTTTTCTTTATCGTGTGCGCCCTTTGCAACAACCCGAGATAGACCCATGCTGGAAGCCTCCCTGAATCAACTCGAGCAACTGGTCAGCGACCTGATGCAGAAAAACGCTCAACTCACCGAGCAGAACACCGCCCTCGACCAGGCACTGGCCCAGGCCAAGGAAGAAAACGAAACCCTGCAACTGTCGCTGATGGAGCAGGAAGAGAAGCACGGCGCCACCGCCGCGCGCATCCAGGCGCTGGTTGACCGCGCCAGCGCTGGCGTCGTCGGCGCATGAGACTGCAAGCGCAGCCGATCAATGTCGTGTCGATTCTTGGCAGCGACTATTCGATCAAGGCGCCCGCAGGCCAGGAAGAAACCCTGGCCCAGGCCGTGCGGATGCTCAACACCGCGCTGAGCGAGACCAAACGCCAGTACCCGACCCTGATCGGCGACAAGCTGCTGGTGCTGGCCGCGCTGAACCTGTGTTCCAAGCAGGTCGAACTGCAAAAGGAACATCAGCAGACCCTCGAGCGTACCCAGGCGCAGATCGACGCCACGGTGGATGCCATCGTCAAGACAATCGCTGAGTCCTGACGCATCTTCGGGGTCGCGGTGCGACCCCATTGTTCCAGATCACTGGATTAACTGAATACGCAAGTGTATACACTTCCCGCAAAACAATAATTAGCGGGGAGCAGGGGCATGCGTATCTGGCGTAAGAGCATCCAGTGGCAATTGATTGCAAGCATGGGCGCCGCCCTGCTGGCGAGCATCCTGGTGGTGGTGATCATCTTCACGGTGGCACTCAACCGCCTGACCGAACGTTACCTGGTCGACACCGCATTGCCGGCCAGCATCGAAGCCATCCGCAACGACATCGAGCGCATGCTCGGCCAGCCTCTGGTGGCGGCCGCCGACATTGCCGGTAATACGCTGCTGCGCGATTGGCTTGCCGCTGGCGAAGACCCCGGTCAAGCCCCGCAATTCCTCGAATACCTGCAGGCCGCCAAGCAACGCAACCATGCGTTCACCACGTTGTTCGCCTCGACCGAAACGGGCAACTACTACAACGAGAATGGCCTGGATCGTGTGCTCAGCCGCGGCAACCCCAATGACAAATGGTTCTACGGCTACATCGATAGCGGCGCCGAACGCCTGGTGAATATCGACATCGATCACGCCACGGGTGAACTGGCATTGTTCATCGACTACCGCGTGGAAAAGGCCGGCAAGCTGGTTGGCGTGGCCGGCATGGGCCTGCGCATGACCGAACTGTCGAAACGCATCCACGACTTCAGTTTCGGTGAGCACGGCAGAGTCTTCCTGGTGCGCAATGACGGCCTGATCCAGGTGCACCCGGACGCGGCCTTCAGCGGCAAGCGTCAGCTCGCCGAACAACTCGGCGCAGAAGCTGCCAAGGCGGTGATGACCGGTGGTGAAAGCCTGCGCAGTAGGCGCTTCAACCGCGACGGTGAAAGCTACCTGGCGCTCGGCCTGCCTCTGCGCGACCTCAACTGGACCTTGGTGGCCGAGGTACCGGAGGAGGAAATTTACGCGCAGATGCACCAGACGGTGGGGCTGACCAGCCTGGTCGGCGGCAGCGTGGCCCTTGTGTCGCTGCTGCTGGTGGTGCTGCTGGCGCGTGGCCTGGTGCGCCCGATCCGCCGCGTCACCGCCGCGCTGGTACAGATCGGCAGTGGCGGTGGCGACCTCAGCCACCGGCTGGACGATGCCCGTCAGGATGAACTGGGCGATCTGGCCCGTGGCTTCAATCGCTTCCTCGACAGCCAGCGTGGCCTGATCGGCGAAGTGTTGCGCACCAGCGACCGCCTGCACCAGTCAGTAGAGCAGGTGACCCAGGTGGTGAACAACACCGCCGAGCGCTCTGGTCGGCAGCAGGAAATGACCGAGATGGTCGCCACCGCCGTGCACGAGATGGGCCTGACGGTACAAGACATCGCCCGCAATGCTGGCGATGCGGCGCAGGCATCGCAATCGGCGCGGGATGAGGCCCTGCAGGCGCGCGAAGTGGTACGGCGCTCGATCCAGGGAATCGAGGGCATGTCCGGGGATATCGGCAAGGCAGCCGATGCGGTCAGCCAGCTGGCCGATGAAGTGGCCTCGATCGACCAGGTGTTGGCGGTGATTCGCAGTATTTCCGAACAGACCAACCTGTTGGCGCTGAACGCAGCCATCGAGGCGGCCAGGGCAGGGGAGATGGGGCGTGGGTTTGCCGTGGTGGCTGACGAAGTGAGGACGTTGGCCCGGCGTACACAGCTGTCCACCGATGAAGTGCAGCAGATGATCCAGCGCCTCAAGCAGGGGGCGGGTTCTGCCGTGAGTTCGATGCAGGCGGGGCAGCAGGCGACTGGCAGTGGTGTGGCATCCAGCCAGCGTACTGGCGCGTCCTTGGGCGCGATTACCGACCAGGTCGAGCACATCAGCGACATGAACCACCAGGTGGCCACGGCGACCGAAGAGCAGTCAGCGGTGACCGAAGAGATCAACCGGACGGTGCAGGGGATTTCCGATTTGGCCCGGGAGACGGCGGCCGAGGTGCAAGGGTGCCGGGAGGAGTGCCAGGCGCTGCGTGGCCTGGCTGATGACCTGGCGCGGCAGATGGGTGGGTTCAAGCTGTAGATCGGGGTTGGCTTCTACGCGGGTGAACCCGCCCCCACAGGTTGGGCGTCAACCTCAAGGTCGACGCGGCACCTGGGGAAGCGGGCTTACCCGCGAACATGGCCTGTCAGGCAGTGATGATGCTACGGATATCCGCCGCCAGTTCACGCACCCGTTCTTCCTCGGTATCCCACGAACACATGAACCGCGCACCGCCGCTACCGATGAAGGTATAGAACCGCCAGCCCTTGTTGCGCAGCGCTTCAATGGCAGGCTCCGGCATCTGCAGGAACACCCCGTTGGCCTCCACCGGAAACATCAGCTCTACCCCCGGCAGGTCACTCACCAGCGAGGCCAGCAATTGCGCGCAACGGTTGGCGTGGCGGCCATGGCGCAGCCAGGCGCCATCTTCCAGCAGCCCGACCCACGGCGCCGACAAAAAGCGCATCTTCGACGCCAGCTGACCGGCCTGCTTGCAGCGGTAGTCGAAGTCCTCGGCCAGCTGGCGGTTGAAGAACAGGATCGCCTCGCCCACCGCCATGCCGTTCTTGGTGCCGCCAAAGCACAGCACATCGACGCCGGCCTTCCAGGTCAGCTCGGCCGGGCTGCAGCCAAGGAAGGCGCAGGCATTGGTGAAGCGCGCGCCGTCCATGTGCAGGTTCAGGCCCAGCTCCTTGCAGGTGGCGCTGATCGCCCTGAGCTCGTCGGGGCGGTAGACGGTGCCGACTTCGGTGGCCTGGGTGATGGTGACCACGCGTGGCTTGGGGTAGTGGATGTCCTGGCGCTTGAGTGCCACTTCGCGGATCGACTCGGGCGTCAGCTTGCCATTGACGCTGGGCGCAGTCAGCAGCTTGGAGCCGTTGGAGAAGAACTCTGGCGCGCCGCATTCGTCGGTTTCGACGTGGGCGGTTTCGGAGCAGATCACGCTGTGGTAGCTCTGGCACAGCGAGGCCAGGGCCAGGGAGTTGGCGGCGGTGCCGTTGAAGGCGAAGAACACCTCGCAGTCGGTTTCGAACAGGTTGCGGAAGTACTCCGATGCACGCTCGGTCCACTGGTCGTCGCCGTAGGCGCGGTCGTGGCCGTGGTTGGCCTTTTCCATTGCCGCCCAGGCTTCGGGGCAGATGCCGGAATAGTTGTCGCTGGCGAATTGTTGGCTCTTGTCTGTCATGACACTGTCCTGTGAACGACGCAGAACAGCACTCTAAACCATTGCTGAAACGGTTGCCTATACAAGCTGCCGGTTCCGGCCCTTCGCGGATAAATCCGCGCCTGCAAACGACACATCGTCCGTAGGAGCGGATTTATCCGCGAGAGGCCGGCATGAACAACACAAATGCCAATGTCGTAAACGCGCCATTGCAAGGCGTGCGCAGGCATCTGACCCGCCCCGGCCAGTCATAACATCGCCACAAAGGGCCACAGTGCCCCACGACAAAAATCGATCGCTGCCGGGAGATACACGATGTTCAGCAAGCAAGACCAGATCCAGGGTTATGACGATGCACTGCTGGTGGCGATGAATGCCGAAGAACAGCGCCAGGAGGACCACATCGAGCTGATCGCCTCGGAAAACTACACCTCCAAGCGCGTGATGCAGGCCCAGGGCAGCGGCCTGACCAACAAGTACGCCGAAGGCTACCCGGGCAAGCGCTACTACGGTGGCTGCGAGCACGTCGACAAAGTCGAGGCCCTGGCCATCGAGCGCGCCAAGCAGCTGTTCGGCGCCGACTACGCCAACGTCCAGCCGCACTCCGGTTCTTCGGCCAACGGCGCGGTCTACCTGGCCCTGCTGCAGGCCGGTGACACCATCCTCGGCATGAGCCTGGCCCACGGCGGCCACCTGACCCACGGCGCCAAGGTGTCGTCCTCGGGCAAGCTGTACAACGCTGTGCAGTACGGCATCGATACCACTACCGGCCTGATCGACTACGACGAAGTCGAGCGCCTGGCTGTCGAGCACAAGCCGAAGATGATCGTTGCCGGCTTCTCGGCCTACTCCAAGACCCTCGACTTCCCACGCTTCCGCGCCATTGCCGACAAGGTGGGTGCCTACCTGTTCGTCGACATGGCCCACGTTGCCGGCCTGGTTGCCGCAGGCCTGTACCCGAACCCGATCCCGTTCGCCGATGTGGTCACCACCACCACCCACAAGACCCTGCGCGGTCCACGTGGCGGCCTGATCCTGGCCAAGGCCAACGAAGAGATCGAGAAGAAACTCAACGCCGCCGTATTCCCGGGCGCCCAGGGCGGCCCGCTGATGCACGTGATCGCCGCCAAGGCCGTGTGCTTCAAGGAAGCGCTGGAGCCAGGCTT
Organism: Pseudomonas urethralis; assembly: GCF_021602465.1. Classification (NCBI taxonomy): domain Bacteria; kingdom Pseudomonadati; phylum Pseudomonadota; class Gammaproteobacteria; order Pseudomonadales; family Pseudomonadaceae; genus Pseudomonas; species Pseudomonas urethralis. The sequence continues at coordinate 213,123 of NZ_BQIJ01000006.1, forward strand.
CAAGGCTTACCAGAAGCAAGTGATCGAAAACGCCCAGGCCATGGCTCAGGTATTCATCGACCGCGGCTACGACGTGGTCTCCGGCGGTACCGACAACCACCTGTTCCTGGTCAGCCTGATTCGCCAGGGCCTGACCGGCAAAGATGCCGACGCCGCCCTGGGCCGCGCGCACATCACCGTCAACAAGAACGCCGTGCCGAACGACCCGCAGTCGCCGTTCGTCACCTCCGGCCTGCGCATCGGTACCCCGGCCGTCACTAGCCGCGGCTTCAAGGTAGCGCAATGTGTCGCCCTGGCCGGCTGGATCTGCGACATCCTCGACAACCTCGGTGACGCCGACGTCGAAGCCGATGTGGCGAAGAACGTCGCGGCGCTGTGCGCTGACTTCCCTGTTTACCGCTGAGTGGAGTAAACGAACATGCAACGCTACTCGGGCTTCGGCCTTTTCAAGCACTCCCTCAGCCACCACGAGAACTGGCAGCGCATGTGGCGCACGCCGACCCCGAAAAAGGTCTATGACGTGGTCATCGTCGGCGGTGGCGGCCATGGCCTGGCCACGGCCTACTACCTGGCCAAGGAACACGGCATCACCAACGTCGCGGTGATCGAGAAGGGTTACCTGGGCGGCGGCAACACCGCCCGTAACACCACCATCGTGCGTTCCAACTACCTGTGGGACGAGTCGGCGCACCTGTACGAGCACGCCATGAAACTGTGGGAGGGCCTGTCCCAGGACCTCAACTACAACGTGATGTTCTCCCAGCGCGGCGTCTACAACCTGTGCCACACCCTGCAGGACATGCGTGATTCCGAGCGCCGTGTCAGCGCCAACCGCCTCAACGGCGTCGATGGCGAGCTGCTGAACACTGCCCAGGTTGCGGCCGAAATCCCGTACCTGGACTGCTCCAAGAACACCCGCTACCCGATCCTTGGCGCCACCGTTCAGCGCCGTGGTGGCGTGGCCCGCCACGACGCCGTGGCCTGGGGCTTTGCCCGTGCCGCCGATGCCCTGGGCGTGGACCTGATCCAGCAGACCGAAGTGATTGGCTTTCGCAAGGAAAACGGCGCGGTCATCGGCGTGGAAACCAACAAAGGCTTCATCGGCGCCAAGCGCGTCGGCGTGGTCACCGCCGGTAACTCCGGGCACATGGCCAAGCTGGCCGGCTTCCGCCTGCCGCTGGAATCGCACCCGCTGCAGGCGCTGGTCTCCGAGCCGATCAAGCCGATCATCGACAGCGTGATCATGTCCAACGCCGTACACGGCTACATCAGCCAGTCCGATAAGGGCGACCTGGTGATCGGCGCCGGTATCGACGGCTGGGTCGGCTACGGCCAGCGCGGTTCGTACCCGGTGATCGAGCACACCCTGCAGGCCATCGTCGAAATGTTCCCCAACCTCTCGCGTGTTCGCATGAACCGCCAGTGGGGCGGCATCGTCGATACCTCGCCAGACGCCTGCCCGATCATCACCAAGACGCCGGTCAAGAACCTGTTCTTCAACTGCGGTTGGGGGACTGGCGGCTTCAAGGCGACCCCGGGTTCGGGCAACGTCTTCGCCGCGAGCCTGGCCAAAGGCGAAATGCACCCATTGGCCGCGCCGTTCTCCATGGACCGCTTCTACAACGGCGCACTGATCGACGAACACGGCGCCGCCGCCGTCGCCCACTAACCGGAGCCACCGTCATGTTGCATATTTTCTGTCCCCACTGTGGCGAGCTGCGCTCCGAAGAAGAGTTCCACGCCTCTGGCCAGGCGCACATCGCCCGCCCGCTGGACCCTAACGCCTGTTCCGACGAGGAGTGGGGTACCTACATGTTCTACCGTGACAACCCACGCGGTATTCACCACGAACTGTGGGACCACGTTGCCGGTTGCCGCCAGTACTTCAACGTCACCCGCAACACCGTGACCTACGAGATCCTGGAAACCTACAAGATTGGCCAGAAGCCGCAAGTGACCGCTGAGGGCAAAGCTGCGATCGCACCGTCCGCCGTCAAAGGCCAAGGGGAAAAAGTATGAGCCAGACCTATCGCCTCGCCAGCGGCGGCCGTATCGACCGCAGCAAGGTCCTGAACTTCACCTTCAACGGCAAGACCTACCAGGGTTATGCCGGTGACAGCCTGGCCGCCGCGCTGCTGGCCAACGGCGTCGACATCGTTGGCCGCAGCTTCAAGTACTCGCGCCCACGCGGCATCATCGCCGCCGGTAGCGAAGAGCCGAACGCGATCCTGCAGATCGGCTCCAGCGAAGCCACCCAGATCCCCAACGTGCGAGCCACTCAACAGGCGCTGTACGCGGGCCTGGTCGCCACCAGCACCAATGGCTGGCCGAACGTCAACAACGACGTCATGGGCATCCTCGGCAAGGTCGGCGGCAACATGATGCCGCCGGGCTTCTACTACAAAACCTTCATGTACCCGAAATCGTTCTGGATGACTTATGAGAAGTACATCCGCAAGGCAGCCGGCCTGGGCCGTGCGCCGCTGCAGAACGACCCGGACAGCTACGACTACATGAACCAGCACTGCGACGTGCTGATCGTTGGCGCCGGCCCTGCTGGCCTGGCCGCCGCGCTGGCCGCTGGCCGCAGCGGTGCCCGCGTGATCCTGGCTGACGAGCAGGAAGAGTTCGGCGGCAGCCTGCTCGACACCCGCGAAACCCTCGACGGCAAGCCTGCCGCCGATTGGGTCAACGCCGTGGTCAAAGAGCTGCAAAGCCTGCCGGAAGTGACCTTGCTGCCACGCGCCACGGTCAACGGCTACCACGACCATAACTTCCTGACCATTCACGAGCGCCTCACCGACCACCTCGGCGACCGCGCCCCGATCGGCCAGGTGCGTCAACGCGTGCACCGTGTCCGCGCCAAGCGCGTGGTCCTGGCTGCCGGCGCTCACGAGCGCCCGTTGGTGTACGGCAACAACGACCTGCCGGGCAACATGCTGGCTGGTGCAGTTTCCACTTACGTTCGCCGTTACGGCGTGGCCCCAGGGCGCAAGCTGGTGCTGTCGACCAACAACGACCACGCCTACCGCGCCGCGCTGGATTGGCACGACGCCGGCCTGCAAGTGGTCGCCATTGCCGACGCTCGCCACAACCCGCGTGGTTCGCTGGTTGAAGAAGCGCGTGCCAAGGGCATCCGCATCCTCACCTCCAGCGCCGTGATCGAGGCCAAGGGCACCAAGCACGTCAGCGGCGCCCGTGTGGCGGCCATCGATGTGCAGGCGCACAAGGTCACCAGCCCCGGTGAAACCCTCGAATGCGACCTGATCGCCACCTCCGGCGGTTACAGCCCGATCGTGCACCTGGCTTCGCACCTGGGCGGTCGCCCGGTCTGGCGTGAAGACATCCTCGGCTTCGTGCCGGGCGATGCCCCGCAGAAGCGCGAATGCGTGGGTGGCATCAACGGCGTCTACGCCCTGGGCGATGTGATTGCCGATGGTTTCGAAGGCGGTGCCCGCGCCGCCACTGAAGCGGGCTTCAAGGCCACCGTTGGCAGCCTGCCGAAAACCGTGGCGCGCAAGGAAGAGGCCACCGTGGCGCTGTTCCAGGTGCCGCACGACAAGGGCACTGCCCGTGCACCCAAGCAGTTCGTCGACCAGCAGAACGACGTCACTGCTGCCGCCATCGAACTGGCCACCCGCGAAGGCTTCGAGTCGGTCGAGCACGTCAAGCGCTACACCGCGCTGGGCTTCGGCACCGACCAGGGCAAGCTGGGCAACATCAACGGCCTGGCCATCGCCGCCCGTTCGATCGGCATCACCATCCCGGAAATGGGCACCACCATGTTCCGCCCGAACTACACGCCGGTGACCTTTGGCGCGGTAGCCGGTCGTCACTGTGGCCACCTGTTCGAGCCCGTGCGCTTCACCGCCCTGCATGCCTGGCACGTGAAGAACGGCGCCGAGTTCGAAGATGTCGGCCAGTGGAAGCGCCCTTGGTACTTCCCCAAAGCCGGTGAAGACATCCATGCCGCGGTTGCCCGTGAATGCAAGGCCGTGCGCGACAGCGTGGGCCTGCTGGACGCTTCGACCCTGGGCAAGATCGACATCCAGGGCCCGGATGCGCGCGAGTTCCTCAACCGCATCTACACCAACGCCTGGACCAAGCTTGACGTGGGCAAGGCCCGCTACGGCCTGATGTGCAAGGAAGACGGCATGGTCTTCGACGACGGCGTGACCGCCTGTGTCGGCGACAACCACTTCATCATGACCACCACCACCGGCGGCGCTGCCCGCGTATTGCAGTGGATGGAGCTGTACCACCAGACCGAATGGCCAGAGCTGAAGGTGTACTTCACCTCGGTCACCGACCACTGGGCCACCATGACCCTGTCCGGCCCGAACAGCCGCAAGCTGCTCAGCGAGCTGACCGACATCGACATGGACAAGGACGCCTTCCCGTTCATGACCTGGAAGGAAGGCAACGTCGGCGGCGTGCCGGCCCGCGTGTTCCGTATCTCGTTCACCGGCGAGCTGTCGTACGAAGTCAACGTGCAGGCCAACTACGCCATGGGCGTGCTGGAACAGATCATCGAGGCCGGCAAGAAGTACAACCTGACCCCGTACGGCACCGAGACCATGCACGTACTGCGGGCCGAGAAGGGCTTCATCATCGTCGGCCAGGACACCGACGGCTCGATGACCCCGGACGACCTCAACATGAGCTGGTGCGTGGGCCGCAACAAGCCGTTCTCGTGGATCGGCCTGCGTGGCATGAACCGCGAAGACTGCGTGCGCGAGAACCGCAAGCAGCTGGTAGGCCTGAAGCCGATCGACCCGACCAAATGGCTGCCGGAAGGCGCCCAGCTGGTGTTCGACCCCAAGCAGCCGATCCCGATGGACATGGTCGGCCACGTCACCTCCAGCTACGCGTCCAACTCCCTGGGCTACTCGTTCGCCATGGGTGTGGTCAAGGGCGGCCTCAAGCGCATGGGCGAGCGCGTGTACTCGCCGCAGGCCGATGGCAGCGTGATCGAGGCGGAAATCGTGTCTTCGGTGTTCTTCGATCCGAAGGGTGAGCGGCAGAACGTCTAAGGCCCCGGATGGCGGCGCAGCCTGCTTGCAGTGCTGCGCCACCCTGACGAACAAGAATTCAAGGCAGGTAAGAAATGAGCGCTATCAACGTCTTCCAGCAAAACCCCGGCGCCGAGGCCAAGGCCCAGTCGCCACTGCACCACGCCGACCTGGCCAGCCTGGTTGGCAAGGGCCGCAAGAACGCAGGCGTGACCCTGCGTGAACGCAAGTTCCTCGGCCACCTGACCCTCCGTGGCGATGGCCACGACCCGGAATTCGCCGCCGGCGTGCACAAGGCCCTGGGCCTGGAGCTGCCGGTTGCCCTGACCGTGGTCGCCAACAACGAGATGTCGCTGCAATGGGTCGGCCCTGACGAGTGGCTGCTGATCGTCCCGGGCGGCCAGGAACTGGCGGTCGAGCAGAAGCTGCGCGCAGCCCTCGAAGGCCAGCACATCCAGGTGGTCAATGTCAGCGGCGGGCAGAGCCTGCTGGAACTGCGCGGCCCGAACGTGCGCGAAGTGCTGATGAAATCCACCAGCTATGACGTGCACCCGAACAACTTCCCGGTCGGCAAGGCGGTCGGCACCGTGTTCGCCAAGTCGCAGCTGGTGATCCGCCGCACCGCCGAAGACACCTGGGAACTGGTGATCCGCCGCAGCTTCGCTGACTACTGGTGGCTGTGGCTGCAGGACGCTTCGGCCGAATACGGTCTGAGCATCGAAGCGTAAGGAGAGCAGAACATGAGTCGGGCACCGGACACCTGGATTCTCACCGCCGACTGCCCGAGCATGCTCGGCACCGTCGACGTGGTGACGCGTTACCTCTACGAGCAGCGCTGCTACGTCACCGAGCACCACTCCTTCGATGACCGGCTGTCGGAGCGTTTCTTCATTCGCGTGGAGTTCCGCCAGCCGGACGCTTTCGACGAGGCCGGCTTCCGTGCCGGCCTGGCCGAGCGCAGCGAAGCGTTCGGCATGGCCTTCGAGCTGACCGCACCCAATCACCGTCCCAAGGTGGTGATCATGGTGTCCAAGGCCGACCATTGCCTGAACGACCTGCTGTATCGCCAGCGCATCGGCCAACTGGCCATGGACGTGGTCGCGGTGGTGTCCAACCACCCGGACCTCGAGCCCCTGGCGCACTGGCACAAGATTCCTTACTACCACTTCGCTCTCGACCCGAAGGACAAGCCGGCGCAAGAGCGCAAGGTGATCCAGGTGATCGAAGAAACCGGCGCGGAGCTGGTGGTGCTTGCCCGCTACATGCAGGTGCTGTCGCCGGAGCTGTGCCGGCGCCTGGATGGCTGGGCGATCAACATCCACCACTCGCTGTTGCCCGGGTTCAAGGGCGCCAAGCCCTATCACCAGGCCTACAACAAGGGCGTGAAGATGGTCGGCGCCACGGCGCACTACATCAACAACGACCTCGACGAAGGGCCGATCATTGCCCAGGGCGTCGAGGTGGTGGACCACAGCCATTACCCCGAAGACCTGATTGCCAAGGGGCGCGACATCGAATGCCTGACCCTGGCGCGGGCGGTGGGTTACCACATCGAGCGGCGGGTGTTCCTCAACGCCAACCGGACGGTCGTTCTCTAACAACCTGTTCCGGCCTCTTCGCGGCTAAAGCCGCTCCCACAGGGTTCGTTCAGTCTCGGAGACTGGCGCATTACCTGTGTAGGAGCGGCTTTAGCCGCGAAGAGGCCGGCACAAGCCGCCACCTCTGTTTGCCCCCTGTCCTCCAACGACAGCACTGCCGTTAAAAGGCAACTCCCTGTCGCTTCCAGTCAGTGCAATCCGCCGTATCAGGCCCACAATTCCCTGCATTCCAGTAACACAAGCCGCCCATGGATGGCGGCGCGTTCAACCACCGCTGCATAAATATAAATCGAGCGAGGTAAGAGCATGTCTGGCAATCGTGGAGTGGTGTATCTCGGCGCGGGCAAGGTCGAGGTGCAGAAAATCGACTACCCGAAAATGCAAGACCCACGCGGCAACAAGATCGAGCACGGCGTGATCCTCAAGGTGGTTTCCACCAACATCTGCGGCTCCGACCAGCACATGGTCCGCGGCCGCACCACTGCCCAGGTCGGCCTGGTCCTGGGCCACGAAATCACCGGTGAAATCGTCGAGATGGGGCGTGATGTCGAGCGCCTGAAGATCGGCGACCTGGTGTCGGTACCGTTCAACGTCGCGTGCGGGCGCTGCCGCTCGTGCAAAGAAATGCACACCGGTGTCTGCCTCACCGTCAACCCGGCCCGCGCCGGCGGTGCCTATGGCTATGTCGACATGGGCGACTGGACCGGTGGCCAGGCCGAATACGTGCTGGTGCCGTACGCCGACTTCAACCTGCTGAAACTGCCGGACCGCGACAAGGCCATGGAGAAGATCCGTGACCTGACTTGCCTGTCCGACATCCTGCCGACCGGCTACCACGGCGCTGTCACTGCCGGTGTAGGCCCTGGCAGCACCGTCTACGTCGCCGGTGCCGGTCCGGTCGGCCTGGCCGCCGCTGCCTCGGCGCGCCTGCTGGGCGCCGCCTGCGTGATCGTCGGTGACCTCAACCCGGCCCGCCTGGCCCACGCCAAGTCCCAGGGCTTCGAAGTGGTCGACCTGTCCAAGGACACCCCGCTGCACGAGCAGATCGTCGACATCCTCGGCGAGCCTGAAGTGGACTGCGCCGTCGACGCCGTTGGCTTCGAAGCCCGTGGCCACGGCCACGAAGGCGCCAAGCATGAAGCCCCTGCCACCGTGCTGAACTCGCTGATGCAGGTGACCCGCGTGGCCGGCAACATCGGCATCCCGGGCCTGTACGTGACCGAAGACCCGGGCGCGGTCGATGCCGCCGCCAAGATCGGCGCGCTGAGCATCCGCTTCGGCCTGGGCTGGGCCAAGTCGCACAGCTTCCACACCGGCCAGACCCCGACCATGAAGTACAATCGCCAGCTGATGCAGGCGATCATGTGGGACCGCATCAACATTGCTGAAGTGGTCGGCGTGCAGGTGATCAACCTTGACCAGGCGCCGGAAGGCTATGGCGAGTTCGATGCAGGCGTGCCGAAGAAGTTCGTGATCGACCCGCACAAGATGTGGGGTGCGGCGTAACAATCATTGAGTGAATATAGCCCTTCGCATTGAGGGGCTATATTGTGATATTTGATTTTATAATTGATGGCCCTTTAGAGCTTTTCGTATTCCCTCATTTATTCTTTGTATTTCGTCCTCAGAATCTGAACCGTAAGGTGTTGAATCAGCTGACGCGGTTCTGCGGTTTTGACTCGCACGGAAACTTCTCGCGATTCGAATGTTTTCCAGCAGCTCTACGGTTGGTGCGTCAGTCGAAGGGAACTGAGAGATATCTATATCTGACTTTCGAACCAGCAGTTCAATTGCGTGTGTTTTGGCAATATTCTTCTCGTTGCCGAGTGCAGCGCCGATCAGTTTTTCAGGGTTGTTAAGAAAGCGCTTGATTTCTTGCAAGGCCGGTCTGGTCATTCTGTTCAAATGTCTGTTCGTTTCTGATAGTGCCACTGCAGAATCCAGGTCAAGGTGCTTGATAATATTGGTAAAAATATCAGGCTCTGTGAGTTTTGTTATCTTTGTGCTGAAGGGCATATGCCCGGATGGGTCTGAGAAGTTTACTGGGTCACCTCTCACGAAGCAGTAAGTGTTCAGCCCGCCGGCACCGAATGGGCTCAGTCGATCAGTTGAAAAAAAGCGCATTGAAACAGTGCTATATCTTCGATAACCATTGCCAAGTAGATACCCGTGGGAACTCTTGTCATAAAACTCACCCTTGAATCCTATCGATATGCGGATTGATAGCGCCCCGGGGTCGTGTCCATATGCAGAATAGCTACGGGCTTCGCCTTCTTCTTCTTCTTCAGCGTCCAACGCCATGAATACTGACCCCTTATCATCTGTGGCAAGCAAGCTGGTTGTTGAGTCACCTTGCAGTTGCTGCTCAGCTAGCGGTAACTCATTACTGCGGAAGATGGCGCGTTGCTGATCGCCTTGCTTCACGGTGATCAGCTTGTCGCCCTGATAGAAGAAAAGTGTACCGTTCGATGCTTTGCTCATGATTCAAGTCCCTGCGGTGCTAGATGAATGGAGGCTGCTTGAAGCCCATTCTGAACGGCCGCAGGGATTTTGATACTGGCAGAAATACTAGTTTGTGGCCTGACCCGGAACCTGTGGGAGCGGGCTTGCCCGCGAAAGGGCCAGCCCTGCCAACCCATCACTCAGCGCATCATCCCCAACTCGGCATCATCCATCAGCGCCTTGGCCAGCGCGCTCAGATAGTGTGAAGCCCAAAGCAACTGCGGCTTGTTGTCCATCAGGCCGTCTATGGTCAAATCCCGTACATAGCCCATCAGTTCCGAAGCCTGTTCTCGTGCACTATGGCAGGGAATGCCCGGGGCAATGCAGAACAGCGGGTGGGTCTGGCCTTCGCCCTGGTAGAAAAAGGTCGTGCCTACGGTGGTCTTGGTCTCGTCGCCGGTCATATTTCAATCTCCCTGAAGTTTCTCGACTGCCAAGCCCAGCCCTTTCGCGGCTAAAGCCGCTCCCACAGGTTTTGCGCCAAGCCTGAGGCCTGCATTGAACCTGTGGGAGCGGGCTTGCCCGCGAAGAGGCCAGGCCAGCCAACACAAGGTTTGAACCCTAGTGCAGCGTCCGCGGCTCCGCCGGCAGCTGCACCTGGATCAAGGCCGTTTCAAGCAGCACCCGCAGCGTTTCGAGCTCATGCATCGTGGCCATCATCAAGATTGAAACCGGTGACTTGGGCTGCAGCAGAATCGCCTGATGCGCGACGGTTTGGGCGCACAGCGCATAGTCCGTGGCCTGGATGAGGGTATCTTCGAGGGAATGGGAGGTGTGGGGTGGATCGGGGACAATCTTAAGCATGATGGAACACCTTGAATGAGGGCCATCACCATCTGCTGTCAAACAATTGGTGGCAGCTGTACATGGGTTGACAGACCGGTAGGTGAACCAAAACCCGGCGCACACGAAGTGCCCCATGCACAGCTGCCATACAGGCGAAGCCATGTGATTCATACCAAGGCGGCCTGTCAAAGCCGGTCGCTGATTTCGCAGCGACCGCCCGAGACTAGAGCGCAGCCCAGATCATCGCAATGGCTTAAGCCGCTTGGGAGCATATTTCAGAAACGTCCTACGAGTAAGCGGAAAAAGTTGGAAAATAGAATTGATTTTGCCGCGCTGAGCATCCCTATGCAAAAGTTGAACGGGTATTATCTGCGAACTCCACGATTGACCTGTTGCAAATCTTTTTCGACCTCGCTGACGACTTGTTGGTATGTGGCTGCGCCCATGATAAGCTGGAGCTCATCAGCTTCATCTGCCAATAAATTATATTCCGCAACGATTGATTCTTCTTGTTTTCTTAATGCAAGTGCTTCTTTCATTTCTGAAACGGCTTGCTGATGTAGTTGCTTCTTCTTGGCCTCTGCTTCAGCCCTTGTCCTATCAGAGACTTTAACTTTTACGCCGTCGACCTTTTGACCGATCCCGTAACTTCTATCGACTTCCGTTTCTAATTGAGTGTACTGGGATGAATTTGCTCGGTGCTTTTGCTGTTGTTTGACTACATTAGTTTTTTGTGTCTCAAGTTCTTTTCTGCGCAATATATTAGTTTTGAGAAGCTGCTTGGGGCTAGCCGGCATATGTCCGGATGGGTCTGTTGAGTTGACAGGGTCATTGTAACAGTAGGCATAGCAGTTTATGCCGCCTTCTCCGAATGGCGAAATGCTATCCGGCGACAGGAAACGCATCAATAAGGAAGAAAATAGCCTGTAGCCGTTGCCAAGCATGTACAAGCCTTTGAGCTCTGCACGTTCACCATTAAAACCGAGCATGGATGTGTTCGAGGGCACCGTGGCGGAATACCCGTATGCTGAATAACGGTGTGTTTCATTGTGCGCGGTGCTGGTTGCGGCAAAAACCGAGCCATTTATATCTGTAGCCAGAAGGGCATGATTTTTATCACTTTGCGATTGTCGCTCAGCCAGTGGAACCTGATTACCTTTGAGGATTGAGCGGTTTGTTTGACCTAGCGTTACGGTTGCAATCTGTTCTTTTTGGTAAAAAAGTCTCGTGGTACTCATGGGCGGGTATCCAAGGTTGGGAGTAATGGGGGCGCTGCCAGTATTCTGCGATCCTCATCGATTGCGCTACTGGCAATAATGCTAGGTCGATAGATGTGGCTTTGGTATTTCAACCGGTTCATCGTGGTTTTTGCCGATACTCGGTCAGGAACAAACCCAGAAGCCACCAGTCAAAGTCCTCGTTTCCCAGGCATACCGGCCAACCGAGGTCCCTCCCGATGAAAGCATTCACCCTGGCAACCCTGATGACCCTGGCCGCAAGCCCGGTGTTCGCCTTCAACCTCAGCGACGCCGCCAACGCCGTCTCCGCCATGCAGAACCAGCAGCAACAAGGCCAGGTACAGGCGCCCGAAGGGCAGGCCAATCTGCTCAACACCCTGGGCAGCCAGTTGAATATCACCCCCGAACAGGCCGTGGGCGGGGCAGGGGCCATGCTGGGGCTGGCGCGTAACAACCTGAGCAGCGACGACTATGGCCAACTGACCAAGGCCGTGCCGGGCCTGGACCTGCTGTCGGGTGCCAATGTCCTGGGTGGGCTGAGTGGGCTGGGTGAGTTGCTGGGCAGCGACAAGGGCAGCCAGTCGGCGCTGGACAAGGCGCTGGGCAATGACGTGCAGAACCGTGGTGACTTGGACAATGCGTTCAAGGCGCTGGGGATGGATACCGGGATGATCGGGCAGTTTGCGCCATTGATTCTGCAGTACCTGGGGCAGCAGGGGATTGCGGGGTCGTTGTTGCAGAATCTGGGTAGCCTTTGGACCACACCGGCGCCGTTGGCACAGCCTTCGGTTTGATTTTTGTGTAGCGTCAGTGCCGGCCCTATCGCCTACAAGCCTGGCGCTGCACCTGTGGGAGCGGCCTTGTGTCGCGAAAGGGCTGCGCAGCGGCCCCAAGATCTAAGCGTTACCGCAACGATTGCTGGGGCCGCTTTGCGGCCCTTTCGCGACGCAAGGCCGCTCCCACAAAAAAGCAGATTGCGGCTGGTCAGGCAGCTTCGCTGAAGTCCACAAGGCGCACAGGGCGGCGGAAGCCGGCGGTCAGTATTGCCAGGTACGCCAGACCAAACGCAAACCAGCACAGCCCAATCACCAAGGTCAGCGCCGACAGGCTGGTCCACAGCCACAGGGTCAACGCCAACCCCACCAGCGGCACCAGGCCGTAGCACAACAGCCCCTTGAGGTTACGCTGGGCGCTGTCGTCCATCAGGTGCGTCTTCACCACCGCCAGGTTCACCGCCGAAAACGCCACCAGCGCACCGAAGCTGATCAGCGAGGCGAGGGTGGCCAGGTCGATCACCAACGCCAGCAGCGAGAACGCCGACACCAGCGCAATGGCGAACACCGGCGTGCCGAAGCGCGGCGACAGGTAACCGAAGCTGCGCCTTGGCAGCACGTTGTCACGCCCCATGGTGAACAGGATGCGCGACACCGCTGCCTGCGAGGCCAGCGCCGAGCCGAGGCTGCCGGCGACATACGCTGCCGTGAAGAAGTTGGCCAGGAACTGCCCGCCCGCCTTGAACATCACCTCGTTGGCCGCTGCATCGGCATTGGCGAAGGTGGTGCCCGGCATCACCAGCTGGCTGACATAGGCCAGTACGGTGAACAGCACGCCAGCGAACAGGGTGGTGAGGATGATCGCCCGCGGTACGTCACGGCGGGCATCGCGGCATTCTTCAGCCAGGGTCGACACGGCGTCGAAGCCGAGGAACGACAGGCACAGCACCGCCGCGCCGGCCATGATCGCGCCGAAACCGGGCTTGGAGCCATCACCCAGCAGCGGCGCCAGCAGGTCCAGCGGTTGGCCGGCCAGCGACTGGCACGACAGCGCGACAAACACCACGATGAAGACGATCTGCGCGCCGACGATCAGGTTGCTGGTCTTGGCCACCGAGTGGATGCCGACCACGTTCAGCACCGTCACCAGCACGATCGAGGCCAGGGCGATGGACCACGCCGGGATGGCCGGGAAGGCGATGTTGAGGAACAGGCCGATCAACAGGTAGTTGATCATTGGCAGGAACAGATAGTCGAGCAGCAACGACCAGCCGGCGAGGAAGCCGACGTTGGGGCCGAAGGCCATGTTGGTGTAGGAGTACGCCGAGCCCGCGACCGGGAAGCGCTTGACCATGAAACTGTAGGACGCGGCGGTGAACAGCATGGCCACCAGGGTGACCATGTAGGCGCCGGCGGTGCGGCCACCGGTGAGTTCAGTGACGATGCCGTAGGTGGTGAAGATGGTCAGCGGGACCATGTACACCAGGCCGAAGAACACCAGGGCGGGGAGGCCGAGGACACGGCGCAGTTGGGCGGAGTTGGAGCTGGGTGGGTTGGCCATCGATCGATCCAGGCATTTTTGTAGTTGTGCTTTGGTCGATTTTTATCCACTTGGGTGGGTGATGACAAAAAAGTATTACTTATTCTAATTATTAGCCTGGGTTTTAATTGGGGCCTTAGTTGTGCCTGTACCGGCCTCTCGCGGATAAATCCGCACCTCACGGGTAGCGATCCCCGTAGGAGCGGATTTATCCGCGAGAGGCCGGTACAGCAATAAAACTCAGCTCATTTCACCGCGCAGCTGCTCAATCCGCTGGTCCTTCTCCAACCACAACTGGTTCACCCAACCCTGCACGGTCTGACGGAAAGCCGGGTCATTCTCGTAATCCCCATCCCACAAGGCCGGGTCCAGCTCACGCACCTGAATGTCGATAATCACCCGGTTGATGCTGCCATTGAGCAACGCCCAGAACCCCGGCGCCTGCTTGCCGGGGTAGACGATCGTCACGTCCAGCAGCGCATCCAGCTGTTCGCCCAGCGCTGCCAGCACGAACGCCACGCCGCCAGCCTTGGGCTTGAGCAGGTAGCGATAGGGCGATTGCTGTTCGCGGTGCGTGGCCTCGGTGAAGCGGGTGCCCTCGAGGTAGTTGACCACGGTCACCGGCTGGCGCTTGAACAGCTCGCAGGCGGCTTTGGTGATCTCCAGGTCCTTGCCCTTGAGCTCCGGGTGCTTTTCCAGAAACGCCTTGCTGTAGCGCTTCATGAACGGGTAATCGAGGCCCCACCAGGCCAGGCCCAGCAGCGGCACCCAGATCAGCTCCTTTTTGAGAAAGAACTTGAAGAACGGCGTGCGGCGGTTGAGGCTTTCGATCAGCGCCGGGATATCGACCCAGGTCTGGTGGTTGCTGACCGCCAGGTACGAGGTGTCCTTGCGCAGGTTCTCGACACCGCGAATGTCCCACTGGGTCGGGATGCACAGGGCGAAGATGGCCTTGTCGATTTCCGACCAGGTTTCGGCCACCCACATCACCGCCCACGAGGCATAGTCACGCCCACGGCCCGGCAGCACCAGTTTGAGCAGGGCGAAGACCAACAGCGGGCAGATCAACACCAAGGTGTTGAGCAGCAGCAGGATGGTCGTGAAAAGGCCGGTAAGCAGGCGACGCATAAGGAAACTCTTGTTGTGGGAAATTAGCAGGGCGCAATGATAAGCAGCGCCGCGGCCTACGCCAAATGTCCAATGCCCGACGGCAGGGACAAATGTTTCACAACATGTTGGTTAGGCTTGTGACAGCGAACCTATCCCGCCAGTGCAGTCTAAGCACTGACCCTTCTCAAGGAAGCTTGCCTGTGAAATCTCTGCTTGCCCTCTTATCGCTGCTGGCGTTGCCGGTCATGGCCGCCGAACCGACACTCTACGGCCGTTACGAGAACATCAAGTTGCCCGAGCTGGGCCAGACCTTGAAAGCCAAGATGGACACCGGTGCCTGGACGGCCTCGCTGTCGGCCAAGGACATCGAGTTGTTCACCCGTGATGGCGAGGAGTGGGTGCGTTTCCGCCTGGCTACCAAGGACTCCGACGGCAAGGTCTATGAGCACCAGGTCTCGCGCATCAGCAAGATCAAGGGGCGTGCCGAGGAAGAGGACGAGGGCGATGCGCCGGAAATCTCCAAGCGGCCGGTGATCGACCTGGAGATGTGCCTGGGTGGCGTGAAGCGCACCATGGAGGTCAACCTGGTGGACCGCAGCCACTTCAACTACCCGTTGCTGATTGGCTCCAAGGCATTGCGCCAGTTCAAGGCGGCGGTGAACCCAGCCAAGAAGTTTACTGCGGGTAATCCTGACTGCTGATCGCGATAGCACACTGGTTCTGCTGTATGTGGGAGCGGCCTTGTGTCGCGAAAGGGGCGCGAAGCGGCCCCAGGTTCTCAGCTTCGCAGCGGAAATTGCCGGGGCCGCTTCGCGGCCCTTTCGCGACACAAGGCCGCTCCCACACCCGCGAAGAGGCCCTTCAGGCCGCTGGGGCGGTAGCAACCATCGACGGCCGCTTGGCCACTTCGGCATACCACGCCGCCAGGCCAGGCTGGCGCTCACGCCAGCCGAACTGCGGCTGGCGCAGGTCCAGATACCCTAACGCACAGGCCACGCCAATCGCCGCAATATCGAACCCGGACGCCAGCTCTGCCAGGTGCGCTTGCTCCAGGTTCGCCAGGCTGCGGCGAATCTTCTCGGCTTGCGCTTCGAGCCAGCCCTCCCAGCGCTTCGCTTCAGGCCGCAGGAAGCTTTCGTAGCGGCTCAGCACCGCTGCATCCATGATCGCGTCAGCCTGCGAAGCCAAGGTCATGCGCCGCCAGCGCGCCGAGCCCTCGCGTGGCAGCAGCGGCTGGCCGACATGCTGCAGGTCGAGGTACTCGCAGATCACCCGGCTGTCGTGCAGCACGGTGCCGTCCTCCAGGCGCAGCGCCGGGATCTTGCCGATCGGGTTGTCCTGGTTGAGCTGCTCGTCGCCGTTCACCGGGCTGATGTTCACCGGCTGCAGCGCGACACGGCCAAGCTGGCCGGTCTCGTGCAGCACCACCATGACTTTGCGCACGAAAGGTGACAGCGGTGAGTGGAACAGGGTCATCGTGCCCATGGTTCAGTTGCCCTGCAGGCTCGGAGGCAGGCACACGCCGGTGCCGCCGATGCCGCAGTAGCCGTCCGGGTTCTTGGCCAGGTACTGCTGGTGGTAGGCCTCGGCGAAATACACCGTCGGCGCCTGGTCGATTTCGGTGGTGATTTCGCCGAAGCCGGCCTTGCTCAGCTCGGCCTGGAAGGCATCGCGGCTGGCCTTGGCCTGCTCCAGCTGTTCCGGGCTGGTGCAGTAGATGGCCGAGCGGTACTGGGTGCCGACGTCGTTGCCCTGGCGCATGCCCTGGGTCGGGTTGTGCAGCTCCCAGAACATCGCCAGCAGCTCGCGGTAGCTGACCTTGTCCTTGTCGAACACCACCAGCACCACCTCGGTGTGGCCGGTCAGGCCCGAGCAGACTTCTTCGTAGGTCGGGTGCGGGGTGAAGCCACCGGCGTAGCCGACCACCGTGCTGACCACGCCTTCGCGCTGCCAGAAGCGGCGCTCGGCGCCCCAGAAGCAGCCCAGGCCGAAGATGGCGAAATCAATGGCGCCTTCGAAGAACGGGCCGAGCAGTGGGGTGTCTTTGAATACGTAGTGGAACTCGGGCAGCTGCATGGGCGTTTCGCGGCCAGGCAGGGCTTGCTCCGCGGTTGGCATGACGTTTTTGTTCACCAGGATTTCCGAACGCAGGACCATGGCCGTTCCTCTGTATGTCGGTGGGATAGGAGTTGGCCTCATCGCGGATAAATCCGCTCCTGCAAGGATTGCGTAGGAGCGGATTTATCCGCGATGAGGCCTGAGTGGGATCTAGTTTGCCCGAGCTTGGCGCCGCTGTCAGGCTATTGGGCCGCGCGGATAGCGCTTGAGTTTTTCTTCCAGCTCACGGCCCGGGATTGGCCGGTCGAACAGGTAGCCCTGGCCGACGTCGCAGCGATGCCGGCGCAGGAAGGCGAGCTGCTCGGGCGTCTCGATCCCTTCGGCCACCACCTTGAGCTTGAGGTTGTGGGCCATGGCCACCACCGCCGAGGTGATTTCCATGTCGTCCTGGTTGTCGGGGATCTCGTTGATGAAGCTGCGGTCGATCTTGATGATGTCGATCGGGAATTTCTTCAAGTAGCTCAACGACGAATAACCGGTGCCGAAGTCGTCCATGGCCAGGGTCAGGCCCAGGGCCTTGAGTTCGTCGAGCTGGCGGTGGGTGTCTTCGGTCGCTTCCAGCAGCAGGCCCTCGGTGAGTTCCAGCTCCAGCAGGTGCGGGGGCAGGCCTTCTTCCTTGAGGATCAAACCGATCGAGGCCACCAGGTCGGGGTCGGAGAACTGTTTGGGCGAAAGGTTGATGGCCACGTGCAGGCAGCCCATGCCGGCTTGCTGCAACTGCTGGCTCATGCGGCACGACTGGCGCACCACCCACTTGCCAATGGGGATGATCAGGCCGGTTTCCTCGGCCACGCTGATGAACTGGTCCGGGCGGATCATGCCGCGCTCGGGGTGGTTCCAGCGTAGCAAGGCCTCAAGGCCCAGCAGGCGGCCGCTGCGCAGGCACAGCTTGGGCTGGTAGAACACCTCCAGCTCGTTCTGGGTCAGGGCGCGGCGCAGGTTGTTCTCGACGAACAGCTTGTAGCTGGCTTCGGCATTGAGCACTTCGGTGAACACCTGCACCTGGTGCTTGCCGTTGGCCTTGGCCTTGTGCAGGGCGAGGCCGGCATTCTTCATCAGAGTGGTCGGGTCGCTGCCGTGCAGCGGCGCGCACGCCAGGCCCACCGAGGCGGTGACGTTGATCAGCTGGTTGTCGACGAACATCGGTTTGTCGAGGGTACGCAGCAATTGCAGGGCTACGCCCTGGCCGTCTTCCAGGCTGGTGTCGTCGAGCAGCACGGCGAACTCGTTGCTGGCGAAACGGGCGAGCACGCCGTTGACGCTGAGGCTGTTGCGCAGGCGCCGGGCCAGGCTGATCAGCAATTTGTCGCCGGTCTGGTGGCCGAGGCTGTCGTTGATCCGCTTGAAGTTGTCGATGTCCACCAGCAGCAGGCAGATCGGGTTCTCGCTGTCGCGGGCGAAGCGCTCGTCGAGCTTGCGGATGAATGCCGGGCGGTTGCCCAGGTTGGTCAGGTTGTCGGTGTAGGCCAGGCGCTCGATGCGTTGCTGGGCCAGCTTGGTCTGGGTGACGTCTTCGTAGATGCCGATGTAGTGGGTCAGCTCACGGTTGTCGCCGTACACCTTGGAGATCGACAGTTGGCCCCAGTAAGGCTCGAGGTTCTTGCGCCGGCTCTTGAATTCGCCCTGCCAGCTGTTGCCCATGGCCAGGCTCGACGGCGAGTCGAACAGCAATTCGCTGAGGTTTTCCAGGGCTGGCAGCTCGGCCAGGTGGTGGCCCTGGACTTCCTCGGTGCTGTACTGGGTGATGGCCGTGAAGCTTGGGTTGACGTACTCCACCACGCCGTCGCGGTTGACCAGCAGGAAGGCGCTGGCGCTTTGTTCCACGGCCCGCTGGAACAGGTGCAGGGCGCTGGCGGCGGTGCGCCGGTTGTGGTTGGTGATGACCTGGGCGAACTGGTCGGCGAGCTCACCGGCAAAGGCGATTTCATCGGACTGCCAGGCGCGCGGCTGGCCAGTCTGTTCCAGGCACAACACGCCGACTACCTGGCCATCGACGCGGATGCTGGCGTCGAGCATGGCGTTGTTGTCGGCATACAGGCTCTCGGCCAGGTCACGGGTGCGCGGGTCGTGGTTGGCGTTGTGCGCGTCGATGGCACGGCTGGCGTGCAGGGCGTCCAGGTAGTCGGGGAAGCGGCTGGCATCGATCGGTTCGGGCAGGCGGTGCGCCTGCTCGTCGCGCAGCCAGGCACTGATCGGCTCCAGACGCTGCTCTTCCAGGTGCCAGATGCTGGCGCTGTCGACCTTGTAGATCTCGCAGGCGCTGCGGGTGATCAGCTGGGCGGCTTCGAGCAGCGAGTTCTCGGCGCTGTAGCGCTGGCGGGCCAGGCGCAGGATGAGGTCTTGCTGGGCACGCACGCGTTCCAGGTGCTCAAGCTGCTCCTGCTGGGCACGCTGGTTGATCTGCAGGGCCAGTTGCAAGCGGTTGTTGCGCGATTCCAGGTCGTCGGTGTCGAGGTCGCTGTCGTCGTCATCGAGCACCGTGAGGAAGCCGCGCAGCAGCTGGCGGTTGTGCTGCTTGTATGCCTCGCCGGCTTCCAGCACGCGCAGCGCGCGGGCCTGGGTGTGCAGGGTGTAGCGCACCCGGTAGTAGCCGCGGTTGCTCAGTTGCAGTTGGATTTCATCGTGCAGCCGGTAGCGGGCCTCGGGTTCCATGAGGCTGGCATAGGGCGCATCGATCAGCGCACACAGCTCGGCAGCGGGCAAGCCGAACTGGCGTTCGCAAGCAGGATCGAGGTAAAGCATCGCCCAGTTGGCTTCGTTCAGCCTTTCGAAACGCAGCATGCCGAGCCGCGAGGGCACGGGGAGCTGAGTGACGACCTCGGCCGCCACACGGCTGGCGGCATCGGGTTGGCTTTTCATCGAAGACTCGCTTGAAGGGGACGCGGCCTGGACGGCGGCGTATCTGGCAAGGTTGCATCATGTCCCTGAGGCTGGCAAGCGGCCATGAGGGCTGTCATGTATATGTTTTCGGCCGCCTGGCTGAAATCCTTAGTTTGCCTTGGGATTTTTGGCGCCTGTGAGATCGAGCGCCGCCCGCGCGGCGCATCGCGGATAAATCCTACAGTTGTTGCGACGTGCCGAACTTGTTACGCCATGGTCGCCTGCCTTGGTGCATGTCTTGAGTCTTGCAAGCCGGCTGACAACCATGGCCTCACAGGCATGGCCACGTTGCTTAAAGGCGGACAAAAAAGCCCCGCCAACGGGCGGGGTTGAGGTACGAGCGTGGCAGCTCGAAAAGGGTACCTGCCTCCCTGGGAGGAGGCAGGTGGGCTGCGATTACAGCAGCATGGTGCGGATATCGCCCAGCACGTCGCCCAGGCGCTTGGTGAAGCGCGCGGCGGCAGCGCCGTTGATCACACGGTGATCGTAGGACAGCGACAGCGGCAGCATCAGCTTCGGCTGGAAGGCCTTGCCATCCCAGACCGGCTGCATGGTCGCCTTGGAGACGCCCAGGATCGCCACTTCCGGCGCGTTGACGATCGGCGTGAAGCCGGTGCCGCCAATGTGACCGAGGCTGGAGATGGTGAAGCAGGCACCTTGCATGTCGTCGGCCGACAGCTTCTTGGTGCGCGCCTTCTCCGCCAGTGCAGCGGCTTCTGCAGCCAGTTGCAGCAGGCTCTTCTGGTCGACGTTCTTGATCACAGGGACCAGCAGGCCGTCCGGAGTGTCCACGGCGAAGCCGATGTGCACGTACTTCTTGCGGATGATGGCCTTGCCGCTTGGCGCCAGCGAGCTGTTGAAGTCCGGCAGTTCCTTGAGCAGGAAGGCGCAGGCCTTGAGCAGCAGTGGCAGCACGGTCAGCTTGACGCCAGCCTTCTCGGCCACGGCCTTCTGCGCAACGCGGAAGGCTTCCAGCTCGGTGATGTCGGCGGTGTCGAACTGAGTCACGTGCGGCACGTTCAGCCAGCTGCGGTGCAGGTTGGTGGCACCGACCTGCATCAGGCGGGTCAGGGCGACTTCTTCCACTTCACCGAACTTGCTGAAGTCCACGGCCGGGATCGGCGGGATGCCAGCGCCGCCGGCTGCTGGAGCTTCCTTGGCCTTCTGCATCATCGCCTTGACGTAGACCTGCACGTCTTCTTTGAGGATGCGGCCGTGCGGACCGGTAGCAGCCACTGCGCCCAGGTCGACACCGAATTCACGGGCCAGCTGGCGAACCGCCGGGCCTGCGTGAACCTTGGCGTTGCTGCCGGCAGCCGGTGCGGTAGCGACCGGAGCGGGGGCAGCAGCCGGGGCGGCAGCGGCAGGTGCGGCGGCAGGAGCAGCCTCGGCCTTGGCCGGTGCAGCAGCGGCTGGTGCCGGTGCCGCAGCAGGTGCAGCGCCAGCCACCTTGAGCTTGAAGATCAGGTCGCCAGTGCCGACTTCGTCTTCCAGCTTGCACAGGACTTCTTCGACCACGCCGGCAGCCGGCGACGGGATTTCCATGGAGGCCTTGTCGGACTCCAGGGTAATCAGCGACTGGTCGGCTTCGACGGTGTCGCCGACCTTGACCAGCACTTCGATGATCTTGGCCTTGCCCGACGAGCCGATGTCCGGCACGTGGATGTCCTGCACGCTGGCCGCAGCCGGGGCTGCGGCCGGAGCAGGGGCAGGTGCTGCTTCAGCGGCTGGCGCTGGAGCAGCAGCCTGGGCAGGAGCGGCAGCAGGAGCCTCAGGGGCCGCAGCAGCGGCGCCCTCGGCTTCCAGAACCAGCAGCTCGTCGCCTTCTTTCAGGCGGTCGCCCAGCTTGACCTTCAGTTCCTTGATCACGCCGGCCTTGGGCGCCGGGATCTCCATGGAGGCCTTGTCGGACTCCAGGGTCAGCAGGCTCTGGTCAGCCTCGATACGGTCACCGACCTTGACGAACAGCTCGATGATTTCACCTTCACCGCTGCCGATGTCAGGTACGCGAATGAGTTCGCTCACTTAAAAATACTCCTCAGCAGTCCAGTGGGTTGCGCTTGTCCGGGTCGATACCGAACTTGACGATAGCGTCAGCCACAACCTTGGGTTCGATCTCGCCGCGGTCAGCCAGGGCTTCCAGGGCAGCCAGCACCACGAAGTGGCGGTCGACTTCGAAGAAGTGACGCAGCTTCTTGCGGCTGTCGCTGCGACCGTAACCGTCGGTACCCAGGACCTTGAACTCTTTGCTCGGCACCCACTGGCGGATCTGCTCGGCGAACAGCTTCATGTAGTCGGTGGACGCGATGACCGGGCCTTTGCGACCGTTCAGGCACTGCTCGACGTAGGTCTGCTGTGGCTTCTGGCCAGGCTTCAGGCGGTTGGCGCGTTCCACGGCCAGGCCGTCGCGACGCAGTTCGTTGAAGCTGGTGACGCTCCACACGTCGGCACCGACGTTGAACTCTTCACGCAGGATCTTCGCCGCTTCGCGAACTTCGCGCAGGATGGTGCCGGAGCCCATCAGCTGTACGTGGTGCGCGGCTTCGCGGGTGTCTTCTTCGAGCAGGTACATACCCTTGATGATGCCTTCCTCGACACCGGCCGGCATGGCTGGCTGCTGGTAGGATTCGTTCATCACGGTGATGTAGTAGAAGATGTCCTGCTGCTCTTCGGTCATCTTCTTCATGCCGTCCTGGATGATCACCGCCAGCTCGTAGCCGTAGGTTGGATCGTAGGTGCGGCAGTTCGGGATGGTGCCCGCCATCATGTGGCTGTGACCGTCTTCGTGCTGCAGGCCTTCACCGTTGAGGGTGGTACGGCCGGCGGTACCGCCGATCAGGAAGCCACGGGTGCGGCTGTCGCCGGCAGCCCAGGCCAGGTCGCCGATGCGCTGGAAGCCGAACATCGAGTAGAAGATGTAGAACGGCAGCATCGGCTGGTTGTGGCAGCTGTACGAGGTACCGGCAGCAATGAACGACGACATGGCGCCGGCTTCGTTGATGCCTTCCTCGAGGATCTGGCCCTTCTTGTCTTCGCGGTAGAACATCACCTGGTCTTTATCGACTGGCTCGTAGAGCTGGCCGACCGACGAGTAGATGCCCAGCTGGCGGAACATGCCTTCCATACCGAAGGTACGGGCTTCGTCCGGGATGATCGGGACGATGCGCTGGCCGATGTCCTTGTCCTTGACCAGCTGCGCGAGGATACGCACGAAGGCCATGGTGGTGGAGATTTCGCGGTCGCCCGAACCGTCCAGGATCGCTTTCAGCGTTTCCAGTGGCGGGGTCGGCACGCTGAAGCTCTTCGCGCGGCGCTGTGGCACGAAGCCGCCGAGGGCAGCACGGCGCTCGGCCAGGTACTTGGCTTCGGCAGAACCTTCTTCAGGCTTGAAGAACGGCAGGTTCTCGAGGTCGGCATCCTTGACCGGGATGTCGAAGCGGTCACGGAAGTGACGCAGGCTGTCGACGTCGACCTTCTTGGTATTGTGCGCGGTGTTCTTGGCTTCGCCGGCACCGGTACCGTAACCCTTGATGGTCTTGGCCAGGATGACGGTTGGCTGGTCCTTGTGGTTGACCGCCTGATGGTAAGCCGCGTAGACCTTGTACGGGTCGTGGCCGCCACGGTTGAGCTTCCAGATCTCGTCGTCGGACAGGTCTTCGACCATGGCCTTGAGCTCTGGGGTGTTGAAGAAGTTCTCACGAACGTACGCGCCGTCTTTGGCTTTGTAGTTCTGGTACTCGCCGTCGATGACTTCGTCCATGCGGCGCTGCAGGGCACCGTTGGTGTCCTTGGCGAACAGTGGGTCCCAGAAGCGACCCCAGACCACCTTGTTGACGTTCCAGCCACCGCCACGGAACACGCCTTCGAGTTCCTGGATGATCTTGCCGTTGCCGCGAACCGGGCCGTCGAGGCGCTGCAGGTTGCAGTTGATGACGAAGATCAGGTTGTCCAGCTTCTCGCGGCCGGCCAGGGCGATTGCGCCCAGGGATTCCGGCTCGTCGCACTCGCCGTCGCCCATGAAGCACCAGACCTTCTGCTTGCCGGCCGGGATGAAACCACGAGCTTCCAGGTACTTCATGAAGCGTGCCTGGTAGATAGCCTGGATCGGGCCCAGACCCATGGATACGGTCGGGAACTGCCAGAAGTCAGGCATCAGCCACGGGTGCGGGTACGAAGACAGGCCGTTGCCGTCCACTTCCTGACGGAAGTTGTTCATCTGCTCTTCGCTGATGCGGCCTTCCATGAAAGCACGGGCGTAGACGCCTGGCGAGGCGTGGCCCTGGAAGAAGATCAGGTCGCCGCCATGCTCTTCAGTCGGCGCCTGGAAGAAGTAGTTGAAGCCGATGTCGTACAGGGTGGCACTGGAAGCGAAGCTGGAGATGTGGCCGCCCAGGTCCGAATCCTTCAGGTTGGTGCGCATCACCATGGCCAGCGCGTTCCAACGCACCATCGAGCGAATGCGGCGTTCCATGAACAGGTCGCCAGGCATGCGTGCTTCGTGGGTGACAGGGATGGTGTTGCGGTATGGCGTGGTGATCGCGTACGGCAGCTGGGAGCCACTGCGGGTGGCCAGCTCGCCCATGCGGGTCATCAGGTAATGAGCGCGGTCTTCGCCTTCTTTGTCGAGGACCGACTCCAGGGCATCCAGCCATTCCTGGGTTTCGATTGGATCGAGGTCTTGCATGGCTTGCTCCAGGGCGGAAAGGCCACCAGAATCGGGGGCCTGAGTTTGCGACTGGCCTTATGGGCAGACGTCGTGAATTCTTGGATTACCGGGGTGTCTCCCGGCGCCGTGTAGTTTTACTACATTTGCTTCGGCATTTCATGCTTTTGCACGTCACGGGTAGTAGTAAAACTACACAAATGCGACGTTTGGTCGCACCTCGGCTTGTGAGGAAAAACGTTCATGTTGGTTGGCGGTGTGTCGCGAACAGGTGGATCTTGATGTTTCATGCCAATGATTCGTTTTTTTCAGCTATTTCCAACTTTTGTATGACAGTCCAACCGAGGTCCGGCTCCCTCCTGGCCGCTTTTTCCCCTCCTTTTCACGCCGATCAAGGATAGACCATGCGCCTACCTTTGCCGCTCGAACTGCCTGCTTCCCTGCAACCGCTGGTCGTTCGCAACCAGCAGTTCCTGCGCGATGCCGTGGCGGGCCACGCTGACCTCGACCTCAACACCTTGACGCCTTTGCACCGGCAACAGTTCGATCAGGTCGCCGCCGCCAGTGATTTTGTCCTTGGCGTTGCCCAGCGCGAGCCGGCCATGCTGTTCGCGATGATCGCCAGCGGTGAACTGGACCGCCGTTACGCACCGGGCGAGCTGCGCGGGCAGATCGCCGCTGCAGCCCAGGCCGCGCAGAGCGAGGACGAGCTGGCGCGCAACCTGCGTCGCCAGCGCAATCGCCATCAGCTGCGCATCATCTGGCGTGACATTACCCGCCAGGCCGAGCTGGGCGAGACCTGCCGCGACCTGTCCGACCTCGCCGATGCGGCCATCGACGAAGCCTACCAGTGGCTGTACCCGCGCCACTGCCAGCAGTTCGGCACGCCGATCGGCAACCGTAGCGGCCAGCCGCAGCACATGGTGGTGCTGGGCATGGGCAAGTTGGGCGCGGTGGAGCTGAACCTGTCGTCGGACATCGACCTGATCTTCGCCTTCCCCGAGGGCGGCGAAACCGAAGGGGTCAAGCGCTCGCTGGAAAACCAGGAATTCTTCACCCGCCTGGGCCAGCGCCTGATCAAGGCGCTCGACCCGGTGACCGTCGATGGCTTTGTATTCCGTGTCGACATGCGCCTGCGCCCCTACGGCTCGGCCGGCGCCCTGGTGCTCAGCTTCAATGCGTTGGAGCAGTACTACCAGGACCAGGGCCGCGACTGGGAACGCTACGCGATGATCAAGGCGCGGGTGGTGGCCGGTGACCAGGCCGCTGGCGCGCAACTGCAGGAAATGTTGAAACCGTTCGTGTATCGGCGTTATCTGGACTTTTCGGCGATCGAAGCGCTGCGCACCATGAAGCAGCTGATCCAGCAGGAAGTGCGGCGCAAGGGCATGGCCGACAACATCAAGCTGGGCGCGGGTGGCATCCGCGAAGTCGAGTTCATCGCCCAGGCCTTCCAGCTGATTCACGGTGGCCGTGACCTGAGCCTGCAACTGCGGCCATTGCTCAAGGTGCTGGCAATCCTGGAGGGCCAGGGTTACCTGCCGCCCGCCGTGGTGGCAGAGCTGCGCGAAGGCTATGAATTCCTGCGCTACACCGAACACGCCATCCAGGCCATCGCCGACCGCCAGACGCAGATGCTCCCCGACAGCGAACTCGACCGTGAGCGTGTCGCCTATATGCTGGGTTTTGCCGACTGGCAGAGCTTCCACGATCAGTTGATGTACTGGCGCGGCCGGGTCGACTGGCACTTCCGTCAGGTCATTGCCGACCCGGATGAGGACGAAGGTGAAGGCGAGCTGGTGGTCGGTGGCGAGTGGTCACCGCTGTGGGAACAGGCCCAGGATGAAGAGGCCGCAGGTCGCCAGCTGGAAGAGGCCGGTTTCAAGCAGCCGACCGAAGCCTTGCGCCGCCTGGCAGCGCTGCGCGCCAGCCCGCAGCTGCGTTCGATGCAGCGCATCGGCCGCGAGCGCCTGGATGCCTTCATTCCACGCCTGCTGGCCCAGGCTGTGGAACACGACAACCCGGACCTGGTACTGGAGCGGGTGTTGCCGCTGGTCGAGGCCGTGGCCCGGCGCTCGGCCTACCTGGTGCTGCTCACCGAAAACCCGGGCGCCTTGCGGCGCTTGCTGACCCTGTGTGCGGCCAGCCCGTGGATCGCCGAGCAGATTGCTCGCTACCCCTTGCTGCTCGATGAACTGCTCAACGAAGGCCGCCTGTTCAGCCCACCACTGGCGCCGGAGCTGGCTGCCGAGCTGCGCGAGCGGCTGACGCGCATCCCCGAGGACGACCTGGAACAGCAGATGGAAGCGCTGCGCCACTTCAAGCTGGCCCATAGCCTGCGTGTGGCAGCGTCGGAAATCAGCGGCAACCTGCCGTTGATGAAAGTCAGCGACTACCTGACCTGGCTGGCCGAGGCCATACTCGACCAGGTGCTGGCCCTGGCCTGGCGCCAGACCGTGGCCCGCCATGGTCAGCCCCGGCGCAGCGACGGTAGCCTGTGCGACCCAGGCTTCATCATCATCGGCTACGGCAAGGTCGGCGGCCTGGAGCTGGGCCATGGTTCGGACCTGGACCTGGTGTTCATTCACGATGGCGACCCGCAGGCGGAAACCGACGGCGCCAAACCGATCGACAGTGCGCAGTTCTTCACCCGCCTGGGCCAGCGCATCATCCACTTGCTGACTACCCAGACCAACTCCGGCCAGCTGTACGACGTCGACATGCGCCTGCGCCCGTCTGGCGCGGCGGGGTTGCTGGTCAGTTCGCTGGGAGCGTTCGAGCGCTACCAGCAGAGCGAGGCCTGGACATGGGAGCATCAGGCCCTGGTGCGCGCCCGTGTGCTGGTGGGCTGCAAACAGGTGGCGACGGCATTCGAGGGCGTGCGCGCCAAGGTCCTGGGCCAGCCTCGCGATCTGGGCAAGTTGCGCAGCGAAGTGAGTGAAATGCGCGCCAAGATGCGCGACAACCTCGGCACCAAGGCCACCCTTGCCGGCACCGCGGCCAATGCCTTCGATACCGGTGTGCCGTTCGATATCAAGCAGGATGCCGGCGGTATCGTCGATATCGAATTTATGGTGCAATACGCCGCTTTGGCCTGGTCTCACGAGCACCCGGCCATACTCCGATGGACCGATAACATCCGCATTCTGGAAGAACTGGAGCAGGCAGGGTTGATGCCGGCCAGTGACGCGGTGCTGTTGCGTGAGGTGTACAAGGCGTTCCGCTCGGCGTCGCACCGCCAGGCCCTGCAGAAGCAGGCCGGGGTGATCGATGCGGCGCAGTTCGCCGATGAGCGCCGCCAGGTGCGACGGATCTGGGCTGAGCTGGGGCTGACCTGAAGGCCCGGAATGGGCCTGAGTGGTACACTGTCCGCCACATAGCCTGAATATAAAGAGGGGAGGCCAGGCTGTATGCAGCCTGTAGCCTCCCCGAGCGTTTCTGGACTAAGCATGAGAATACTGATCATTGGCCCCAGCTGGGTCGGCGACATGGTGATGGCGCAGACCCTGTTCCAGTGCCTGAAACAGCAGCACCCCGACTGCGTGATCGACGTGCTGGCGCCCGAGTGGAGCCGGCCGATCCTTGAGCGCATGCCCGAAGTGCGTCAGGCCTTGAGCTTCCCGCTCGGCCACGGCGCGCTGGAACTGGCCACGCGTCGGCGCATCGGCAAGTCCCTGGCCGGCCAGTACGACCAGGCCA
Organism: Pseudomonas urethralis; assembly: GCF_021602465.1. Classification (NCBI taxonomy): domain Bacteria; kingdom Pseudomonadati; phylum Pseudomonadota; class Gammaproteobacteria; order Pseudomonadales; family Pseudomonadaceae; genus Pseudomonas; species Pseudomonas urethralis. Next base: position 241,042 of record NZ_BQIJ01000006.1, read on the forward strand.
TCCTGCTGCCCAACTCGTTGAAGTCGGCACTGGTGCCGTTCTTTGCCGGCATTCCCAAGCGCACCGGGTGGCGCGGTGAAATGCGTTTCGGCCTGCTCAACGACGTGCGCAAGCTGGACAAGGCCCGCTACCCGTTGATGATCGAACGTTTCATGGCCCTGGCCTACGCACCCGGTGCCGAGCTGCCGCAGCCGTATCCGCGGCCAAGCCTGCAGATCGAAGCGCAGAGCCGTGAAGCCGCCCTGGCCAAGTTCGGCCTGGCGTTGGACCGCCCGGTGCTGGCGCTGTGCCCGGGCGCCGAGTTCGGTGAGGCCAAGCGCTGGCCGAGCGAGCACTACGCCGCTGTGGCCGATGCGATGACCCGCCAGGGCTGGCAGGTGTGGCTGTTCGGCTCGAAGAACGACCACCCGGTCGGCGAGCAGATCCGCGACCGCCTGATACCGGGCCTGCGTGAAGAGTCGTACAACCTGGCGGGCGAAACCTCGCTGGCCGAGGCCATCGACCTGATGTCCTGCGCCGATGCCGTGGTGTCCAACGACTCTGGCCTGATGCACGTGGCGGCGGCACTGAACCGCCCGCTGGTCGCGGTGTACGGTTCCACTTCGCCTGGCTTCACGCCGCCGCTGGCCGAACAGGTGGAAGTGGTGCGCACCGGCATCGAGTGCAGCCCGTGCTTCGACCGCACCTGCCGCTTCGGCCACTACAACTGCCTGCGCCTGCTGGAACCGGGCAGAGTGATCGCCGCCCTGCACAGCCTGGGTGGTCCGAACCTGATCGATACCGTGGCCGAGGTCGACTAAGTGCGGGTACTGATCATCAAGACTTCGTCGCTGGGTGATGTGATCCACACCCTGCCGGCGCTGACCGACGCCGCCCATGCCATCCCGGGCATCCGTTTCGACTGGGTGGTGGAAGAGGGCTTTGCAGAGATCCCCAGCTGGCACCCGGCAGTCGACCAGGTCATCCCGGTGGCGATCCGCCGCTGGCGCAAGAACCTCTGGCAGACCCTCAAGAGCGGCGAGTGGAAGGCGTTCAAGCAGCGCGTTCGCGAGCGCCAGTACGACCTGGTGATCGATGCCCAGGGCCTGGTCAAGTCGGCTTGGCTGACCCGCTACGTCAAGGCACCGGTCGCCGGGCTGGACCGCTATTCGGCCCGTGAAGGCTGGGCCAGCCGGTTCTATGACCGGCCGCTGTCGGTCGCCGTTGGCCAGCATGCCGTGGAGCGAGTGCGACAACTGTTCGCCATGGCCCTGGCCTATGACCTGCCGGAAGGCATCGGCCAGTACGGTCTCGACCTCGACCGCCTGCAATTGCCGCCGGCTGCGCCTTACGTGGTGTTCCTGCATGGCACCACCTGGGCGACCAAGCACTGGCCTGAAGCCTACTGGCGCGAACTGGCCGAGCGCATGGCCCGGCGCAAGCTGCAGGTACGCCTGCCCTGGGGTAACCCTGCTGAAAAGGCCCGTGCCGAGCGCATTGCCCAAGGCTTGAACAACTGCCAGGTGCTCCCCAGATTGAACCTTGCCGGCGTCGCCCGTGTGCTGGCGGCGGCCAAGGCCTGTGTGGCGGTGGATACCGGCCTCGGCCACCTGGCTGCAGCGCTGGACGTGCCGACCATTTCGCTGTTCGGCCCGACCAACCCAGGCCTGACCGGCGCCTACGGACGGACCCAGATTCACCAGGCCAGTGACTGGCCATGCGCACCCTGCCTGCAAAAGAAATGCACCTACAAACCGAGCGCCGAAGACCTGCGCCGGTTCGATCTGAAACGCGAGTGGCCACTGTGCTTCACTCGCCTGAATCCCGAGCATGTAGCGAGCCGCCTGAGCGCGCTGCTGCTGGCTGAGGATGTTCGTTGATGCAACTGGCTTTCGTGCTTTACAAATATTTCCCCTTCGGCGGGCTGCAGCGCGATTTCATGCGCATCGCCCTGGAATGCCAGAAGCGGGGCCATCAGATCCGCGTGTACACGCTGATCTGGGAAGGTGATATCCCGCCGGGCTTCGAGGTGCTGGTGGCGCCGGTCAAGGCGATCTTCAACCACCGCCGCAACGAGAAGCTCAGCGCCTGGATGGAAGCGGACCTGGCCAAGCGCCCGGTCGACCGGCTGATCGGTTTCAACAAGATGCCGGGGCTGGACGTTTACTACGCCGCCGACGGCTGCTTCGAGGACAAGGCGCAGACCCTGCGCGGCGGCCTGTACCGCCGCTGGGGCCGCTACCGGCATTTTGCCGAGTACGAACGTGCCGTGTTCGCCAAGGACGCGCGCACCGAAGTGCTGATGATTTCCGAAGTGCAGCAGCCGCTGTTCATCAAGCACTACGGCACCCCGGTGGAACGCTTCCACCTGCTGCCGCCAGGCATCTCCCAGGACCGCCGCGCGCCGGCCAATGCCGCCGAGATCCGCGCCGAGTTCCGCAAGGAGTTCAACCTGGGCGATGACGACCTGCTGCTGGTACAGATCGGCTCCGGCTTCAAGACCAAGGGCGTCGATCGGAGCCTCAAAGCCCTGGCCGCACTGCCCTCGGCGCTGCGCAAACGCACCAGGCTGATGGTCATCGGCCAGGACGACCCCAAGGTGTTCCAGTTGCAGAGCGCCGCCTTGGGCTTGGGGGAGCAGGTGCAGTTCCTCAAGGGCCGCAGCGACATCCCGCGCTTCCTGCTGGGTGCCGACCTGCTGATCCACCCGGCCTACAACGAGAACACCGGCACGGTGTTGCTCGAAGCGCTGGTGGCCGGCTTGCCGGTGCTGGTGTCCAAGGTCTGCGGTTACGCTCACTACATCGCCGAGGCCGACAGCGGCCTGGTGCTGGACGAGCCGTTCGAGCAGGAGCAGCTCAATGCCTACCTGCAACGCATGCTGGAGGACGCTCAGGCCCGCGCCGGCTGGTCGCGCAACGGCCTGGCCTTTGCCGACAGTGCCGACCTGTACAGCATGCCGCAGCATGCTGCCGATGTGATTCTGGGACAGGAGAACGCATGAAGCTGATTTTGGCCGAACCCTTCAAGCATCTGTGGGCCGGGCGGGACGCCTTCGAGGCCGTGGAAGCGCTGCAAGGCGAGGTCTATCGCGAGCTGGAAGGCCGCCGCACGCTGCGTACCGAGGTCGATGGCGAAGGCTTCTTCGTCAAGATCCACCGTGGCATCGGCTGGGGCGAGATCTTCAAGAACCTGCTCACTGCCAAGTTGCCGGTACTCGGTGCCGGCCAGGAATGGCAGGCCATCCAGCGCCTGCATGAAGTGGGCGTGCCGACCATGACTGCGGTGGCCTATGGCGAGCGTGGCAGCAACCCGGCCAGCCAGCATTCGTTCATCGTCACCGAAGAGCTGGCGCCTACCATCAGCCTGGAAGACTTCAGCATCGACTGGGTCAAGCAGCCGCCCGAGCCACGCCTGAAGCGTGCGCTGATCGCTGAAGTGGCAAAGATGACTGGCGGCATGCACCGCGCCGGGGTCAACCACCGAGACTGTTACATCTGCCACTTCCTGCTGCACACCGACCGGCCGGTGACGCCGGAAGACTTCAAACTGTCGGTCATCGACCTGCATCGCGCCCAGACCCGGGCGAAAATCAGCCGCCGCTGGCGCGACAAGGACCTGGCCGCGCTGTATTTCTCGGCGCTGGACATCGGCCTTACCCGGCGTGACAAGCTGCGTTTCCTGCGCGGTTACTTCCAGCGCCCGTTGCGGCAGATTCTGGCCGAGGAGGCCGCGCTGCTCGCCTGGCTCGAGCGCAAGGCGCAGAAACTCTACGATCGCAAGCAACGCTATGGGGATGCACTCTGATGGCGAGTTGGACACTGGCGCCAGGCTACGAACATCTGGCGTCGGACTTCGGCAGCCTCGATGCGGTCTTTGCCCTCAAGGGCGAACACCTCACGCGTGACCCGCTCAGCGAGGTTATCCGCGTCGAGCGTGACGGGGTCAACTACTACGTCAAGCGCTACACCGGCGCTGGCAAGCACATGCGCCGTTACCTGGGCCGGCCACGCATCAAGGCCGAATGGCAGAACCTCAAGCAGTTCGCCAAGTGGGAAATTCCCACTGCCGAGGTGGTGGCCTGGGGCCTGGAACGCAAGGGCCTGGCCTTTGGCCGTGGGGCGATGATCACCCGCGAGCTGCCGCGTACCGAAGACCTTTCGGCCCTGGCCGAGCGCAACGACCCACGCCTGGCCGACCGGGTCTGGGTCGACAAGCTGAGCCGTCAGCTGGCGCGCCACACCCGGGTGATGCATGAACACCGTTTTGCCCACAACGACCTGAAGTGGCGCAACCTGCTGGTCGACGACCTGGGTACGCTGTTCTTCATCGATTGCCCGACCGGCGATTTCTGGCGCGGCTTCATGTGGCGCCACCGCATGATCAAAGACCTGGCGTGCCTGGACAAGGTGGCTAAATATCATCTGTCGGCGACCCAGCGCCTGCGTTTCTATCTGCAGTACCGTGGGCGTCAGCGCCTGAATGTGCGCGACAAGCGGCGCATTCGCCAGGTGCTGAGCTTCTTCGAGGGAAGGGAATGACCGACTACCTGGCCAGCGCGGACCTCGCGCTGCTCAAACGCCATGGCTTGAACGATTTCGAAGCGTTGTGGGCGCTGCAGCTCGACGCCGTGGACGAACCTAACACCGGCCGCGGCGGCTGGAGCAGCGTCTATCGCCTGGAGCTGGAGGGCAAAGGTTATTACCTCAAGCGCCAGAGCGATTACCTGACCCGCACCTTGCACCGGCCGTTTGGCGAACCGACCTTCGCCCGCGAGTTCCGTAACATCAGCCGTTACCACAAACTGCACATCCCGGCCTTGCAGGCTGTGTTCTACGGCGAGCGCAAGCAGAACGGCAAGCACCGGGCAATCCTGATGACCCGTGCGCTGGACGAGTGGAGCGACCTCGAAGGCCTGCTGGCTCAGTGGCCACAGCTTGCCGATGACGCCCGGGCAGGTATCCTCAAGGCCTGCGGCCAGCTGGCGCGCACCCTGCACGGTGCAGGCCTGGTGCACGGCTGCTTCTATCCCAAGCACATCTTCCTGCGCCCACGTCGCGAGGGCTGGGAAGCGCAACTGATCGACCTGGAAAAGACCCGGCCGCTTCTGTTCGGCATGCGTGACCGCCTGCGCGACCTGGAGCCGCTGCTGCGACGTGCCGGGGCCTGGAGCGAGGCGGACGTGCGCCAGTTGTTGGCGGCCTACCTGCAGCAGCCTGGCGACAGCGCCCTGGTCGGCACCTGGCTGCAACGCCTGACGCAACGCCGTCGTGAAAAAGAGGCCCGCTGATGCGTTTGTCCGAACTCAAAGACGCCGGGCGCAGCCCGGCGCTGCCGTTGAGCATCACCCTGGCCGATGCCGCTGGCCCGGCTGACCTGCAATTGCTCAGCCTGCTGCGGGTGCTGCCCGGCCAGCGCTATGTCGGCGCCGGCATCTGGCGTGGCACCCCGGTGCTGGCCAAGCTGCTGGTCGGCGGCAATGCCGCGCGGCATTTCCAGCGCGAACTGGATGGCGTGAAGCTGTTGGCCAAAGAAGGCCTGACCACGCCGCAACTGCTGGCCGACGGCCTCAAGGAAGGCGAGGGCGGCTGGCTGCTGTTCGAATTCCTCGATGGCGCCGAAAGCCTGGCCGATGCCTGGGCGGCGGTGGAAAGCCTGCCGGTGCTGGCTGACGAGCAGCACCTGGTGCTGGGCGAAGCCCTGACTGCCGTGGCGCACATGCATGCCCAGGGCCTGTGGCAAGAAGACCTGCACCTGGACAACCTGCTGCGCCACGGCGGCAAGCTGTACCTGATCGACGGCGCCGGCATCAAGGCCGAGACACCCGGCCAGCAGCTGTCGCGCCCGCGTGTGCTGGAAAATCTCGGGGTGTTCTTCGCCCAGTTGCCCAAGCGCCTGGAGCCGTTCATCGAAGAGCTGCTGGTGCATTACCTGCTGGCCAACGCCGAGCACGCGCTGCCGCTGGAAGCGCTGTTGAAGCAGGTGGACAAGGTGCGCAGCTGGCGCCAGAAGGATTACCTGGAAAAGGCTGGCCGCGAGTGCAGCCTGTTCAGTGTCGAGCGCAGCCTGTCGGGCCTGCGCGTGATCCGCCGCAGCGAGGTGGAGGCCATGCGGCCGGTGCTCGAGCAGGCGGATGCACTGATCGACCAGGGCCACCTGTACAAGACCGGTGGTGCGGCCAGTGTGGCGCGTATCGAAGTGAACGGCCGCAAGCTGGTGCTCAAGCGCTACAACATCAAGAACACCGCCCACTGGTTCAAGCGCTTTTGGCGGCCGAGCCGGGCCTGGCATTCGTGGATCGAAGGGCATCGCCTGGAATTCCTCGACATCGCCACCCCGCGCCCGCTGGCGGTGCTGGAGCAACGGGTGATGGGCCTGCGCAGCCGCGCCTACCTGGTCACCGAATATGTCGATGGCCCGGACCTGACCGAGTGCTTCGCGCCCTATGTGGACAACGGCGACGCACCTGAGGAGCAGGTCGATGCGCTGGTGCATGTCATGCAGCAGCTGATCCGCGAGCGCATCAGCCACGGCGACTTCAAGGGTCACAACCTGTTCTGGGACAAGGGCCAGTGGTCGTTGATCGACCTTGACGCCATGTGCCAGCACGCTACCCAGCTCAGTTTCGCCCCGGCCTATGCCCGTGACCGGGCGCGGCTGTTGCGCAACTGGCCGAGCAGCAGTGCCCTGCATCAACGTCTGGACCGACTGCTGCCTCGGCTGTCCGAATAGGCAGCGGGTAGTGCCAGCCAGTCGCTGCTGCGGCCGGACTGGCGTACGCGAATGCGCCATGCACCCTCTTGCTGCCGCAAGACCGCCGAGGCTGGGACGGCGCCGCTGAGGGTGTCAGGCAGCAGCAGATGGTAATGGCCGGCGAGCAGGTGCTGGCGAACGGGAAGCTGGTGGTCACCCAACTGCAGATACGACAGGCTGCCCGCTGCGAACAGCCCTGGTTGATTGTCGATGGCGCTGCCTTGCCGGGCAGGGATCAGGCGGCATTGCGCCAGCAGGCTGGCAAGGTCGGGTAGCCCGTCATACCAGAGCACGGGCGAGTCCACTGTCCAGTTGCCGTCTTGCTTGCGCTTGATCGGCAGTTTCAGAAAGGCAAAGGGTTGGTCCGGGTCGGTGGCTCGCCAGCGCCGGCCGTCATAGCTGACATTGAAAAGAACGCCCTGGTTGTCTTGCACATAGTACTGGCTCAGCCCTGGCTTGGCCGAGGGCAGCTCATAGACCGTCTCGCCATGCAGGGTATCGATTCGGTAGCGGAGCCGGGCCCGCTCAGGGAACGCCTCATAGTGCCTGGGCAGCGGCACCGGAGGTGGTTTGGGCAGCCCGCGCAGGGCCCGGCGCATCAGGCCCGACCCCGCCATTTCGTTGAGCCCTGCGGTGCCGTGGCCTAAGGCAGCGATGGCATGGTGAAGGGCGCCATCATGATCCCCCTGTTCGAAGGCTTCGAAGCCATCCCATATCGATATCGACATGCGGCCGAATGCCAGGGCAATCATTGTGCGCTGCGGCAATACCAGGCTGACGATATCCAGCAGGAGCCTGAGGACGTTGATTGAAAATTCGCCGAGCAGTTCCTGGTTGCTGCGCGTGGACGTATCCGTTTCGCTCATCAGGTGGTTGACCTCCGCAAGATACAGCGCTTGCAACAGGTCACCGGTGATCGTCTGAGCCCTCACGGTACTTCCGAGTCCGCCTTTGCGCAGACGTTTCTCCAATAAGCGTCCAGTCGCCGTCGGCAAGCGCTGGATCAGGTAGGCCTGCAGGTGAAGGTCGCTGCGCACTGCCTTGATCAGCGCGCGGACACTGCTGTATTCGCGCCAATAGCGGCGGTCCGGGACGTCCGGGCAGTACACCACGATGTGTCGGGACGCCTGCGGTGAGACCAGCAGCACTACGCCTTGCAGGGTGTCTTCATTGACGAGCAACTGCTGTGCGTGCACCGCGTGCCCTGCGAAAGGTGGCCGGCTCTGGCTGTCGGCTGAGTGGATGACCGTGCTGGCCCAGCCATAGCCCTGTTCGCTGGGATCCTCGAGGAAATGGCCGGCGTAGCGCGCCTTGACCGCTTCGGCATTCATGCGAGTGCGGGTGAGCTGTCCATGGGCCTTTTTTCGCCAGCGGCCTTGCTCTGAGTCGAGCAGTTGGATGCGCAGGTAGGCCTGGTAGCCGCTGCCTGCGTTGAGTCGCCGTACGATGTCCTTTACCCGCTGAGGCGTGAGCGCGGGGAGAGGTTGGTCGCCATATACGTGTACGCGCGCCGTCAGCCAGTAATCCACGTCGAACCAGGCAATGTTCAGCAATGCCAGTTCTTCGAGGCGGTAGGTGTGATGCACCAGTTCGACGGTGTCGCCCACCTGCGGGCGGCTCGCGACCGGGATGTAGCTGCTGGTGATGCCAGTGGGTTGTGGTTGGATGAACGGGCCTTTCTGGCGCGCCAGAGTGACGCTGACGGAAATGTCCTTGGGATCGATGTCCAGGCCTGGGTCACGTTGCAGGTACTCGCGCAGACGCTCGTTGACCCAATGCAGCAAGCTGTGCCGTTGTTTGAATTGATCCAGTGTCAGGATGCCTGGGCCGCTGGCGCCTTCGATGGCGGCTATCTGTTCTTGCATGGCCTGCATGATGTGCGTGACACCTTGCGCCGAGGTCTCGCGTAGCCAGTTGGGCAAGTGTTTTTCCAGCAACTGGCCGTAGCGGTTGGCCATCGGTCCTTTGCTGCTGACGGCGCCGCGCCAGTCCAGGGCCTTGGCCAATGCCTGGTCGAACTGCCCGATGTCACGCTGCTGCCCGCGATTCCAGGCGGTCTGCCAGGTGTGGCTGAGCTGCTTGATCTGCGCGTCGCGGATAGCGTGGGCGAAGTGGTCGGCCAGATCTTCGGTGTACCAGTCATAGCGCAAGCGTTCGGCTTGGCGGGCGTTGTGTTGTTCGACGGGGTCGATCATCAGCTTGACCAGGTGCTCGCTTTGCTGGGGGTCTTCCAGGCGCTCGCAGACTTCCTGATGAAGGGCCGTCAGGCTGTCGAAGGTCTCGATGCCGTGGGCCACGCTGCACAGCATCGCTCGGCCAACACCCTCGTGAGGCTCCAGCAAGCCCCCCTCCAGGCCCTGCTCGGTGAGCACCAGAAAACCTGGCAGATAACTACGCCAGTTGGGGGCGGTGCTGCTCAGCAGGATTCGATAGATTTGTGGGCGCATGCCCGTAGGCAATTGCCGTCGTTGCCAGGGGTAAGGCATCTGTATGCAGGTCCTGAGCAACTGGGTGTGTTGGGGTGAAAGGGTCTGGTCGGTCATGCGCAAGCGGACTTCTGCCTCGAACCGGTCGCGCAAGTACGAGGCCAGCCGCACCAGGCGGCTCAAACCATTGCTGCCACGCTCCATCCAATAGTTGGCCAGGCGCGCGTGCAAGCCCTGGCGCAGGCCATGGCAGAAGCTGTGGATGCTGTTGTTGAAGTCGAGCGGCAGGCTTATGGCCGGATAATCGGCGTGCCGTGGCCGACTGCCTGCGGGTACGCGGAACGTGCCGCCATCGAACAGATGAAAGCCCACCAGCTGAAACAGTGAATGGCCTTCGAACATTAGCGTACGGGCGCTGATGGCGAGCCCTGGAAAGAGCCCGGCGAGGTGTTGATCGAGGGCATGTTCGATGCCGTGTAGCGGCGGCAGCAAGGCCTCCAATTGGGTGTCCAGCACCTGGAACAATGGCTGTGTGGTCATGCTTCGTCTCCTTGAACGAGGCAGACCATGTTGCGCGGGCATGGCGGGGGGCTGTGTTAGTCAGCTACCGCTGGCGCGCCACAGGCCACGGATGGATAGCCAGGCGGGCAGGCCAAGACCGAGCCAGGACAGCCCGTCCCACCAGCCGTCGCCAAGCAAGGCGGCGAACAGGCCCAGCGCACCGAGGGCGGCAATCAGCGCTGGCCAGGCAAAGATGCGCGAGGTGGTCTGCGACGCGTGGCTCATGGTCGTGCCTCCCGGCGCTTGTTGTACTTGCTGCACCACAGGTAGAGGCCGCTGCCGAGCACGATGATGGTCAGCACATCCAGCACTGCCCAGAGGATCTGCATCGGCCGACCGCCATAGTCACCGAAGTGCAGCGGCTGTGACAGGCCCAGGGCATCCATGTACCAGGGACGCTCGCCGACCGCGGTCACCTCGAGTGTGCGGGCGTCGATCAGCACTGGCGTGAACAGGTGTGAGCTCAGGTGCGAGGCGCCATTCATGAACACGGCGTAGTGGTGTTCGCTGGAGAAACGCGTGCCGGGGAAGGCGATGAAATCCGGGCGCATGCCGGGGGCGGCCTGTTCGGCTATCTCCAGCAGACGGGTGGCCGGCGCGCGCTCGGTCAGCGGCGGGGCATCACCATAAGGAGCAACCATGGCGGCCAGGCTGTCGTTGCGCCAGGCGGCGATGACCAGGTCGGAGAGGGCGCTGATCACCCCGGTGACGCCGACGGTCAACGCCCAGGCCAGGGTGACGATGCCGATCAGGTTGTGCAGGTCCAGCCAGCGCAGGCGCCGGGATTTGTCGTGGCGCACGGTGGCGAAGTCCAGGCGGCGCATGAACGGTGCATAGAGGACGGTGCCGGAGATGATCGCGACGACAAACAGCACGCCCATGAAGGCCAGCAGCAGCTTGCCGGGGAGCCCTGCGAACAGGTCCACATGCAGGCGCAGCATGAGCATCATGAAACCGCCATTGGCAGCCGGCATGGCTACGGCTTCGCCGGTGCGGGCGTCGAGCATGAAGGTGTGCGACGAATTGGGTTCGGTGCCGGCGGTGGCAGCGGTGATCGCCAGCACACCGTCGGGTTCGTCCTTGTCGAAGCCGAAATACTGCACGACCTCGCCGGGGCGGTGTTGCTGAGCTTTCAGCACCAGCTGTTGCAGGTCCAGGTGCGGGGTGTCGGCGGGCATCGCGCGCAACTCTGCGGCATCGCCGAGCAGGTGTTCGAGTTCGTGGTGGAAAATCAGCGGCAGGCCGGTGAGCGCCAGCAACAGCAGGAACAGGGTGCAGACCAGGCTGCTCCAGGTGTGGATCACCGACCAGCGGCGGATGGTTGGGCTTTTCATCACGGTACCGATGTTGTCTGTTGGACCGTGGGGCCGCGACGCGGCCCCCGTTCACTCAGAACTTGTAGGAAGCACTGGCCACGACACTGCGCTCGTCGCCGTAGTAGCAATAGAAACTGTCGCAGGTGGAGATGTAGTCCTTGTTGAACAGGTTGGTGGCATTGACCGCCACCGACGCGCCCTTGAGGCTAGTGCTCAGGCGACCGAGGTCGTAATGCACCGAGGCGTCGAACACGGTGTAGGCGTTGGCCTTGCCCAGGTAGGTATTGGCCTGGTCGCCGTAGGTGTTGCCGGTGTAGCGCGCACCGCCACCGATGCCGAAGCCATCGAGCACGCCGCTGTGCCAGGTGTAGTCGGCCCACAGCGAGGCTTGCTGGTTGGGCATCAGCTGCAGGCGATTGCCTTTGAAGTCGCCGTCCTGCACTTCCGACTTGGCCAGGGTGTAGGCCGCAGTCAGCTTGAGGTTTTCGGTGACGTCGGAAACCGCTTCCAGCTCCAGGCCATGGACTTTCACTTCGCCGGTCTGGCTGGTGACGGTCACACCGCCCTCGTTGTTGGTGACCGAGACGTTTTTCTGCGTCAGGTCATACACGGCTGCCGAGAGCAGTGTGTTGGAGCCCGGTGGTTGGTACTTGACGCCCAGTTCCCACTGCTTGCCTTCGGTCGGTTTGAACGACTCGGAGGCGGACACGGCAGCGTTGCTGGATGGCTGGAACGACTCGGCATACGACAGGTACGGCACGAAGCCCGAGTCGAATACGTAGCTGATGGCCGCGTTGCCGCTGAATTTCTTGTCGCGCTGGGTGTTGGTGGCATCGCCCTGGTTGAGGAACTTGGTGCTGGTGTGCACCCAGTCTTCGCGACCACCCAGCGTCAGGCGCCAGTTGCCGAGGGCCATCTGGTCCTGGACGTAGACGCCGGTCTGATAGGTTTTCTGGTCGTAGTCGTAGAACGCCGTGGAGCGGTCCGGGCGAGTGATCGGCACGCCATAGATCGGGTTGTTCACGTTGCTGTCCGGCACGTTGAAGCCGAAGATCGACAGGTAGTTGGTATTGATGCGCTGGTGGTCCAGGCCCAGCAGCAGGGTGTGAGTCACGTCGCCGGTGGCGAAGTCGGCCTGGAAGTTGTTGTCCACCGCGAACTGGCTGATGTCTTCATCGGTGTTGGTGGACATGCGGCTGACAGTGCCATCGTCCTTCACCGGCGGCGTGCCCGGGTTATAGGCGCCGGGGGTGATGGTCTGGAACGCCAGGTCCGTCTTGGTGTAGCGCAGGTTCTGACGGAACTGCCAGACATCGTTGATGCGGTGCTCGAAGGCGTAGCCCAGCGCGTAGTAGGTGCGGTCGTAGAACTCGTAGTCCGGGTCACCCAGGTTCTTGTGGTGGGAGATCTTGCCGAACGGCATGTCGATCTTGGTGCCCTGGATCGGCCGGAACTGGCTGGTGGCGCCTGTATCGTCGCGGGTGAACTGGGTCAGCAGGGTCAGCGTGGTATCGTCGTCGATGTTCCAGGTCAGGCTTGGAGCGATGTTGTAGCGCTTGTCATCGATATGGTCGATCTGCGTGCCGCCATCGCGAATCACACCACTGACGCCGTAAAGGAATCGGCCTTCGTCATCAATCTTGCCGGTGCTGGCAAAGTTGATCTGGCGGTGGTTGTCGCTGCCGTACTGCACTTCGATTTCATGGGCGCTTTCAGCCTGCGGGCGGCGGCTGACCATGTCCAGCAGGCCGCCGGGTGGGGTCTGGCCATACAGCGAGGACGCCGGGCCACGCAACAGCGCCAGGCGGTCGAGATTCCAGGTTTCGGCCTTCGGGTTGGCATATACGCCGCGTGGCAGTGGCAGGCCGTCGAGAAACTGGGTCGGCTCGAAGCCGCGCACCCGCATCCAGTCGTAACGGGTGTCGCTGCCGAAGCTGGCGGAGACGATGCCCGGCATGTATTTCACGGCATCGTCGAGGCTGTGCACGCCACGGTCACTCATTTGCTGACGGGTGGCCACGGAGATCGACCGCGGCACTTCGACCAGCGCGGTGTCGGTCTTGGTTCCCGCTGCAGTGCGCTTGGCCAGGTAACCGTCGACCGGGCCCCAGGCGCTCTCGGACGCGCTGGCGGCATTCACGGTGGTTTCCGGCAGGGCCAGGGCGCCATCCGGCACGGCGACCAGGCTGTAGCTGCCCACGCTGCTTTGCTGCAGTTGCAGGCCGGTGCCCTGCAGCGCGGCTTGCAGGGCGCCGAGGCCATTGTATTGACCGTTGACCGGCGCCGAGGTACGGCCGCTGACCAGCGCCGGGTCGATGGCCAGGGCGATGCCCGACTGGCTGGCGATCTGGTTCAGCGTCGTGGCCAGCGGCGCAGCGGGCAGGTTGTAGGTGCGTGGTGCCGACTGCTCGGCGGCAAGCAGGGCGGTGCTGGACAAGGGCGCGGCCACGGCGATGGCCAGGGCCATCAGGCTGGGGCGCAGGATACGATCAACGGCACGGGACATGCAGCGGTTCCTCGACGGATAAGTGCTTACTGCTTCCTTGCCGAGCGAGATTTCAGAAGTGACAGGGGGAATCGGAAAAAAAGTGAGAATTATCAGGATCTGGCTTTCACCTGCACCGGCCCTTTCGCGGGCTCGCCCGCTCCCACAAGGACCGTCCCTGTTTCAAGGACGGTGAGATTGCTGTGGGAGCGGGTTTACCCGTGAAGAGGCCCGTACAGGTTTACTTGGGAACTACGGTCACCCACCACGGCGTATGCCGCTCGATCTTCACCGGTAGCGCCGGCACGAGCGAAGCCAGGGCCAGGTCGGTGTTGGTCAGCGGGAAGCTGCCGGTCACGCGCAGGTCGGCCACTTCATCGGCCACGCCCAGGTGACCGCTGCGGTAGCGGCCCAGCTGTTTCAGCAGGTCGGCCAGGCGCATGTTGTCGACCACCAGCATGCCGCGGGTCCAGGCATCGGCCCCGGCTGGCACCGTGCCTATCTGGCCGAGGCCGTTGGTGTTCATCAGCACTTGCTGGCCTTCGTGCAGGACCAGCTCGTCGCCGCTGTTGTGCGGCATGGCGGCTACTGACGACTGCAAGACTTCAAGGCGCGTGCCATGGTCTTCACGGCGCACCTGGAAGCGCGTGCCCAGCGGGCGCAGGCGGCCATCGTCGGTACGTACCAGTAACGGCCGAGGATCGTCGTGGCCGGTTTCCACCGAAATTTCGCCTTGATGCAGCACCAGCACGCGCTGGTCGCCGTCGTAGTCGATATCCACGGCGGTGTGGCTATTGAGGCTCAGCAACGTGCCGTCGGCCAGACGCAGGGTACGCAGTTCACCGGTGGCGGTGCGCTGGTCAGCGAGCCAGTAACTGGGTGCCAGCGACGATGTGCCGACGCCGGCCAGCAGGGCACCGAGCAGGAACAGGCCGGCCAGCCCTCCGCCGGCCTTGCCTATCCGGCGGCGCAGGCTGGCGCGCGATTGCAGCAGGGCCTGGCGAGCCGGGCCGGCAGCGGCGCTGACGCGCTGGTCGAGCGCGCCGAGCTGGCGCCAGGCACGGGCATGTTCCTCGCTGGCGGCATGCCAGCGGATGAATTCGTTGCGCTGGTCAGGCGTGCCGCTGCCATCGTCCAGGCTCATTTTCCAGGCGATGGCGGCTTCCAGCACGCGCGACGAAACCGGTGTGTTGTTCACCTGGGCTCCCCGTACAGGGCCACGTAGCACTGGCGCATGCCCTGGGCGATGTACTGGCGCACGCGCGACACCGAAACGCCCAGGCGTTCGGCGATTTCGGCGTGGCCCATGCCATCCAGGCGGTTGTGCAGGAAGGCTGCACGGGCCTTGCTCGACAACTTGCCGAGCAGGCGGTCGATGGCCTTGAGGTCCTCGAGGATCAGTTGCTGGGTTTCCGGGGAGGGCTGTTCCGCTTCGGGCATCAACGCAAGCTCCGCGAGGTAGGCCTGCTCCAGCGCCGCACGGCGGAAGTGGTCGAACATCAGGCCCTTGGCCACGGCGGCAAGGAAGGCGCGCGGTTCGCGCGGGGTGTCCAGCTGGTCGCGGCCGAGCAGGCGCACGAAAGTGTCCTGGCTCAGGTCTTCGGCGCGCTGGCGACAGGCCATGTTGCGCTGCAGCCAGGCAAGCAGCCAGCCGCGATGGTCGCGGTACAGCGAGCCGACCAGTTCGGCGTGTGGGCTGTGGGCAGCAGACATGCAGCGTCCCCCGGAACGAATGCATTAACTAACGATAATTATTCGCGATTGTTACAGAGGCGGGGGGTGGGGTGCAATGGACGCTTATCGGATTGCCATCATCAAAGACCGTGGTGATGCGCTTTGCGCCGGCGCCAGCTGGCCAGCCGCTGTTCGAGTTGCAATGGGCTGTCGAGCTGCTGGCGCCGGGCCTGGCTGAACAGGATCAACGCCAGCTCAGCCGTGACCTGCGCATCGGCGCTGGCATGGTGACGCTCATCTACCTGCAGGCCGAAGCGCGCCACCCAGTCGTCCAGCCCGGCTTCGCGCAATACGGTGTCGGGGTTGAGCATCGGCGCCAGTTCCGCAACGTCGAGGAAAGGCAACTGCAAGCGATAGCCGAGGCTTTCTTTCAAGGCCCGGGCAAGCATGCGCTGGTCGAACGGCGCATGGAACGCCAGCACCGGGCTGTCGCCCACGAACTCGAGCAGGTCGAGCAAAGCCTCGGCCGGGTCGCAGCCAGCCGCCAGGGCGCTCGGCCCGAGGCCGTGGATCAGCACGCTGGCGTTGGTTTTCTGCTCAGGGCGGTGCAGGGTGCGTTCGAATTGCTGGGCGAAATCGATGGCCCCGTCTTCGATGGCCACCGCGCCGATCGACAGCACGAGGTCGCGATGGGGGTTCAGGCCACTGGTTTCCAGATCAAGCACGACCCAGCGCTGCTCGCGCAACGAGCACACCCCCAACGGCCGTGCCTTGGGCAGCCGGGCCAAGCGCTGGCGCAAGGCGTCGTCCAGCAGTGGGGCCGCGGGGCGCAGCCAGGCGAACAGGCTCACAACTGATACCGCAGCGCCAGGCTGCTCTGCAGGCGCTGGGCCTGGCGCAGGGATTCGCGCAGGATGCGCCGGTCCAGATGGTTGAGGCTGTCTGGATCGAGGCGGTTGGAGTAGGGCAGGTTGTCGCGGGTCTGGCGCTGGTGCTGCTGCATGCGGGTTTGCTGGATGAAGTGGTAGGCCTCTTCATAAGCCGCGCCATCGAGCGCTTCGATGACCCCTTTGTCGACCAGCTGACGCAGGCGCTCGAGGGTGTTGCAAGCACCAATGCCATTGGCCAGGGCCAGCAGCCGGGCACCGTCGACGAAGGGGGTCAGGCCCTGGACCTTGAGGTCTAGTGTGGCGGCCTTGTCATTGCCCTGGCGGGTCAGCACGAATTCGCGCAGGCGGCCCACGGGTGGACGCTGGCGCAGCGCGTTATCGGCCAGCATGCGCTGGAAGATGCGGTTGTCCGCCACCTGCTCCAGCAGCTGCCGACGCAGCTGTTCACAGCCCTGTTCATCGCCCCAGACCACGCGCAGGTCGAAGTAGATGCTCGAACCCAGCAGGTTCTCTGGGCTGGCTTCGCGCACAAAACCGGCAAAGCGCCGCGCCCACTGGGCACGTGACAGGCACAACTCGGGGTTGCCGGCCATGACGTTGCCCTTGCACAGGGTGAAACCGCACTGGGCCAGGCACTGGTTGATGTACTGCGCCAAGGGCAGCAAGCGTGCACGAATGATCTCGGCTTGGGCGTCGTCGGCGGCCTCGAAGAGGATGCCATTGTCCTGGTCGGTATGCAGGGTCTGCTCGCGGCGCCCTTCGCTGCCGAAGCACAGCCAGCTGAACGGCACGCCGGGGTCGCCGCGTTCGGCTATGGCCAGCTCGATCACCCGGCATACCGTGTGGTCGTTGAGCAGCGTGATGATCTGGGTGATCTGGGTCGAGGAGGCGCCGTGAGCGAGCATGCGCTCGACCAGTTGGCCGATCTCGCCGCGCATTTGTACCAGCGAATCAAGGCGTGGCGCGTGGCGGATAGTACGCGCCAGGTGTACCAGGTCGACCCGCTGCAACGAAAACAGGTCACGCTCGGAAACCACGCCACACAGCCGCAGGTTTTCCACCAGACAGACATGGGCGATGTGCCGTTCGGTCATCGCCATGGCGGCATCGAAGGCGCTGGCCTGGGGGCTGAGGTAAAAGGGCCTCGCTGTCATGTGCCGTTCGATCGGTGCAGCGAGCTCGGCATCGGCGGCGGCCACCACCTGGCGCAAGTCGCGAAGGGTGAAGATGCCGATCGGGTAGCGCTGCGGGTCGATCACGACGATGCTGCCCACCTGCTGTTCATGCATCAGCCGCACCGCCTCGCGCAGCGGTGTATCCGGTGCGCAGACCACCGGGTGTCGCATGGCCAGTTCGCCCAGCGGGGTATTCAGCGAGTACTGGGTGCCAAGGGTTTCCACTGCACGTTGGCGTACCTGCTGGTTGACTTGGTCGAGCAGGCTGCTGACACCGCGCAGTGCAAAGTCTCGAAACACATCCGACATCGAGAACACGCGGATGAACGCGGCCTTGTTCAACTGCAGGCAGAAGGTGTCTTCACCCGCCAGGTGTTCGGTGCGCGTGGCACGCTCGCCGAGCAGCGCCGCCAGCGGGAAGCATTCACCGCCAGTGATCTCGAAGGTGGTTTCCACCCCGGGCTTGACCAGGTGCTGGCGCTCGCCTACCACACGGCCTTGCTTGACGATGTAAAAGTGCTCGACGGGGCCATCCGTGGGTTTGATGATGCTTTCGCCGCTGGCATAGAAGCGCAGCTGGCATTGTTCCACCAGAAAGGCCAGGTGGCTCTGCTCCATCTGGTTGAACGGCGGGAAACGCTGCAGGAACTGCAGGGTGCCCTGGATGTTCTGTAGTACTGCCGTTCTACCCGCCTGACTGTAGGCGTCCTTTTTGCTCATGACACTGACCGTATCGCTACGCCGAACTATATATATCTATATATAGGTGCCGGCCTTGTTGTTCTCGGCCCCCATGGTCGGCTGGCAGCGGGGTGGTGCCCATTGGACGTAAGTCTAGTGAACCATGGCTGTCAAAGCGCCGACGAAAGGTGAGCCGGGTTACGTAGCTTTCGTGGTCATAACCCTTGAGCGGTTTTTTTTTGACGAGATGAACATGGCTGAGCATGACGACATCCTGAGTGACGCCGAACGCGAGGCCCTGGCCGTGCTCAGTGCGCCCCTTGCGCACAGCCCGGTGGTGTTGATCGTCGATGACGACCCGGTCAACAGCGATGCGCTGAAGTGGTACCTGAAAAGCTGGGGTATCGAATGCATGACCGCTGACGGCGTAGAGGAAGCGATGTTCAAGCTGCATTACGAGCCGCGCATTGCGCTGTTGATCACCGACCTGCGGATGCAGCCCTGCAATGGCCTGGACCTGATACGGCAGATCCGCGAATCGGAACGGGCAGCATTGTCGATCATCGTGGTGTCGGGCGACACCGATGTGGAGGAGGCGGTGGACGTGATGCACCTGGGGGTGGTGGATTTTCTGCTGAAGCCGGTGGATCTGGAGAAACTGCTGGGGTTGGTGAAGAAAGAACTGAAGATCGGCTAGTACTGGCCCGGGGCCGCCAAGCAGCCCCGGGCGCAGGTATTACTTACAGCCCGTTACGCGCCTTGAACTCGCGACGGCGGCGGTGCAGCACTGGCTCGGTGTAGCCGTTCGGCTGCCTGGCACCTTCGATGACCAGCTCGATCGCCGCCTGGAACGCGATGTTGTCGTCGAAATTCGGCGCCATCGGGCGGTACAGGGCGTCACCGGCGTTCTGCTTGTCGACCACTGCAGCCATGCGCTTGAGGCTTTCCAGCACCTGCTCCTGGCTGACCACGCCATGGCGCAGCCAGTTGGCCAGCAGCTGGGCCGAGATGCGCAGGGTGGCGCGGTCTTCCATCAGGCCGACATCGTTGATGTCCGGAACCTTCGAGCAACCCACACCCTGGTCGATCCAGCGCACGACATAGCCGAGGATGCCCTGGGCGTTGTTGTCCAGCTCGTTGCGGATCTCTTCAGCCGACCAGTTGGTGTCGGCCGCCAGCGGGATGGTCAGGATGTCGTCGACCGAAGCCGGGGTGCGCGAAGCCAGCTCGCGCTGACGCGCCTGCACGTCGACCTTGTGGTAATGCAGGGCGTGCAGGGTGGCGGCGGTTGGCGACGGTACCCAGGCGGTGTTGGCGCCGGCCAGTGGGTGAGCGATCTTCTGCTCGAGCATGGCGGCCATCAGGTCAGGCATGGCCCACATGCCCTTGCCGATCTGCGCACGGCCTTGCAGGCCAGTGGCCAGGCCGACGTCGACGTTGTTGTTCTCGTAGGCGCCGATCCACTTCTCGTTCTTCATGGCGCCCTTGCGCACCACTGCGCCGGCTTCCATCGAGGTGTGGATTTCGTCACCGGTACGGTCGAGGAAGCCGGTGTTGATGAACACCACGCGCTCGGCGGCCGCCTTGATGCAGGACTTCAGGTTGACCGTGGTACGGCGTTCCTCGTCCATGATGCCGACCTTCACGGTGTTGCGCTTCATGCCCAGCAGGTCTTCGACGCGGCTGAAGATCTCGGCGGCGAAGGCGACTTCTTCCGGGCCGTGCATCTTCGGCTTGACGATGTACACGCTGCCGGTGCGGGTGTTCTTGCGGCTGGTGTTGCCGTTGAGGTTGTGCAGGGCGATCAGGTTGGTGAACAGGCCGTCCTGGATGCCTTCAGGGATTTCGTTGCCCTGGGCATCGAGGATTGCCGGGTTGGTCATCAGGTGACCGACGTTACGCACGAACAGCAGCGAACGGCCGTGCAGGGTTACGCTGCCGCCGTTGGGCGCGGCGTATTCGCGGTCCGGGTTCATGGTGCGGGTGAAGGTCTTGCCACCTTTGCTCACGCTTTCGGCCAGGTCGCCTTTCATCAGGCCCAGCCAGTTGCGGTAGACGATGACCTTGTCGTCGGCATCCACGGCGGCGACCGAGTCTTCGCAGTCCATGATGGTGGTCAGTGCCGATTCCATCAGGATGTCTTTGACGCCGGCGGCATCGGTGCTGCCGACTGGCGTGCTGGCGTCGACCTGGATTTCGAAGTGCAGGCCGTTGTGCTTGAGCAGCACAGCGGTCGGTGCCTTGGCGTCGCCATGGAAACCGACCAGTTGGGCATCATCACGCAGGCCGCTGTTGCTGCCGCCTTTGAGGGTGACGACCAGCTTGCCGCCTTCAATGCGGTAGCCGGTGGAGTCAACGTGCGAACCGGCAGCCAGTGGCGCGGCTTCGTCGAGGAAGGCGCGGGCGAAGGCAATGACCTTGTCGCCGCGGCGCTTGTTGTAACCCTGGCCTTTCTCGGCGCCGCCTTCATCGCTGATGGCGTCGGTGCCGTACAGGGCATCGTACAGCGAACCCCAACGGGCGTTGGCGGCGTTCAGGGCGAAGCGGGCGTTCATCACCGGAACGACCAGCTGCGGGCCAGCCATGTGAGCGATATCTTCGTCCACGTTCTGGGTGGTGGCCTGGAAATCGTCGGCTTGTGGCAGCAGGTAGCCGATTTCCTGGAGGAATGCTTTGTAGGCTACGGCGTCGTGCGCCTGGCCTTGGCGTGCCTGGTGCCAGGCGTCGATCCTGGCTTGCAGCTCGTCGCGCTTGGCGAGCAGGGCTTTGTTCTTTGGAGCGAGGTCATTGATGATCTTCTCTGCACCGGCCCAGAACTGCTCGGCGACGATGCCGGTCCCCGGAATGGCTTCGTTATTCACGAAGTCGTACAGGACCTTGGCGACCTGAAGGCCACCGACTTGAACGTATCCAGTCATTGCTTGCCTCACTCTGCTCAGCTATTTCGCTCTTCTGTATTAAGCCTGTAGCGCTTCTCTAAACACGTTCCAGTGCTTGCCCTCGTCGGATGGCACGAGCGCGGCTGGGTGCGGCCTGCCAGACGGGCTGGCAGACAGTGTGCGTATTTTCACAGGCGCCTTGGCAGACATCCAAACGACGTTTTGTAGTCCGCGCCACGGGATACTACATGAAGCAGTAGACGAGGCAAAATCAGACTAAAAGCGCCGTTATGCGACCGGTTGGTCGCGTATGGTCACGCTGGGAGAACGTATGTTCGCAAAAAACGGGTGGATTGTTCCAGATAAATCTTGAAACAGTACACGATTTGTCATGCCGATTGCCCTGCGGCAGGTTGCCGCGCCTTGCCTATACTGAGTCGATCCCCCGTATTTACGCCGCCTTTGGGCGGCCCGACACCGAGGAAGGGCCTGTGGATCATCTTGTACTGACCGTGATTGCCCCGGACAAGGCCGGCCAGGTCGAGCGCATTGCCCAGTGCATCGCCGACCATAACGGCAACTGGCTGGAGAGCCGCATGTCGCGGATGGCCGGGCAGTTCGCCGGGATCCTGCGGGTGGCGGTACCGGCGGAAAACTACGACGAACTGGTGAAGTCGTTGCAGGCGCTGGGTCAATACGACATTCGCGTGCTCATTGCCGAGAGCGGCATCGAACCGTCATGTACCTGGAAACCGATCGCCATGGAACTGGTAGGCAATGACCGCCCGGGCATCGTGCGCGATATCACCCGCCTGCTGGCGGACCAGGGGGTGAACCTGGAGCGCTTCACCACCGAAGTGCGGCCAGCGCCGATGAGCAGTGAGCCGTTGTTCCATGCCGACGCGCTGTTGGCGCTGCCGTTGACCCTGTCGCTGGATGAGCTGCAACAGAAGCTGGAGAGCCTGGCGGACGACCTGATGGTGGAGTTGAAGTTACGGCCGGAAGAGTGATCGGGTTATCCCGATTTCACGGGGACGGCCCTGTGGATAAGCTGGGGGCGCAGCTCTCCAGCCCAGGAACGGCAAGGCTTTCCGAGGTTTGATCAAAAAACGTACATAAATCAGCCGCTTGTGCACAAAGCGCGGGGACGAGGGTGTGGATAACCTTTGGAGATGTTGATGCAGGCCACGAGCGGCGTGGCCTGCACAATTTTGATCGTTTTTTGATCAGGCGCGCTTGCGCAAGTTCAGCCAGGCGTCGACGCTGTACACCGCCAACCCCGCCCAGATGAAGATGAACGCTAGCAAGCTGCTCGACGACAGCTGCTCATCGAACAGCAGCACCGCTTGCAGCAGCACCAAGGTCGGCGCCAGGTACTGGAGAAAGCCCAAGGTGGTATAGGGCAAATGCCGCGCTGCCGCGTTGAAGCACACCAGCGGCACCAGTGTCACCGGCCCTGCCGCCATCAGCCACAGCGCCTCGCTGCTGGCGTAAAAGTCAGCTTGTGCGCTCATCGCTGTCGGATGCAGCAGCAACCAGCCCAGTGCCAGCGGTACCAGCATCCAGGTTTCCACTACCAGGCCGGGCAGCGCCGCCACCGGTGCCTGTTTGCGAATCAGGCCATAGAAGCCAAAGCTCAGGGCCAGCGCCAGCGACACCCATGGCAGGCTGCCGACTTGCCAGACCTGCTGCGCTACGCCCACCGCCGCCATGGCCACCGCCAGCCATTGCAGGCGGCGCAGGCGCTCGCCGAGCAGCAGCATGCCCAGCAGCACATTGATCAAGGGGTTGATGTAGTAACCCAGGCTGGCTTCGAGCATGCGACCGTTGTTCACCGACCAGACATAGGTCAGCCAGTTGGCGGCGATCAATGTCCCGCTCAGGGCCAGGATAGCCAGCCGGCGCGGGTTATCACGCAGCTCGCGCCACCAGCCGGGGTGCTTCCACACCAGCAACAGCAATGAACCGAACAGGGCCGACCAGAGCACCCGGTGGACGATGATCTCAACCGCCGGAACGCTCTGGATAGCTTTGAAGTACAGCGGGAACAAGCCCCAGATGATGTAGGCACCTAGGCCCAGGAGATACCCGCGGCGCGGGTTTGCAGCGTGCATGGAGAGTCCTTGCTCAATAAAGCGACGCCTATTGTAGACAGAGGCGCGCTGGCTTCTAGAACAATTTCAGCGGTTGTTCATCCAGTGCCGCCAATTGCTCGCGCAAGGCGAGGATCTGGTCCCCCCAGTAACGCGGCTGGCCGAACCACGGAAAGCTCGGCGGGAACGCCGGGTCGTCCCAGCGCCGCGCCAGCCAGGCGCTGTAATGCAGCTGGCGCAGGGCGCGAAGCGGTTCGATGAGGGCCAGTTCGCGCGGGTCGAAATCGTGGAACTCGTTGTAGCCGTCGATCAGTTCGGCCAACTGCCCAAGGCGTTCCTCACGGCTGCCGGCGAGCATCATCCACAGGTCCTGCACAGCGGGGCCCATGCGGCAGTCGTCCAGGTCGACCACGTGATACACCTCGTCGCGGTGCATCAGGTTGCCGGGGTGCAGGTCGCCATGCAGGCGGATGACCTGATGCGGGGTGCGGGCAAAGACATCCTCGACCCGCTTGAGCAGATCCCGGGCCACGGACTCGAAAGCCGGCAGCAAGTCCCTGGGGACAAAACCACCGTCGAGCAGGGTGTTCAGCGAGGCATGGCCGAAGTTGTCCACAGCCAGCGCTTCGCGGTGTGCGAACGGGCGCGCAGCCCCTACCGCGTGCAGGCGGCCAAGCAACTGGCCGAGGCGGTAGAGCTGGTCGAGGTTGCCGGGTTCCGGTGCATGGCCGCCTCGGCGCGGGAACAGCGTGAAGCGGAAGCCTTTGTGCTCGAACAGGGTCTGGCCGTGGTGTTGCAACGGCGCGACCACGGGCACTTCGCAGGCGGCCAGTTCGGCGGTGAACTGGTGCTCTTCGAGAATCGCCGCATCGCTCCAGCGCCCGGGGCGGTAGAACTTGGCGATCAACGGTTGCGAATCCTCGATGCCCACCTGATAGACGCGATTCTCATAGCTGTTCAGCGCCAGGACCCTGGCATCGCTGAGAAAGCCCAGGCTTTCCACGGCGTCCAGGACCAGGTCGGGGGTGAGGGTGTCGAAGGGGTGGGACATGGTGGCTCCGGGGGTGGGCGGCATGCTGGCATGGTAACCCATTCCAAGGCCTGCCCAGATGTTGCCGGTACGGGCCCTGTCGCGGGTAAACCCGATCCCACAGAATTCGTACAACACTTGAACAGGATGCAGTACCTGCGAAGAGGCCGGCGCAGGTTAAACCGGTACCCCAAGCAACACATGGGAAGGATGAAACTGTACGCGTACCTGGCATCCTTCACTGACCGACTGCTCGCCCAGCCAATCCGCTTCGGCAAAGGCACACAACGTCTGCCCATTGCCCAGCGCCAACCGCACCTCGCTGTCCCCCTGCGCATCCGCCAGCACCGCTTCGACGGTGGCGTTCAGCACATTGCTACCCGCATCCGCCTCATCCCCTGCTGCCAGCAACTGCACCCACCCGGCCTTGAGCAGCGCCACCACCGTGGTCCCCAATGTCAGCTCCAGCCGCGCCGTGCTGTCAGGGGTAATCAGTGCATCGATCTCCAGCCCGCCGCCCAATGCCAGGCTGACCCGATCATGCCGGCCCTCCCTGCGCAAACCGCTGACCTGCCCCTGCAGCTGGTTGCGTGCACTGGTGCGCAACATCAGGCGCCCGAGCAGATCCAGGTCGCTGGACTCTTCCGCTGCGTCGAGAATCTGTGCCTGCAGTGCCTGCACTTTCTGATACAGGCGCAGCACCCGCTCGCCTTCCATGGACAGCCTTGCGCCGCCACCGCCACGCCCGCCCGTGCTGCGCTCGACCAAGGGCTTGCTGGCCAGGTTGTTGAGTTCATCTATCGCATCCCAGGCAGCCTTGTAGCTGATGCCGGCAGCCTTGGCCGCGCGGGTGATCGAGCCTTGTTCGGCAATGTGCTGGAGCAGGCTGATGCGCTGCGGACGGCGTGCAATATGCTGGGTGAGGAGGGCGGGCAGGGACATGGGGCGGCCTATCGGGTGATGACCCGTCAAGCTTGCCCCGGTTTTGCCGTGCGTGCCAGGCAATACACATCGATCCTGCGCGCACCTGCCAGGTGCAACAGCTGCGCAATGGCCTGCGCGGTGGCTCCGGTGGTCATGACATCATCGATCACGGCAACGTGGCGGCCCTCGATTGCTGCCTCGCTGGACAGCGCGAACGCCTGGCGCAAATTACGCCGGCGAGCACGGGCGTCCAGGCTCTGCTGTGCCGGTGTTTCACGCGTGCGCAGCAACAGACGTTCATCACATTCGATCGCCAGTGCCCTGGACAGCCAGCGCCCGAGCATGCCGGCCTGGTTGAAGCCGCGCTCGCGCAGCCGGCGTCGGGCCAGCGGTACAGGCAACAACAGGTCTGGCCTGGGCAGGCCTTCCTGATAGCGATGGTGCATGTGGAGGCCCAGCAGTTCGGCCATCAGGCGCCCCAGCGGCCATTGGCTGTTGTGCTTGAAGCGGCTGATCAGCGTGTCCAGCGGGAACCCATAGTGCCAGGGCGCTATGGCCTGCTGAAAAGCTGGCGGGCGGCGACTGCACTGGGCGCAGATCAGGCCGGCCATCGGCAATGGCAGGGCACAGCGCAGGCAATACTCATCGAGCCAGGGCAGTTCCTGCTCGCAGGCGGCGCACAACGGGTAATGCTGTTCGGCAAGTTCGCCGCATAGCAAACAGATATGATTAATATTTGTACAGTTGTAAACCAGTGCTTTTAACCAAGGTTGACAGTTCATAGGCCATCCATGAGTATGCGAGCTATCCGTGATGCGCTGGCGGGCACTTGTACCTCGGCGCCAGTTACAGCCTAAACAAGGAAACGCCGATGAGCGCCAGCACAACTGCAACAACACGTCACGATTGGTCCCTGCCTGAAGTCAAGGCACTGTTCCAGCAGCCTTTCAATGACCTGCTGTTCCAGGCGCAGACCGTGCACCGCGCGCATTTCGACCCCAACCGCGTACAGGTTTCGACGCTGCTGTCGATCAAGACCGGTGCCTGTCCGGAGGATTGCAAATATTGTCCGCAGTCCGGCCACTACAACACCGGGCTGGAAAAACAAAAGCTGATGGAAGTGCAGAAGGTGCTCGAGGAAGCGGCTCGCGCCAAAGCCATCGGCTCCACCCGCTTCTGCATGGGCGCGGCCTGGAAGCACCCGTCGGCCAAGGACATGCCCTACGTGCTGGAGATGGTCAAAGGCGTGAAGGCCATGGGCCTGGAAACCTGCATGACCCTCGGCAAGCTCGACCAGGATCAGACCCTGGCCCTGGCCGAGGCCGGCCTGGACTACTACAACCACAACCTCGACACCTCGCCTGAGTTCTACGGCAGCATCATCACTACCCGTACCTACAGCGAGCGCCTGCAGACCCTGGCCTACGTGCGCGATGCCGGCATGAAGATCTGCTCTGGCGGCATCCTCGGTATGGGCGAGTCGCTGGACGACCGCGCCGGCCTGCTGATCCAGCTGGCCAACCTGCCCGAGCACCCGGAATCGGTGCCGATCAACATGCTGGTCAAGGTCGCCGGTACCCCGCTGGCCGATGAAGAGGATGTAGACCCGTTCGACTTCATCCGCATGCTGGCAGTGGCTCGGATTCTCATGCCGAAGTCGCACGTGCGCCTGTCCGCCGGCCGCGAGCAGATGAACGAGCAGATGCAGGCCCTGGCCTTCATGGCGGGCGCCAACTCGATCTTCTACGGCGAGAAACTGCTGACCACCGCCAACCCGCAGGCCGACAAAGACATGCAGCTGTTCGCTCGCCTGGGTATCCAGCCTGAAGCCCGCGAAGAGCATGCCGACGAAGTGCACCAGGCGGCCATCGAACAGGCCTTGGTCGAGCAACGCAGCAGTGAGCTGTTCTACGACGCCGCGTCTGCCTGAGATGGCTTTCGACCTGGCGGCGCGCCTGGCCGAACGGCGTGCCGCAGACCTGTATCGGCAGCGGCCATTGCTGGAAAGCCCGCAGGGGCCGGAAGTGGTGGTCGATGGCCAACGCCTGCTGGCCTTCTGCAGCAATGACTACCTGGGGCTGGCCAACCACCCTGAAGTGATCGCCGCCTGGCAAGCGGGCGCCGAGCGCTGGGGTGTCGGCGGTGGCGCCTCGCACCTGGTGATCGGCCATAGTTCGCCGCACCATGCTGTCGAAGAGGCGCTGGCCGAACTGACCGGTCGCCCACGGGCGCTGCTGTTTTCTACGGGCTACATGGCCAACCTGGGCGCCATCACCGCGCTGGTGGGGCAGGGCGACAGCGTATTGCAGGACCGCCTGAACCACGCGTCGCTGCTCGACGGTGGATTGCTCAGTGGCGCCCGGTTCAGCCGCTACTTGCACAACGACGCTGCCAGCCTGGCCAACCGCCTGGACAAGGCAACTGGAAACACGTTGGTGGTCACCGACGGTGTTTTCAGCATGGATGGCGACCTCGCCGATCTGCCGGCCCTGGCCACTGTGGCCCGCGCCCGCGGCGCCTGGCTGATGGTCGACGATGCCCATGGCCTGGGTACGTTGGGTGAGCAGGGCGGCGGAATCGTCGAGCACTTCGGTTTAGGCATCGATGATGTACCTGTGCTGATCGGCACGCTGGGCAAGGCCTGCGGCACGGCTGGCGCTTTCGTCGCAGGCAGTGAAGAGCTGATCGAAGCCTTGGTGCAGTTCGCCCGGCCCTACATCTACACCACCAGTCAGCCGCCAGCGCTGGCCTGCGCCACGCTCAAGAGCCTGGAACTGCTGCGCCGTGAAACCTGGCACCGCGAGCACCTGGCTGCGCTGATCCGCCAGTTCCGCCAGGGGGCTTCGCAAATTGGCCTGCAACTGATGGACAGCCCGACGCCGATCCAGCCGATTTTGATCGGCGACAGTGCCCAGGCCCTCAAGCTGTCGCGCATGCTGCGTGACCGCGGCCTGCTGGTGACCGCCATTCGCCCGCCAACGGTGCCTGCTGGCAGTGCCCGCCTGCGGGTCACCCTGAGCGCGCCGCACAGCGAGGCGCAGGTGCAGCTATTGTTGAATGCATTGGCCGAGTGTTATCCACAGCTGGAGGCCGCCGATGCGTAACCGTTTGTTCCTTTTTCCCGGTTGGGGGCTGGGCACTGCTGCCCTCGAGCCGCTCGCCGCCAGCCTGCGGGCCCAGGACGCACGCCTGCAGGTCGAATTGATGCCCCTGCCGGAACTGCCTGATGCCGACGTACAAGCCTGGGTGGACTACCTTGATCGCAAGGTGCCCAGCGACACCTGGCTGGGTGGCTGGTCGCTCGGCGGCATGCTCGCCAGCGAACTGGCGCGCAAGCGTGGCGACCACTGCTGCGGCCTGCTGACGTTGGGCAGCAACCCCAGTTTCGTGGCCCGCGCCGATTGGCCCCATGGCATGGCCGAGGATACCTTCGGCACCTTTCTCGATGGTTGCCGCAGCCACACGTCGGTGACCCTCAAGCGTTTCCGCACCCTGTGCAGCGACGGTGCCTTGCAACCTCGCACGCTGCTGCGCCAATTGGGTATCGGTGTGCCGGACACCGATCCGCTGTACCTGGCCACCGGCCTTGAAGTGCTGGCCAAACTCGATACCCGTGAGGCCCTGCAGGCCTATGGCGGCCCGCAATTGCACCTGTTCGCCGGCAGCGATGCGCTGGTGCCGGCCGAGGTGGCCAAAGCGCTGAGCGAGCTGCTGCCCGATGTGGAAGTCGGCCTGGTCGAAGACAGTTCCCACGCCTTCCTGCTGGAGTATCCACAGGAGCTGGCGGCGGGCATCAAGAGTTTCCTGCATGAGAGTGGCGATGACTGACCTTTCCCGTCCAACCCTGCCCGGCGCGCTGCCGGACAAACGCCAGGTGGCCGCCTCGTTCTCCCGGGCGGCAGCCAGCTACGACAGTGTTGCGGCCCTGCAGCGTGCGGTGGGCATGAGCCTGCTGGAGCAGTTGCCGGATGACGTGGCACCGACGCGCTGGCTGGACCTTGGCAGTGGCACGGGGCATTTCAGCCGGGTACTGGGCGAGCGTTTTGCCCAGGCCAGCGGCGTAGCTGTGGATATAGCCGAAGGCATGTTGTGCCACGCGCGTGGCGAACTGGGCGGGGCGCATTACCATGTGGCTGGCGATGCCGAGCGCCTGCCGCTGCGTGACGCCTGTGTCGACCTGGTGTTCACCAGCCTCGCGGTACAGTGGTGCGGTCAGTTCGCCAGTGTGCTGGATGAGGCCCGGCGAGTATTGCGCCCGGGCGGGGTGCTGGCGTTCAGCAGCCTGTGCGTCGGCACGCTCGATGAATTGCGCGCCAGCTGGCAGGCCGTGGATGGCATGGTGCATGTCAATCGCTTCAGAAGGTTTGAAGACTACCAGCGCCTGTGTGCAGCCAGTGGCCTCTCCGAGGTCAGCTTGCGGCGCCAGGCCCATGTGCTGCACTACCCCGATGTGCGCAGCCTGACCCATGAACTCAAGGCGCTCGGTGCGCACAACCTCAACCCCGGGCGGCCTTCCGGCCTGACCGGCCGTGCGCGTATGCAAGGCCTGTTGCAGGCTTACGAAGCGTTTCGCCAGCCTCAGGGGCTGCCCGCCACCTATCAGGTGGTCTATGGTGTGTTGCGCAAGCCACAGGCATGAGAGGAGCAGCATGAGCCAGGCCTATTTCATTGCCGGGACCGACACCGATGTCGGCAAGACCACCATCGCCGCCGGGCTGCTGCATGCGGCCCGCTTGCAGGGGTTGAGCACCTTGGGCGCGAAGCCGGTGGCTTCGGGTTGCTCGATGACGCCCAAAGGCCTGCGCAACAGTGACGCCCAGGCGTTGATCGACGAAAGCTCGATCAAGCTTGCCTACGAGGAGGTCAACCCGTTTGCCTTCGAGCCGGCCATTGCCCCGCATGTGGCGGCCCGGGAAGCGAATGTCGCGCTGGAAGTCACTGTGCTGGCAAAGGCCATGCGCCATGTGCTGGGGCAGGGCGCAGACTTCACTTTGATCGAAGGTGCAGGCGGCTGGCGCGTGCCATTGTCCAACCATGCCAACCTCTCTGACCTGGCGATTTCCCTGAAACTGCCGGTGATTCTGGTGGTTGGGGTGCGCCTGGGATGCATCAACCACGCGCTGCTCAGTGCCGAGGCAATTGCCCGCGACGGGCTGCAACTGGCAGGCTGGGTGGCGAATATCATCGAACCGCGGACCTCGCGGCTGGAAGAAAACCTCGCCAGCCTGGCGGAGCGACTACCTGCCCCGTGCCTGGGGCGGGTGCCGAAGCTCAAGCAGGCTACTGCTGATGCGGTGGCAGAGCATTTGCAGCTCGACTTGCTGGATTGAATGCGGCCGGATATGCCCTTGGCCTATCAAGTGGCACTGAGCCATTAGGGATTTAAACGGGCCTTTTCGCGCCTGGCCTGCTTTAATTGCCCTTGTTCATATCCAGCGTCATTGGAGTTCTGACATGGAAATCACCGGCAGCACCGCGTATTACGCGGGCCTCAATGCCATCTACAACGGCCAGAACCGGGTCGATCAGGCCGCCGGCGAGATCGCCAATGCCTCGGTCGAGCGTGCCGCCACCAGCCAGTCCAGCGACTTTCAGGCCGAGCGCCTGCGTGGGGTCGACCGCAGCCAGCAAATGGACCTGGCAACCAGCACCGTGCAATTGGCCCTGGGCAAGACCGAGGTCGAACTAGGTGCCAAGGTGGCCAAGGCTTCCGACGAAATGCTCGGGCGGTTCATCGATACCTACGCCTGATTCCAGCTTCCCTGCAAAACCCTGTGGGAGCGGGTTTACCCGCGAATGCGCCTGTCCGGACACCCCTGTTGTCCCGGCTGGCCCTTTCGCGGGTAAACCCGCTCCCACAGTCGTTTCTGCCTGAGATTTCAGGCGATGGCATAAACGCCATCTTTCGCGGCGTAAATGGCACCATAGTCCCTTCTTGACATCGGGCTGTCCTAAACGTAAGTTTCAAACAACTGTTTGACCCAAAGCCGCCAAGAGCTGGTCGGTACCAGCGGTCCCCTACCGAACTCATCACAGAGGTTCATCGCAATGCCTGATTACAAAGCCCCCTTGCGTGATATTCGTTTCGTCCGCGACGAGCTGCTCGGCTACGAGGCGCACTATCAGAGCCTGCCGGGTTGCCAGGACGCAACGCCTGACATGGTCAACGCGATCCTGGAAGAAGGCGCGAAGTTCTGTGAGCAGGTGCTGTCGCCACTGAACCGTATCGGTGATCAGGAAGGCTGTACCTGGAGCGAGTCGGGCGTGAAGACGCCGACCGGTTTTAAGGAAGCCTACCAGCAGTTCGTCGAAGGTGGCTGGCCGAGCCTGGCGCATGACGTCGAGCACGGTGGCCAGGGCCTGCCGGAGTCGCTGGGCCTGGCCCTGAGCGAAATGGTCGGGGGTTCGAACTGGTCCTGGGGCATGTATCCAGGCCTGTCCCACGGCGCGATGAACACCATCTCCGCCCACGGCACCGCTGAGCAGCAGCACACCTACCTGACCAAGCTGGTGTCCGGCGAGTGGACCGGCACCATGTGCCTGACCGAGCCACACTGCGGTACCGACCTGGGCATGCTGCGCACCAAGGCTGAGCCACAGGCTGATGGCAGCTACAAGGTCTCCGGCACCAAGATCTTCATTTCGGCCGGTGAACACGACATGGCCGACAACATCGTCCACATCGTGCTGGCTCGTCTGCCAGATGCGCCGGCGGGTACCAAAGGCATTTCGCTGTTCATCGTGCCGAAGTTCCTGCCCAACGCCGAAGGCGGCGTGGGTGAGCGCAACGGCGTGAGCTGTGGCTCGATCGAACACAAGATGGGTATCCACGGCAACGCTACCTGCGTGATGAACTTCGACGGTGCCACTGGCTACCTGATCGGCCCGGCCAACAAAGGCCTGAATTGCATGTTCACCTTCATGAACACCGCACGCCTGGGTACTGCGCTGCAAGGCCTGGCGCATGCCGAAGTGGCGTTCCAGGGTGGCCTGAAATACGCCCGTGAGCGCCTGCAGATGCGCTCCCTGACCGGCCCGAAAGCGCCGGACAAGGCCGCTGACCCGATCATCGTCCACCCCGACGTGCGTCGCATGCTGCTGACCATGAAGGCCTTCGCTGAAGGTAACCGTGCGATGGTGTACTTCACTGCCAAGCAGGTGGACATCGTCAAGTACAGCCAGGACGAGGAAGAGCGCAAGAAGGCCGATGCCCTGCTGGCCTTCCTGACCCCGATCGCCAAGGCGTTCATGACCGAAGTCGGCTTCGAGGCCGCCAACCATGGCGTGCAGATCTACGGCGGCCACGGCTTCATCGCCGAGTGGGGCATGGAGCAGAACGTGCGCGATAGCCGCATCTCCATGCTGTACGAGGGCACCACCGGTATCCAGGCCCTTGACCTGCTGGGCCGCAAGGTGCTGATGACCCAGGGCGAAGCGCTCAAGGGCTTCACCAAGATCGTGCACAAGTTCTGCCAGGCGCAGGAGGGTAATGACGCGGTCAAGGAGTTCGTCGAGCCATTGGCTGCGCTGAACAAGGAGTGGGGCGAGCTGACCATGAAAGTGGGCATGGCCGCGATGAAGGACCGCGAGGAAGTCGGCGCCGCGTCGGTGGATTACCTGATGTACTCCGGTTACGCGTGCCTGGCCTACTTCTGGGCGGACATCGCTCGCCTGGCGGCGGAAAAACTGGCAGCCGGCACCAGCGAAGAAGCCTTCTACACTGCCAAGCTGCAGACTGCGCGCTTCTACTTCCAGCGCATCCTGCCGCGTACCCGTACTCACGTCGCCAGCATGCTGTCGGGCGCCAACAACCTGATGGACATGAAGGAAGAAGACTTCTCTCTGGGTTACTAAACCCGGTTGAGTTACTGAAGAAAACGCCGCTCCTGCCGAGCGGCGTTTTTTTTGTTTTATTTTTATCTTCAGGTGTCCGGGCTGTTCTTTCACTTCCAAATTGCAATCGCTGGCGCAGCGCAACTTTTCGACAGGCGCAGGCTTATCGTTCTGTGACTTTTGGATGGGTCGAATTCAGCCCATTCTTTAATTTCATCCCCTGTTCACTACAAGTAGCAAATACATTGCCAGATGCTATCTGGTCGCCTTTCCAGCGTCCGGTCCCTTGTGTGCCGTGGCTTTCGTCATTTCTGTGAACGGTTCATGAATATGAGTTGGGGAATGTCACCCACTATTGGGGCTGTTTTACACCGGAACTGAGGAAGTTTGAATTTCAGTATTTCTTGGTATTGCCGACAAAATAAACTGGTCTAAAAAACCATTGAATGTTTCGTGTCGAAATACTTTGTTACAGCTATGGTGGCATTAAGCGCACTTCGTTGCGCGAACCAACAGCCTGAAAAACCTGAGCCGTCGGGAAGTCCATCATGGTCGACTATCTGATTAACGTGCGAGTCCCCCGCCTGGCCTGTGCGATAGCGATTACATTCGCCGCCAGCCTTCCTTTGACCAGCGTTCGGGCTGCGGACCCGGCCGGGACCGTACCGGTCGTCCCGGATGTGCCCAGCCTGCAGTCACTGCGGGGCATGACGCCGCCGGATCCCTCCGGTACCGAAGGTGGCCGCAAAGTCGACCTGATGTCCGATTACGTGATCAATCGCGGGGCGGTGGTGCTGTTGGGCAAGGCGCTGTTCTGGGACATGGCGATCGGCAGTGACGGCGCCACCGCCTGCGCTTCATGCCACTACCACGCCGGTGTCGATCACCGGGTCACCAACCAGATCAACCCCGGCCAGGCCAATACCAATGCCAACGTCGCGTCGATCTTCAACAAGCCGTTCACGGCAGGCGACATTCCGGGTGACGTGCCGAGTTACACCACCCGCTCCGGTGGCAAGGGCGGCCCGAACTACACGTTGAAAAAGGGTGACTTCCCGACCCACGTACTGGCCAATCCTCTGGACCGCAACTCGGCGATTGTCTATTCGAGCGATGACGTCATCGGCTCGCAAGGTGTGTTCGACGCCAACTTTGTCAAACCCCGCCAGTCGCGCTTCGACAAGTGCACCCAGCAGCCGGATGGCATTTTCCAGGTGGGCGGCATCAACGTGCGGCGCGCCACCGGGCGCAATGCGCCGTCGGTGATCAACGCGGCATTCAACGTGCGCAACTTCTGGGATGGCCGGGCCAACAACGTATTCAACGGCTTCTCGCCGTTCGGTAACCGCGACCCTGACGCTGGGATCTTCGTGACCAAGGATGCCAGTGGCGCGGCGGTCAAGGTACGCCTGGCTCTCAAGGATGCTTCGGCCGCTTCGCAAGCCGTCGGGCCTCCCGGCAGCGCGGTGGAAATGTCTTGTGGTGGGCGTACGTTCGCCGACATTGGCCGGCGCATGCTCGACACCATGATGCTCAAGGGGCAAAAGATTTCGCCTACCGACTCGGTACTCGGCCCCGTCTCCAGTGCCCGTCGGCCAACCTATCGCGAACTGATCAAGAACGCCTTCCAGCCTCGCCTGTGGAACGCCACGCAGCCGGTCTTGCTGGGCAGCGAGCCCTATACCCAGATGGAGGCGAACTTCCCGCTGTTCTTCGGGCTGGCGATCCAGATGTACGAATCCACGCTGATCTCTGACCAGGCGCCACTGGATGCCTACCTGCAGGGCGACCACACCGCCATGAATGCCCAGCAGGTGCAAGGCATGAACCTGTTCCTGGGCAAGGGCAAGTGCGTCAGCTGCCATGGTGGGGCGGAGTTGACCAACGCGGGCAGCAGGCTGCTGTTCCAGCCGCATGAGCGCGTCGAGCGCATGGTCATGGCTGACGGCCTGACCACACTCTATGACAATGGGTTCTACAACACCGGTGTGCGCCCCACTTCCGAGGACCTGGCATTGGGGGGCTCGGACGCCTGGGGTAATCCTTTGTCCTTCACCCGTGAGTACAACAGCCAACTGCAAGGCGGGAATGTTCCCGACCCACTGGAGGTCGATGTGTGCACCTTCGAAGTGCCACTGAGCGCAGCAGTCCCCTGCGACCCGACGCTCAAGCCCAGTGTCGGTTTCCGCGACGCGGTCGATGGCGCCTTCAAGACCCCGACCCTGCGCAACATCGCCTTGACCGGGCCGTACTTCCATAACGGCAGCCGGGCAACGCTGCAGCAGGTCATGGAGTTCTACAACCGCGGCGGCGACCGGCGCGGCGAAGACGCCAGCAACACCAGCGGCTTCGAGCACCCGGCAGTCAACCAGCACAACGGCTCCAACCTTGATCCGGACATGACCCCGCTGAACCTGACGGCGGATGAAGTGGATGCATTGGTCAAGTTCATGGAAGTCGGCCTGACCGATCCGCGCGTGGCTTGGGAGCGGGCGCCGTTCGATCATCCGTCCCTTGTGCTGCCGCAGGGTGAGAAGGGCGATGAAAACTCGGTCGGGCAAAAACCGGCCAGCGCACAGATCACCTCTCGGCAAGCACAAGACGCCGAGTTCCAGCTCAATGCCGTCGGTGCCTCGGGTCGCTCCACTGCGCAGGGGCCGTTGCTGCCCTTCAACAACGACCTGTAACGCTGTTCCCCTTTGCATCACTGGCGTCCGCTGGAGGCCAGTGATGTTTTTTCAGCAACCGGTAAAGATCCCGTTACAAGAAAACCTCAAGCGCTCCACCCTCGCTGCCGTTAACCCACCGGTGTATTCATCTATTCACGTGTGCTGCCGATGAACTAGAGGCACAATGCTATTATTGATCTGCCGGGTCGGAGATTGCCCTTGTTTCGTCTAAATGCTGTTCGCGCGAGCCATTTCCTGCCTTCGCTGTTTTTGCTGCTGGCTGGGCTCGCGGCGGCTTATGTAAGAGACCTCAGCGTCTTCTTCACATCCCTGTTCAATGTTCTTCCCACCTTGGTCCTGCTGCTGGGGGGCGCCTACTGCGCCGTGTATCGCCGCCAGCGTGAACTGTTCCTGATGGTGACGGTGTACATCGCTTATTTCCTGCTCGACACGCAGACCGATTTCTACCGTGACAATGGCCGCGTGCGCGAGGACGCAGCCGTGATCTTCCACCTGGTGTGCCTGTTGCTGCCTGCCCTGTACGGCCTGTTCGGCGCCTGGCAGGAACGCACTCACCTGGCCCAGGACCTGTTGGCCCGCTTCGCCGTGCTGTTCGCCGTTGGCAGCGTGGCCGTGGCCTTGGAGCAGAGCTTCCCGCAGGCGCTGCTGGCCTGGTTGGCGGAGATCCGCTGGCCCTCGCTGCATGGCCAGTGGATGAGCCTGATCCAGATGGTCTACCCGGTATTCCTGGTGGTGTTCGTCCTGCTGGTCGTGCAATACCTGCGCGAGCCCCGGCCGTTGCATGCGGCACAGCTGATCGGCCTGGTCGGTATTTTCTGGATGCTGCCCAAGACCTTCATCCTTCCGTTTACCCTGAACATCATGTGCAGCCAAGTGATGCTCATGATTGCCGCTGCGGTATCGCACGAGGCCTACCAGATGGCCTTCCGTGACGAACTTACCGGGTTGCCGGGGCGCCGTGCGCTGAACGAGCGCATGCAACGCCTGGGTCGCAACTACGTGATCGCGATGACCGACGTCGACCACTTCAAGAAATTCAACGATACCCACGGCCACGATGTCGGTGACCAAGTGCTGCGGCTGGTCGCCAGCCGGTTGTCCAAGGTGACCGGTGGGGGCCGCGCCTATCGCTACGGGGGCGAAGAATTTGCCCTGGTGTTCGCCGGCAAGACGGCAGAGGAGTGCGTGCCGCACGTCGAAGCCGTGCGCGAGATGATTGCCAACTACACCATGCACCTGCGTGACCAGAACAGCCGCCCGCAGGACGATTCCACCGGGCGTCAGCGCCGCAGTGGCAGCGCGGGCGGCACGGTTTCGGTCACCATCAGCATCGGTGTCGCCGAACGCTTGGTCGATCATCGCAACCCGGAAGAGGTGCTCAAGTCCGCCGACCAGGCGCTCTACAGTGCCAAGGGGGCGGGACGTAACTGTGTCATGGTCTATGGTCAACAATCCCAGCGTGGCGCCGTGCGGATGGCGTGACCGAAATAGACCATGCGGTCGCGTGATGACCCTATGTCTCGCAAAAGTTGTTCGGTTACACTGGATTCAACCCCGGGGTTGTTTTTTACGAACCCCGTGCCGCGGTCCGTGTGGCCGCCCCGACCCGACCAGCGAGAGGTTGTCATGGCTGACTATAAAGCGCCCCTGCGCGACATGCGCTTCGTACTGAATGAAGTCTTCAATGTGGCCGAGTTGTGGGCGCAGCTGCCCGAACTGGCCGAGGCGGTCGACGCGGACACCGCCATGGCTGTGCTGGAAGAAGCCGGCAAGGTCACCAGCAAGAGCATCGCCCCCCTCAGCCGGGCCGCCGACGAAGAAGGCTGCCACTGGGACAACGGGGCCGTGCGTACGCCAGCCGGCTTCATCGAGGCTTACAACACTTACGCCGAAGGCGGTTGGGTGGGCGTGGGCGGTGACCCGCAGTTCGGTGGCATGGGCATGCCCAAGGCGATCTCGGCCCAGGTCGAGGAAATGGTCAACGCCTCGAGCCTGGCATTCGGCCTGTACCCGATGCTGACCGCCGGCGCCTGCCTGTCGATCAATGCCCACGCCAGTGAGGCGCTGAAGCAAAAGTACCTGCCTAACATGTACGCGGGTGTCTGGGCCGGCTCCATGTGCCTGACCGAACCGCATGCCGGTACCGACCTGGGCATCATCCGCACCAAGGCCGAGCCCCAGGCCGACGGCAGCTACAAGGTCAGTGGCACCAAGATCTTCATCACCGGCGGCGAGCATGACCTGACCGAGAACATCATCCACCTGGTGCTGGCCAAGCTGCCGGATGCACCTGCGGGGCCCAAAGGCATCTCGCTGTTCCTGGTGCCGAAGTTCCTGGTCAACGAAGACGGCAGCCTCGGCGCGCGCAACCCGGCCACTTGCGGCTCGATCGAGCACAAGATGGGTATCCAGGCGTCGGCGACCTGCGTGATGAACTTCGACGAGGCGGTCGGCTACCTTGTCGGCGAGCCGAACAAGGGCTTGGCGGCGATGTTCACCATGATGAACTACGAACGCCTGGGCGTAGGTATCCAAGGCCTGGCATCGGCCGAGCGCTCCTACCAGAACGCCGTTGAATACGCCCGTGATCGCCTGCAGAGCCGCGCCCCGACCGGGCCGCAAGCCAAGGACAAGGCCGCCGACCCGATCATCGTCCACCCCGATGTGCGGCGCATGCTGCTGACCATGAAGGCGCTGATCGAGGGCGGTCGTGCCTTCTCCACCTACGTGGCGATGCAGCTCGACAGCGCCAAGTACAGCCAAGACCCGGCAACGCGCAAACGCAGCGAAGAGCTGGTGGCGCTGCTGACCCCGGTGGCCAAGGCCTTCCTTACCGACCTCGGCCTCGAGTGCACGGTGCATGGCCAGCAGGTATTCGGTGGCCATGGCTACATCCGCGAGTGGGGCCAGGAACAACTGGTGCGCGATGTGCGTATCACCCAGATTTACGAAGGCACCAATGGTATCCAGGCACTGGACCTGATGGGGCGCAAGGTGGTGGCCAGCGGTGGGGCCTACTACAGGCTGTTCTCTGGCGAGATTCGCCAGTTCATTGCCAGCGCGGATGGCCAGCTGGGCGAGTTTACCAGGCCGCTGGGTGCCTGCCTGGATCAGCTCGATGGGCTGACCGAATGGGTGCTGGATCAGGCCAAGGGCAACCCGAATGAGATCGGTGCCGCGTCGGTCGAGTACCTGCATGCCTTTGGCTATGTGGCCTATGCCTACATGTGGGCGCTGATGGCCCGGGCGGCCAAGGCGGCTGAGGGCGATGAGGCGTTCTATTCGGCCAAGCTGGGCACGGCGCGGTTCTACTTCGCACGGCTGCTGCCGCGGGTGAGCTCGCTGGTGGCTTCGGTGAAGGCAGGCAGCGAGTCGTTGTACCTGCTGGATGCCGAGCAGTTCTGACAGGGTGAAGTGTTTGCGAAAGACTACTTCTTGTAAGCCTTTTCCTACATTACGTGGTGACTTTTCGCCACTGGTGCCAGATTGGATCCACGGTTAATCTTTCTACATGGACGTTGCGCAGGAAGCGCAAAGGACAGAACAGGGACAACGAAGGATTTCCTGCCAGGATGGCGGGGCGATAGGGATGTCACAGGGAAACAGTCTAGAGAACCCCGCTTCGGCGGGGTTTTCTTCGTCTGCAGGTTTTCAGCCAAGCACATCCAGCGGCGGGGCGCCCAGCTGTCGCGCATCGGTCTCCTCTTCCAGCAGCGTGCGCAGCAGCTCCACCGAGGCCTGCTGGCGCTGGGCATCGCGAAACACCAAGCCGACCTTGAGCGGCACGCGTGGCTCGCTCAGCGGTTTCCATAGCAAGCCCTGATCGTCTTCGGCAGCATCCTTGGCCCGCCCAGGCAGAATGGTCGCCAGCGAGGTGTGCGCCAGGCTGTCGAGAATCCCGGCCATGTTGTTCATTTCGGCTTGCACCTGCGGTCGGCGGCCCTGTGCGGCCAGTTGTTCCTTCCAGATCTGGCGGATCTGGAATTCCTCTCCGAGCATCAGCATGGGCAGTTCGGCGGCCTGCTTGATCGAGACTTTCTTGAAGTCCTTCAACGGGTGGGTGTCCGGGATGACCACCTGCAACTCATCTTCGTACAGCAGCGAGCCGTGCAACCCTGGCTGGCGCGGTGGCAGGTAGCTGATGCCAATGTCGAGGTTGCCATTGAGCAGCCGCCGTTCGATCTCCAGCCCCGACAGCTCATAGATTTGCACCACGAGATGCGGCTGTGCCTTGCGCACGCGCTCCAGCAGCTGTGGCACCAGGCTTGGCCGCACGGTCTGCAGCACACCGATGGCCAAGGTGCGCAAGGACTGGCCCTTGAAGTTGCGCATGGCCTCATGGGCCCGCTGCAGGCCATCCAGTAGCGGCAGGGCATGGTTGTACAGGGTGTGTGCGGCCAGGGTCGGCAGCAGGCGTTTGTTGCTGCGTTCGAACAGGCTGAGGTCGAGGCTGTGCTCAAGCTGGCGAATCTGCTGTGACAGGGCCGGTTGCGACAGCGACAGCCGTTCGGCGGCGCGGCCGACATGGCCCTCTTCATACACCGCGACGAAATAACGCAGTTGGCGAAAATCCATAAGTATCACTTATCGAAAAAGCTGGGAAAACGAAATGGCCGCAAGCGCCGCTGAAGCCTAGTCTATCGCCGTATTCCAATGGCTTACAGCGATCGCTGAGCGCATTGTTACCGAGTTTGAAAAACACTTTTGATAGGCAAGGCAAAATTATCCAGCGTCGGCAACAAGACCGGATCCCTGGCTGCCTTTTTCCGTGACTGGTTGGAGCCCCGATGAACCTGTTCAACCTGCGCCGTTCGGCTCCCGCAGTTGCCGAGCCCAAGCGTGCGCCGGCGATTGTGGCGGATGCGCCGCAGTTGTCGCGTGAGCGTCTGATGCCGAGCACCGAGCGGGCCGCGCAAGTGTTCGTGCGTGGTCAGGGTTCCTGGTTGTGGGACAACGAAGGGCATGCCTACCTGGACTTCACCCAGGGCGGTGCCGTCAACAGCCTTGGGCACAGCCCGACGGCGCTGGTCAAAGCCCTGGGCAACCAGGCCCAGGCGCTGATCAACCCCGGTGCGGGTTACCACAGCCGTGGCCTGTTGGCGCTGGTCAACCGCTTGTGCCAGAGCACTGGCAGCGACCAGGCCTACCTGCTCAACAGCGGCGCCGAGGCCTGTGAGGGAGCGATCAAGCTGGCGCGCAAGTGGGGCCAGCTGAACCGTAATGGCGCCTACCACATCATCACCGCCAGTCAGGCTTGCCATGGCCGTAGCCTGGGTGCGCTGTCAGCTTCCGACCCACTGCCGTGCAACCGCTGCGAACCGGGCCTGCCGGGGTTCAGCAAGGTGCCGTTCAACGACCTGGCGGCGCTGCATGCCGAGGTCGACTCGCGCACCGTGGCGATCATGCTCGAGCCGATCCAGGGCGAGGCGGGGGTGATTCCGGCTACGCGCGAGTACCTGCAAGGCGTGGAAAAGCTCTGCCGGGAACTGGGCATTCTGCTGATTCTCGACGAAGTGCAAACGGGTATCGGCCGCTGCGGGGCGTTACTGGCAGAACAGATCTACGGCGTGCGTGCCGACATCATCACGCTGGGCAAGGGCTTGGGTGGTGGCGTGCCGCTGGCTGCCTTGCTGGCCCGCGGGACCGCCTGCTGCGCCGAGCCGGGCGAACTGGAGGGTAGCCATCACGGCAACTCACTGATGAGCGCCGCCGGCCTGGCCGTGCTGGAAACCGTGCTGGAACCTGGCTTCTTCGAGCAGGTGCAAGACAGCGGCCGCCATTTGCGCGACGGCCTGAGCCGCCTGGCTGGCCGCTATGGCCAGGGCGAAGTGCGTGGCCAGGGCCTGCTGTGGGCCTTGCATTTGCAGGAAAGCTTCGCCAGGGAACTGGTCGAGGCAGCCTTGCACGAGGGCTTGCTGCTGAATGCGCCACAGGCGGATGTGGTGCGTTTCTCGCCAGCGTTGACTGTCAGCAAGGGCAATATCGATGAAATGCTCCTGCGCCTGGCCCGAGCCTTTACCCGCCTGCATGCGCAACTACAGGCCCGCCGCGAAATGCCGGCCTGATCAAGAACTCAACGAACCGTCTGGCGTTTCTGCGCATCGCCCCGTGCCTGTTTCATTTGGCCCGGGGCGTTTTTTTGCCTGTGGAACCTCTGCGATGCGTAGCTAGTCTGTGATGTAACCCCTTGAGGAGAGACCCGCATGGACTTCATTCGCATCATCATCGCCATTATCCTGCCGCCGCTGGGTGTGTTTCTGCAGGTGGGGTTTGGCGGGGCGTTCTGGCTGAACATACTGCTGACCCTGCTGGGCTACATCCCGGGCATCGTGCATGCGGTGTATATCATCGCCAAGCGCTGAGTAAGCGGGGGCCGCCCAGGCGGCCCCAAGGTGTCAGTCCTGCAGCACCCGGCAATAGAATTTCCACTCCTCTTCCAGCGCGTGCGCCAGGTTCTCAGCCTTGCGGAACCCGTGCCGTTCCCCGGCATAGAAATGCCCTTCGGCGTCGATGCCGTTGGCCTGCAATGCCTGCAGCATGGCGCGCGTCTGCTCCGGCACCACCACTGCATCCAGCTCGCCCTGGAAGAAGATCACCGGCACCTTGATCCTGGAGGCGTGAAGCAGAGGGGTGCGTTGGCGGTAGCGCTCGGCATCCTGCTGGGGGTCACCGATCAACCAGTCCAGGTAGTCGCCCTCGAACTTGTGCGTGGCGCGGCCCAGGGCAATCGGATCACTGACCCCGTAAAGGCTGGCTCCAGCGCGAAACACGTCGTGGAATGCCAGGGCGCACAGCGTGGTATAGCCACCGGCACTGCCGCCGCGAATGAAGGCCTTGCCGGGGTCGATCAGCCCTTGCCCAGCCAGGTATTCGACGGCGGCACAGGCGTCTTGCACATCGCTCTGGCCCCATCGCAGGTGCAGGGCCTGGCGGTATTCCCGACCATAGCCCGTGCTGCCACGGTAATTCAGGTCGGCAACGGCGAAACCGCGTTGCGTCCAGTACTGGATGCGTGGGTCGAGTACCGGGTAGCAGGCCGAGGTCGGGCCACCGTGGATGAACACCAGTAAAGGGGCAGGGCCCTGGGTGGCGCTGGCTGGATAGAAAAAACCATGGGCAAACGCGTCGCCACTCTTGTACTGGATCGATTGCGGCAAACTGATCTGCGCTGCCGGCAGCACTTCTGCGCCACCGGCCAGCACGCTGACCTCATGGCTGGCGCGGGCAATGGCGATCACTGCCGGCGGGCTGATCGGTGAAGCCGCGATGGCATAGAGGTGCCCGGCATCCATGGCCAGGTTGCGGAACCGGGTGTAGGCGCTGGCGAAGCGTTCCATGCGTCCATCTTCATCGTGCAGGCCCAGCTGCCCGATACCACCTTCGAACCAGGTGGCCAGATAGTGCTGCGGGCTTAGCGGCAGCCAGGTGCTGGTGCCCAGTTGCCAGGGCGCGGCGGCGTGGTCGGCGGGTTCGGCCGGCAGCGCCTGCCAGAGGCCGTCGACCTCGCCCCAGGGCTGCCAGAAGCCATTGCGGTCAGACAAACAGTACAAGCGGCCTTCGGCGTCGAAGCGCGGCTGTTGCAGTGATTCATGCTCGGCGGCGATACAGCGTGCTGCCCCCCAGTCGCCGTTGGCGTCACGCTCGCGGCACATTAGCCGGGTAAGGGTCCAAGGCTGTGCCGGACGGTCCCATTCGACCCAGGCCAGGCGTTGGCCGTCAGCGCTGACGGTTGGCGCGGCATAGAAGTCGGCCCCTTCGGCGAGTACCTCGCGAGAGGTATCGGTCAATGCCACCAGACGATGCTCGACGCTTTCGCCATGGCGCTCTTCGACTGCCAGTACCTTGCCGTCGTGCCACTGCACATCGCCATAGCGGCAGTCGGCTTCGGCGGTCAGGGCGCGGGGTGCTCCGCCTTCAAGGCGCTGGGTATAGACCTGTTGATCCTTTTCGTTGACGAACAGCAGCCCGTCACCGCCCAGGCAGAAGCTGCCGCCGCCGTATTCGTAGACCCGGCTGCGCGCGCTGAAGCCATCGGGCGTGAGGCAACGTGCCTGGTGGTCACGCCACTGCCAGATCCGGCAGGCGCCATCGGCGGGGCGGAACTCGTTCCAGAACAGGCCTGCGTCGCCGACCTTGAGTTCGGCAAAGTCGGTGCCGGCGGCGACGGCCTGGGCGGCGCTGAAGTCAGCCGCGGACGATGACACGGGAGTTGCGCTCATTGCGGAAGGTCAGCTCTTCGATGGCAAGTTGGGCAGTTTCCGCCTCTTCACGGGCCTTGAGGATAATGCCGTGGTCAGCAGACTTGGCGCACACCGGGTCGGCCTTGCTGGCATCACCGGTCAGCATGAAGGCCTGGCATCGGCAGCCGCCGAAGTCTTTTTCCTTCTCATCGCACGAGCGGCACGGCTCGGGCATCCAGTCGTAACCGCGGAAGCGGTTAAAGCCGAACGAGTCGTACCAGATGTGCTGCAGGTCATGGTCGCGCACGTTGGGGAACTGCACCGGCAATTGCCGGGCGCCATGGCAGGGCAAGGCAGTGCCGTCTGGCGTGATGGTCAGGAACAGGCTGCCCCAACCGTTCATGCAGGCCTTGGGGCGTTCTTCGTAGTAATCCGGGGTGACGAAGATCAGCTTGCACGGGCTGCCCTCGGCCTTGAGCTTCTGCCGGTACTCATTGGTGATGCGTTCGGCACGTTCGAGCTGTGCGCGGGTCGGTAGCAGGCCGAGGCGGTTGAGGTGCGCCCAGCCGTAGAACTGGCAGGTGGCAAGCTCGACGAAGTCGGCCTCAAGGGCGATGCACAACTCGATGATGCGGTCGATCTTGTCGATGTTGTGCCGGTGGGTGACGAAGTTGAGCACCATCGGATAACCGTGGGCCTTTACCGCGCGGGCCATTTCCAGCTTCTGCGCGAAGGCCTTCTTCGAACCGGCCAGCAGGTTGTTGACCTGTTCGTCACTGGCCTGGAAGCTGATCTGGATATGGTCCAGCCCGGCTTCCTTGAAGGCGGCGATGCGCGCTTCGGTCAGGCCGATGCCAGAGGTGATCAGGTTGGTGTAGTAGCCCAGCCGACGGGCCTCGCCGATCAGCTCGGCGAGGTCCTGGCGCACCAGCGGCTCACCACCGGAAAAGCCGATCTGCGCGGCGCCCATCGCGCGGGCTTCGGCCATCACCTTGAACCACTGCGCAGTGCTCAGCTCCTGGCCTTGGGCAGCGAAGTCCAGTGGGTTGGAACAGTACGGACATTGCAGCGGGCAGCGGTAGGTCAGCTCGGCCAGCAGCCATAGCGGCAGGCCGACCGGCACCTCAGGCGAGGACGATCCAGTGTTCGGCACGGGCCACCTCCATGAATTGCTCGATATCGTCTG
The DNA here is from genome assembly GCF_021602465.1 of Pseudomonas urethralis. Taxonomy (NCBI): domain Bacteria; kingdom Pseudomonadati; phylum Pseudomonadota; class Gammaproteobacteria; order Pseudomonadales; family Pseudomonadaceae; genus Pseudomonas; species Pseudomonas urethralis. Next base: position 285,797 of record NZ_BQIJ01000006.1, read on the forward strand.
CGACTTCGGGCACACCAGGGAATTGTTGTTCGAGGTCGGCGATGATCGCCGCCACGTCACGCTTGCCGTCGATCAGCCCGCCGATCAGGCCGGCGCTGTCGTTGAGCCTGATCATGCCTTCGGGGTACAGCAGCACATGGCCTTTTTGCGCCGGCTCGTACTGGAAGCGGTAGCCGGGGCGCCAGCTCGGCACTTGCTTGCGGTCGAAACTCATAGGGCAATCCCCTTGTGCCAGACCCGTTGCGGGGTGACGGTGTGGTAAGGCGGGCGGTTCAGCTCGTAGGCCATGCTCATGGCATCCAGCATGCTCCACAGGATATCCAGCTTGAACTGCAGGATTTCCAGCATACGCTCCTGGCCCGCGCGGGTGGTGTAGTGCTGCAAGGTGATCGCCAGGCCGTGCTCGACATCACGCCGGGCCTGGCCCAGGCGAGTGCGGAAGTACTCGTAGCCAGCCGGGTCGATCCACGGGTAGTGCTGTGGCCAGCTGTCCAGGCGGGACTGGTGGATCTGCGGGGCGAACAGTTCGGTCAGTGAACTGCTGGCCGCTTCTTGCCAGCTGGCCCGGCGAGCGAAGTTGACGTAGGCATCGACGGCGAAACGCACGCCGGGCAGCACCAGTTCCTGGGAACGTAGCTGGTCAGGGTCGAGGCCGACCGCCTGGCCCAGTCGCAGCCAGGCTTCGATACCGCCGTCCTCACCCGGCGCGCCATCATGATCGAGCAGGCGCTGGATCCACTCACGGCGTACCTCGCGGTCCGGGCAGTTGGCCAGGATCGCGGCGTCCTTCATCGGGATGTTGACCTGGTAGTAGAAGCGGTTGGCTACCCAGCCCTGAATCTGCTCGCGGGTGGCGCGGCCTTGGTACATCGCCACGTGATAGGGGTGGTGGATGTGGTAGTAGGCGCCCTTGGCGCGCAGGGCCTGCTCGAATTCGGCAGGTGACATTGGCAGTGCGTCGCTCACGGGGCCTCCTTACAGCTCGATGCTCATGCCATCGAAGGCGACTTCGACGCCGCGGCGCTGGACTTCGGCGCGTTCGGGGGAGTCTTCATCGAGGATCGGGTTGGTGTTGTTGATGTGGATAAGCACCTTGCGCTGGCGCGCGAAGCCGTCGAGCACTTCGAGCATGCCACCCGGGCCATTCTGCGCCAGGTGGCCCATCTCGCGGCCGGTACGGGTGCCGACACCACGGCGCTGCATTTCATCATCTTCCCACAGCGTGCCGTCGACCAGCAGGCAGTCGGCGCCATGCATCATCTGCAGCAGCTTGGCATCGACCTGGCCGAGGCCGGGTGCGTAGAACAGCTTGCCGCCAGTGCGCGTGTCTTCGACCAACAGGCCGAGGTTGTCGCCCGGGTGGGGGTCGAAGCGGTGCGGCGAATAGGGCGGTGCGGCGCTGCGCAGGGGGAAAGGGGTGAACCTGAGGTCAGGGCAGGCGTCGATGACGAAACTGCCTTCGAGCTCGATGCGGTTCCACTGCAGCCCACCGTTCCAGTGGCTGAGCATGTTGAACAGCGGGAAGCCGCTGGTCAGGTCCTGGTGGACCATGTCGGTGCACCAGACCTGATGCGGGCAGCCTTCGCGCAGGCTGAGCAGGCCGGTGGTATGGTCGATCTGGCTGTCGAGCAGGACGATGGCGTTGATCCCGGTATCGCGCAGGGCGCGCGCCGGCTGCATCGGTGCGAAGGCCTGGAGCTGGGCGCGGATGTCAGGCGAGGCATTGCACAGGATCCAGTGCTCACCGTCGTCGGACAGGGCGATGGACGACTGGGTGCGTGCCGTGGCGCGCAGGCTGCCGTCGCGATAGCCCTTGCAATTGACGCAGTTGCAGTTCCACTGCGGGAAACCACCACCGGCGGCGGAACCGAGAATCTGGATGTACATGGCCACTCCTTCTGCGAAAAGCCGTATCCGGAAAACAACGACGCCCCGGCGGGCCGAGGCGTCGATCCGCAAAGCAGGGCTTAGCGGTTGGCGAAGTACATGGTCACTTCGAAGCCGATACGCAGGTCAGTGTATGCAGGTTTGATCCACATGGGAGTTCTCCTTCCGGATGGGGTTGGGTTACTTCAGCTATTCGTTGGGTGCCGCCTGGAGCAGGAGGTTCCGTTGGCTGAGATAGCGTTATCTTACAAGAAAAATTTGTACCGAAAGGTTAATTCTTTGATAAGCGCCCTTGCAGCAAACGTAACAATCCGCGCGAGATCAGTGCCAGGACGCCTCTGGCGCGGCACTGTTGGCCAGGCAAAGCCACGGCCAATCGGTACCGAGCAGGTCGCGTAGCAGGCCGTCAAGATCTGCCTGTTGCGTGATCAGAATAGACCGCCGCAGCGCAAGCAGGTCGCCAGGTTGGGTGGCCAGGTGTGTCTGCCATGCCCATTCGGTGACGTCGGCGTTGGCCATGGCGTTTTCGTCGAACTGCTCAGCCAATGCTTGTCGGGCGGCCGCGTCGAGGGTGACGCCGCGGCCCAGCAGCTCGCGCAGGTGATCGAGGATCTCGGCCTGGCTGGCGTGCGGCGACTGCACCCCGAACAGCAGGCCACCGATGCCCTCGATCTGACGAAAGGTACTGAAAACCGCGTAGCCCAGCTGCAATTCGACCCGCAGGCGTTGATATACCGGGCCTTGCAGCAGCTGCGCCAGTAGGCGACCGCTGCCTTGCCGTGCGGCAGGCAGTGGGCAGAACAGTAGCAGGGCATGTTCACTGCCTGGCACCTCGGCATGGTGCCAGCGGCGACCAGCCCAGCCGGCAGCCGGCGTGGGCGCCCCGCCTTGCCCGGGGCATGCCTGCAGCACGGCGCCGAGGGCCTGCACGGCACTGGGCTCGAAGCCGACGGCCAGGCCGTGCCAATGGCTGTGTTGCCAGACGCCATCGAGCAGCGCCTGGTCGAGGGTGGCAGACGGCATTGTGGCCGGGGGAGTGCCGAGCACGGCGTCAGGTAGCTGACTGATCAACGCCCTGATCGGCATCAGCGCGGGCGCCTCAGGTGGCGACGTCTGCCAGTGGGAGGGCGCTCGCATCAGGGCCAGGGCCTGGCCTGCGGCGTGTACCACGGCTACCGGATGGCCAGCGCAGCACAACTGCCAATGGTCGCCCGACGCGCTGAATTGCAATTGCACGCAGGCCTGCTCGCAACGACTTTGCAGGGGGCGCAGGGCGCGTTGCAGTACGCTGTACAGACGCTGGCGCAATGCCGATGGCACGTGCCAACGCAGATACAGTGCTGCGTATTGCCTGGAGGGTGGCAGCAAGTCGCTGATGCACAATGCAGCCGGCAACTCAGCACTTGGGGCAGATGGCTGTTCATCCGACAACAAGGGCTCGGGCTCAGGCAGCTGCCATTGCCCGTATGCGCATCGCGGCAGCTGCTCGAGCAGCGCTTCGAGCGCCCTCAGTGCTTGGTCATCCAGTGCTGCAAACGGCTGCCCGGCGCTGTCGCGGCGGGCCAGCTCCAGTGCGCTGGCGCTGCGTTGACGACGTTGTTGCAAGCTGCCAAACGTGCGGTTGAGTGGGCCGGGGTCTGTCTTGCCGATGAAGTCGAACCAGCCGTGCAGCAGCTTCAGAGCCTCATCGCTGTTGGCATCCGGGGCGAGCTCCAGGTCGATGTGCCAGAGCAGTTGCCCGGCAAAGGCATGCAGCTTCTCGGCCTTGAACCCTTTGAGCCAGCCACGTCGCTCCAGTGCATCCAGCCAACTGCCGGGGCGGTTGTCGCCGAGGTGGGCGATCAGCAGCTCCAGTGCCTGTTCTGCCCCTGCTGGCAGGCCGTCGTGTGCGAACAGCAGTGGCGGGTTGGCGGCCAAGGCAGGTGGCAAGGCTTGTAGCACAGGGGGGCTCGGCTTGAAGACGCCGGCGTAGTGCCTGCCAAGCTGTTCCAGTTCATCCAGCGGTTGCGGGCCGCACAGGCTCAGGGTGACCTGGCCACCCTGGTAAAAGCGCTGATGGAAGCCTGTGAGGGCTTGCTGGAAAGCCCTATCGCCCAGTACGAGGGAGTAGCGGTTACCGGCGTGAAAGCCGCTCAAGGGGTGATCGCCACCCACAGATTGCAACAAAGCGAATTGCTGTTGCGCCTGCGGGTTGCGTGACCAGGCGATGAATTCGGCGTGGATGACTTCCCGCTCGCGGCGCTGCCGCTCGATGCCCAGATCCGGCTCGGCAAGCATCTGGCACAGGCGCTCCAGGCCACCGGCCAATGCCGCAGGTGGTACTTCAAAGAAGAAATCGGTGGTGCGCTCGCGGGTGCTGGCGTTGACCTGGCCGCCCAAGGCCTGGACGTAGCGCATCAGGCCGTCTTCCAGCGGGAAGCGTGCCGTGCCCAGGAAAAACAGGTGTTCGAGGAAATGGGCCAGGCCTGGCCATGCGGTTGGGGCGTCATGGCTGCCCGCATGTACCCTCAACGCGGCCGCAGAGCGCTTCAGGCGCGGCGCATGGCGCAGAGTCAACTGCAGGCCGTTGGCGAGGGTGAGGTGGCGGGTGGTATCAGGCATGGGAACTCCAGGGCAGGTGTCCATGCTAACCCATTTGCAAGAAAGGTCCGGCCCCTGTCAGCCTTGGCGCAAATGCAGTTCCTGGCGCAAATCGGTCAGGTAAGGAAACGCCTCACGCCCCTGCACCACTCGTTCCTGCTCAAGCTCTGCCAGCAACTGGCATTCATCTCGCCCCGCCATGGCCAGCAGACTGCCATCGGGCCCGATGATGCTGCTCTGCCCGCAGTACTGGATCTCGCCCTCGGCCCCGCAGTAATTGGCATATACCAGGTAGCACTGGTTTTCCTGCGCCCGCGAGCGCACGGTCACCTGGCAGACGAAATCGTACGGCGTCATGTTCGCCGTCGGCACCAGGATCAGCTCGGCTCCTGCCAGCGCCAGGCGCCGGGCGTTTTCCGGGAACTCGATGTCGTAGCAGATCAGCATCCCGACTTTCCAGCCGTTCAGCTCGACCACCGGAAAATGGTCGGCGCCAGGGCTGAACATCGCCCGGTCCAGTTCACCGAACAGGTGGGTCTTGCGGTAATTGCACAGGCTGCGGCCATGGGCATCGATGAGCTGCACGCTGTTGTAGATCGCTCCGTCATCGGCGCGCTCCGGGTAGCCGTAAACAATGGCGATGCGGTGCGACTGGGCAATCTCCACCACCGCCATGGCCGCAGGACCATCGTCGGCTTCGGCCAGCCGTTCGACCTGCGCCAGGCCGATGTTGTAGCCGCTCAGGAACATCTCCGGGCACACCAGCAATTGCGCGCCACGCTCGGCCGCCAGCTGCGCCTGGTGGCGCAGCCGTTGCAGGTTGCCGGGCACGTCCAGCGGGTTGGGTGCGCCCTGGAACAGAGCGATGCGCATGCTGCCTCCTTGGTTTCAGTCGGCCAGGGCGATGGGCCCGATCTCATCGAACACATCACCCGGGCCTGGGTTGTCCGGGTGGGTGTGGCCACCGAAGTGGTTCATGATACCCCACACCGCATTCAGCGATGTCTGCACCGCACCTTCGACCCAGGCCGGGGTCCACGACACGTCGTCGCCGGCGATGAACATGCCGCGTTGCTCGGCGGGCATATCCTGCTGCATGAAGTGGGCGTACATGCGCTGGTTGTAGCGGTAGTGGCCTGGCAGCGCGCCCTTGAATGCGCCGAGGAAGTGCGGGTCGGCTTCCCAGGAAACGGTGATCGGGTCGCCGATGATGTGCCCGGCGATATCGGTCTTGGGGTAGATCTTCTTCAGTGCGTCCAGGGCCAGCTGCACGCGCTTTTCCACCGGGTGCGGGAGCATCTTCAGGGCGTCGCTCATCCAGGCGTAGGACAGGCAGATCACCCCCGGCTTGTCGTCACCGTTGTCGAACAGGTAGGTGCCGCGGGTGAGGCGATCAGTCAGGGTCATGCTCATCAGGTCGCGGCCGGTCTGCGGATCCTTGTCCTTCCAGAACGGCCGGTCGACCATGACGAAGGTCTTTGATGATTGCATGTAGCGGGTGCGGTCCAGGGCCATCCACATCTTTTGCGAGAACAGCGATTCTTCGCAGTCGATCTGGGTGGTCAGCAGCCAGCTCTGGCAGGTCGCAAGCACTGCACCGTAGTGGCGGGTGTCACCCCAGTTGTCGGTGACCGCCACGCGCCCGTCGGCAGCACGGGCGATGCGCTTGACGCCGCTGCGCGGTGCGCCGCCATGCAGCGAACTGAGGCTGGTGCCCTCTGGCCAATGGGCGCAACGCTCCGGCACATGGCGCCAGATACCCTGAGGGACCTGTTCCACGCCACCGACGATCAAGTGCTGATGATCGTCGCAGTTGGTCATGACCACGCGGAAGATTTCCAGCATCGAGTTGGGGAAGTCCGAGTCCCAACCGCCGGTGCCGAAACCGACCTGACCGAACACTTCACGATGCTGGAAGCTCAACTGGGCGAACGAGCGCGAGGTGGCGACGAAGTCGTAGAAGGTGCGGTCGTCCCACAGGGGTACCAGCTTGTTCCACAACGCTTTCAGCCGAGCTACATCACGATCACGGATCGCCTGCTGGATTTCGGCGAACTGCGCACCGCTTTCCAGCGCGTCTGCCCAGGCGTCGGCCACTTCGTGGAACAGTTTCGGCAGGTCACTGGGCTTTTCTGCATAGTAGGTCTGGCCTTCGAGGTCGATCACCGTGCTGCCCGAGGCTGAGGTCAGCGGGTTGGGGAAGGGCTTGGTTTCCAGCCCCAGCTTGTCGACGTAGTGGTAGAAGGCGGTCGAGGACACCGGGAAGCGCATGCCGCCGAGCTCGGCGATGATACCGTCGGTACCGTTGAAGGCCTGCGAACGCAGCCGGCCACCGAGCTTCGAGGCCTCATACACCACGGGCTTGAGGCCCAGCTTCATCAATTCGTAGGCCGCAACCAGGCCGGCGATACCTGCCCCCACGATGGCGACTTCTTCGCCATGGCGTTCGGCCGGGATGCTGCCCAGGCCCGCCGGGTGTTCCAGCCAGTCGTCGAAGGCGAAGGGGAAATCCGGGCCGAAGATGGTGACAGGTTGCTTGCCGTCGGCGGGGTGGCGGTTTTTCTTGTTCATGAAGTGACCTTGCCAGAGCGGCTGCGCAGGGGCGGAGCCTGAGTATAGGAGATGGCTGACGGTCATTTTATGAAGCGGCGAGATCGTAATTAAGATGCAGAATGATGGCGAAATGTAATATTTACCGTCGGTATGACGACCCGAGCATCATTTTTAATGAACAGTTCAGCGCAGCCGAGCTGTATTGTTTCAAACGGGCTGCCCACGATCGACCTTGCTGCTGAGGATGATCGACGTGGTGGTCTTCTCCACCCCCTCGACGCTGCCAATCTGGTCCAGCAGTTGGTCGAGCTGCTCCGGTGAATCGCTGCGTAGCCAGGCCACGTAGTCGAACTCGCCACTCACGGCACACAGCTGCTGCACCTGCCCCATGGCACTCAGGCGCCTTACCACTTCCTTGCCGGAGCGTGGCTGCACCTTGATCCCGACATAAGCCTGCAGCCCACCGCCGATCAGGCGCTGGCCGAGACGCACTCCGTAGCCGGTGATGACCTTGTGCTTTTCCAGCCGTTCCAGGCGCGAGTTGACCGTGGTGCGGGCGATGCCAAGCTGGCGGGCGAGGGTGGCGACGCTTTCACGGGCGTTGATCTGCAGCAGAGCGATCAGCTGACGGTCGATTTCGTCGAGGGCGATGGGGCGAGTGTCCGACATGGTAAGTCTCTACGAAGGGTCCCCTAGCCTAGCCAGCCGCAGCCGAGCGGGGCAAGGCCTTGAACGGTCAACATCCGGACACGAAAAAGCCGCGCACACTGGCGCGGCTTTCGTCATATCTGGTGGGCCCACACGGACTCGAACCGTGGACCAAAGGATTATGAGTCCTCTGCTCTAACCGACTGAGCTATAGGCCCTCAGTAAGTGCCCGGATTATAACGAGGGTTTTGAAAGCGTGCCATCCGAAAGATCAGACAGTGCTATGCGAAGAAACGTCGCTGCGAACTCGTCCGGTGGCAACGGCAGGCTGACGATGTAACCCTGGATCTGCTCGCAGCCCTCTGCTGCCAAGAAGCGCTGCTGCGCCTGGTTCTCGACGCCTTCGGCAATGATCGTCAGCTGCATGCTGCGCCCGAGGGCGATGATGGCGCGGGCGATGGCGGCGTCATGGGGGTCGTCCGGCAGGCCGCGAATGAACGACTTGTCGATCTTGAGGATGTCCAGCGGCAGGCGCTTGAGGTAACTCAGCGATGAGTAACCGGTGCCGAAATCGTCGATCGCCAGCTGCACGCCCAACTGTTTTAGCTGATGCAGAATGGCCAAGGCTTCTTCGGCCTGGCTCATGATGAAGTTCTCGGTAATCTCCAGTTGCAGGTCGCCCGCTTTCAGCTGATACACCTTCAACAGGTGCTCGATGCGCTTGGCGAGGTTGGGGTGGCGCAGCTGCGCGCCAGCCAGGTTGATCGACAATGGCCCGAAGGCTTGATAAGCCTTTTTCCAGCGATGCATCTGCTGGCAAGCCTGCTCCAGCACCCAGTCGCCCAGCTGCAGGATGGTGCCGTTCTCTTCGGCCAGATGAATGAAATGCTCGGGCGGTACTTCGCCGAATGTCGGGTGGCTCCAGCGAACCAGTGCTTCGGCCCCGACCAGGGTCTGGGTCTTGAGGCTCAGCTTGGGCTGGAAGCTCAGGCTCATCTCGTTGCGCTCGATGGCGCGACGCAGTTCGTGCTCCATGGCGATGCGTTCGCTGGCCTGTACGGTCAGGTCACGGGTGTAGGCTTCCACGCGGTTGCGGCCTTTAGCCTTGGAGCGGTACATGGCGGCGTCGGCGTTGCGGATCAGCGTGGCGACGTCGGTGCCGTCCTGCGGGTAAAGGCTGATGCCAATGCTGGCGCTGGTAAAGAACTCATGCTCGCCGGCCTGGAACGGGGCGACGAAGCAGGCCAGCAACTTGCTGGCGATGGCATGGGCATCGCTGGGCTTGTGCAGGCCGGGCAGCAGGATGATGAATTCGTCGCCACCCAGGCGGGCCACGGTGTCGACGTCGCGCACCTGCTCCTTGAGGCGCTGGGCGATGCCTTTGAGCAAAAGGTCGCCGACCGGGTGGCCGAGGCTGTCGTTGATGTGCTTGAAACGGTCGAGGTCGAGGAACAGCACGGCGCCCTGGCGGTTGGATACCTGCGCACAGGTCAGCACCGCCTGCAACCGGTTCTCGAACAGGGCGCGGTTGGGCAGGCCGGTCAGTGGGTCGTGGTGGGCCTGGTAGTCGAGTTTGGCCTGGGCATGCTTGAGGCTGGAAATATCGGCGAACACGGCGACGAAGTGGGTAATGTTGCGGTCGTTGTTGCGTACGGCGCTGATGGTCAGCCAGCCGGGGTACAGCTCGCCATTCTTGCGCTTGTTGTAGATCTCGCCCTGCCAGTGCCCTTCGGCGGTGAGCTGGTGCCACATGGCGGCATAGAAAGCACTGTCGTGCTGGCCGGAGGCGAGGATGCGCGGGGTCTGGCCGAGCGCCTCGATTTCGCTGTAGCCGGTGATCTCACTGAAGGCACGGTTGACTGCACTGATGCGCTGGTCGGTGTCGGTGATCAGTACACCTTCAGCAGTGTTTTCGAACACGGTGGCAGCCAGTTGCAGTTTTTCCTGCATCAGGTGGCGTTCTGTAATGTCGCGGGCGATGGTCAGCATGCAGTCGACACCGCCGATCGGCAGTGGCCGGGCCGAGAGCTCGCAGAGGCGAATCTGCCCGTCGCTGCGGCGCAGGTGGCAGCTGAAGTCACGCACGAAACCATCGCGACCCAGTTGGTCGATCAGGCGTTTGCGTTCGTTGAGGTCGACCCAGATCCCCAGGTCGAAGGAAGTCTGATCGATAGGCTGGTTGAATTCGTAACCGGTCAGGCGGCAGAAGCCTTCGTTGACTTCCAGCAGCAGGCCGTCGCTTTGGCGCGACAGCAGCAGGCCGTCAGGCGACGCGTGGAAAGCCTTGGCGAACTTTTCCTCGGAGGTCTGCAATTGTTGTTGGGTTTCCTTGAGCTGGCTGATGTCGCGAACCGCCACGACCAGCGCCGGGGTACCGTCGAGCTCGAAGGTTTCGGCCGAGGTCAGGCCGGTGAACAACTGGCCGTTGCTGCGGCGGAAAGTCATTTCAAGGTTGCGGATGCCACCTTGGTGCAGGCGTTCGAGAAGCCTCGGGCCCATGCCTTCGACCCCCCACAGGTTGAGCTCGGTAGCGGTACGGCCGATGACCTCGCCCGGTTTCAGGCCGATCTGTTCTTCGAAGGCTTCGTTGACCTCGAGCAGCACGCCATCACTATGCCGTGCGATCAGCAGAATGTCCGGGCACTGCTCGAACACCGAGGCGAACTTTTGTTCCGACAGACGCAGGGCGTCTTCGGTGCGTTTGGTCTCGCTGATGTCGATCATCAGGCCCCGCATCACCGGCCGGTGGCCATGTTCGATCATGCTGACGATGTTGCGTACCCAAAGCGCCTGGCCGTCGGCGCGTAGCACGCGGTAATCGAGGCTGTGATCACGCCCCGCGGCGGTTTCGCTTTCGCAGAAGGCCTGGGCCCAGAGCGCATCGTCGGGGTGCAGGATGCTGCGCCAGAAGCCGGGCTTGAGCCAATCGTGCAGCGGGTAGCCCAACAGGTCCTCGGCATGCGGCGAGACATAACTGTAGGTGAAGTCGTTGGCGTCGGCCTCCCAGGCGATTGCCGACAGGCTCTCGATCAGGCCGCGGTAATGATATTCGCTGCTGCGCAGTTCCTGCTCCAGGGCAATACGCCTGGAAATTTCCGAGCTGAGCCGGCGATTGATACGGATGACCGCGGCGAGAATGGCGATCAGCAGCAGGACGGCGGGCAGACCATAGAGCAGCGTGTCGTGCCAGAAGCTTCGCTGGTCGACCACGGCGCCGACCCAGCGCTGCTGGATATGGCTGATCTCTTCGCTGGACATGTCGGCCATCACTTTGTCGAGGATGCCGACCAGTACCTGCTGGTCACGGGGCGCGGCCATTGCCAATTGATAGCGATAGGGTGTGTCGCCGCTTACATACAACCCTTCGAGCTTGAGCTGGCGCAGGCTCCAGATGCTGGAGGCGAGGTCACCGACCACCGCGTCCACGGCGTCGGTGGCCAGAGCCTGCAGGGTCGAGTTGACATTTGGCATCGCCACCAGGTTCAGGTCCGGGTGGTGGGTGCGGAGCAGCTCATGGGGCGCATAGTTTTCCACCACAGCGATCTTCAGCCCGTACAAGTCCTTGAGCGTGCGCGGTTGCGGGCCGCCTTCATGGGCCAGGATGACGATGGGGAAATCGAGGTAGGGACGGGTGAACGCGAGGTAGCCCTGGCGTTCGGGTGTCGACATGATGCCGGGCAGCAAGTCGATGCGGCCTTCGCGCGCCTGCTGCAGCACTTCGGTCCAGCTGCTCGGCTCGACCGGTTTCAGTAATACGCCCAGGCGATCCTGGAGCAGGGCGATGTAATCGGCGGCCAATCCCTGGTACCGGCCCTCCTGGTCACGAAACTCGAATGGTGGCCAGGAAGCGTCGACGCCCAGTCTCAACTGCGGGTGGGCAGCGAGCCAGGTTTTTTCCTCGTCTGTCAGGGTCAGGGCGCCGGCCGTTGTGTTCCACAGCATCAGGAGCAACAACAGAATGGCCGGCTTCGGCAGCATAGCGGCCTCGCATTCAGTTGGTCTGAAGTCGAGTGTAGACGGGCATTCAGCCAGCCGAGTAGCCGATCACAACTATTTGTCGGATAAGAAAAACCCCGGCCTGGGCCGGGGTTCGTCATCACTCGTCGAGGAAGGAGCGTAGATGCTCGCTGCGAGTCGGGTGGCGCAATTTGCGCAACGCCTTCGCTTCGATCTGACGGATCCGCTCACGGGTCACGTCGAACTGCTTGCCTACCTCTTCAAGGGTGTGGTCGGTGTTCATGTCGATACCGAAGCGCATGCGCAGCACCTTGGCTTCGCGTGCGGTCAGGCCCGAGAGCACGTCACGGGTCGCTTCCTTGAGGCTTTCGACCGTGGCCACGTCGATCGGGGACTGCATGGTCGAGTCCTCGATGAAGTCGCCCAGGTGCGAATCTTCGTCGTCACCGATCGGGGTTTCCATGGAGATCGGTTCTTTGGCGATCTTCAATACCTTGCGGATCTTGTCCTCAGGCATTTCCATGCGCTCACCGAGCTCTTCCGGGGTCGGCTCACGGCCCATTTCCTGCAGCATCTGGCGGGAAATACGGTTGAGCTTGTTGATCGTCTCGATCATGTGCACCGGAATACGGATGGTGCGCGCCTGGTCGGCGATCGAGCGGGTGATCGCCTGACGGATCCACCAGGTGGCGTAGGTCGAGAACTTGTAACCGCGACGGTACTCGAACTTGTCCACCGCCTTCATCAGGCCAATGTTGCCTTCCTGGATCAGGTCGAGGAACTGCAGGCCCCGGTTGGTGTACTTCTTGGCGATGGAAATCACCAGACGCAGGTTCGCCTCGACCATTTCTTTCTTGGCGCGGCGGGCTTTCGCCTCGCCGATGGACATGCGGCGGTTGATTTCCTTGATTTCGGCGACGGTCAGGCCGGTCTCGGTCTCGAGGTCGATCAGCTTCTGCTGGCAAGCGACGATGGCGGCGTCCTTTTCACCCAGGGCAGCTGCCCACTTGGTGTTGCGCTTGGCCAAATCACCGGACCAGGTCTGGTCGGTTTCATTGCCCGGGAACAGGCGCAGGAAGTCCGCACGCGGCATACGGGCATCACGCACGCACAGCTGCATGATCGCGCGCTCTTGCTGACGCAGGCGGTTCAGGGCATCGCGCACACGCTCGACCAGGACGTCGAACTGCTTCGGCACCAGCTTGATCGGCATGAACAGGTCAGCCAGGGCCTGCAGGGCCTCGATGCTTTCCTTGCCGTCACGGCCGTGCTTTTTCAGGACCTTGGCGGTGGCCTGGAGCTGATCGGCAACGGCACCGAAGCGCTGGGCTGCGACAACCGGATCGGGACCGCTTTCGGTCTCTTCCTCGTCATCGCCCCCTTCGCTTTCCTCGTCTTCGTCGTCCGACTCTTCCTTGGCCGCTGGCGCCTTGGCACCAGGTACTGGCACTTCGTCGGTCGGTGCGGCAATGTTGTCGTCAGGGTCGATGTAACCGCTGAGGACGTCGGACAGGCGGCCGCCCTCGGCGGTGACGCGGTCGTATTCGCCGAGGATGTAGTCGACAGTACCCGGGAAGTGAGCGATGGCGCTCATGACTTCACGGATGCCTTCCTCGATTCGCTTGGCGATTTCGATTTCGCCTTCGCGAGTCAGCAGCTCGACGGTACCCATTTCGCGCATGTACATGCGCACCGGGTCGGTCGTGCGGCCGATATCGGTTTCAACTGCCGCCAACGCAGCAGCGGCTTCTTCGGCCGCGGCTTCGTCGGTGTCGGCTTCCGCCAACAGAAGGGCATCCGCATCCGGAGCACTCTCGAATACGTTGATCCCCATGTCGTTGATCATGCGGATGATGTCTTCCACCTGTTCCGGATCTGAAATATCCTCAGGCAGGTGGTCGTTGACCTCCGCGTAAGTCAGGTAGCCCTGCTCACGACCGCGGGTGATCAACTCTTTGATACGAGACTGCTGTTGCGCTTTTCCGGACATAACACCCTATCCACTGAAGGTCTTGGCGGGCAAAAAACAAGCCGAGGATTATACCCGAGCATGGGCCTCACGCGCCAGATGAGGTCGGCGTTTGTGCGGGAACATTCCGGCTCAGCAGGGCGAGGAGCTGTGATTTTTCCTCGCTGGTCAATTCGCTTTGACGTGATTTCCTGAGCAGTTGTTCCAGGCTGCGCTCGCGTTGGCGGGCGGACAAGCTAGTTATAGTGTCGAAAAACTGTTGTTCAAGGTTGTCGGCCACGATCAACCATTCCTTTTCGGCCAGGGCCCGCAGCAGGCGGCCTTGTTCAGTGCCGTGCCAACGTGCGATCAACTGCATTGAGCTTAGCCCAGGATTCTTCTGCGCAGCTTCGATCAGGGCCACCAGCAGCTGGCTGTACAGGTGTTCTTCGCCGGCGAAGTGGCTGGCATCCTCGACCTTGCCGGCCAGCAATGGATGGTGCAGCAAGGTGCGCAGGGCGGCCAGGGTCGGTGGTTCGACCGGTGCCGGCACCCGCGGCGGTGCTTCGTCGCGCTGCTGCCATGGCTTGCCGCCCTTGCGGTTCTTGTCCCAGGGCTTGTCGCCCCACTGCTTCTTGCCCCCGCCTTTGTTTGGCTTCCACTCCTGTTGCTGATGAACGGGGGCGTAGTCCGGCTGTGGCAGGTCGCCGTAGTCGGGGGTGTAGCTGGCCATGGCATCGTAGTCATAGCCAGGGTCGTAATCGGGCACGCTGCTGGTCGCCGGGGCCTGCTGCGCCAGTTGCTCGACCTGCTGAGGGTCGAGGCCGGTGATTTCCTTCAAGCGGTTGCGCATCAGCTGACGCAAGTTGGCACCGGGGATCTTTTCGATCAACGGTGCAGCCAGGGTGGCCATGTGTGCCTTGCCTTCCAGCGAGCGCGGGTCGGCTTCGTTGCTCAGTTGCTCGAAGAAATAGTCGGCCAGTGGCTGTGCGTGCTGGTTGATCCGGGCCATGAAGGCATCAGTGCCTTCGGCGCGTACCAAGCTGTCCGGGTCTTCACCTTCTGGCAGGAACAGGAAGCGCGCACGGCGGCCATCCTGCAGTGCCGAGAGGGTCGATTCCAGTGCCCGCCAGGCAGCCTTGCGCCCCGCCTGGTCGCCGTCGAAGCAGAACAGTACGCTGGGCACTACGCGGAACAGGCGCTTGAGGTGCTCTTCGCTGGTCGCGGTGCCGAGGGTGGCGACGGCATTGCGCAGGCCTTGCTGGGCCAGGGCGATCACGTCCATGTAGCCTTCGACGACGATTATCTCGTCGAGGTTGCGGTTGTGCTTGCGTGCCTCGTACAGCCCGTAGAGTTCCTGGCCCTTGTGGAACACCGGGGTTTCCGGCGAGTTGAGGTACTTGGGCTTGTCGTCGCCCAGTACCCGGCCGCCAAAAGCGATGATGCGCCCACGGCTGTCGCGGATCGGGAACATCACCCGGTCGCGGAAGCGGTCGTAGCGTTTGCCGCTTTCGGCATTCTCGATCAACAAGCCGGCGTCGATCATCACCTTTTGCTGCAGGCTGTCGGCGCCCAGGTGCTTGAGCAGGTTGTCCCAGCCCGGCGGCGCGAAGCCCAGGCCGAAGTCACGGGCGATCTCGCCAGACAAGCCGCGGCCCTTGAGGTAGTCCACCGCCGCCTTGCGGGTCGGATGGCTACGCAGGGCCTGGCGGTAAAACTCCGAGGCGGCATCGAGTAATGGGTACAGCGGCGAATCGGTTGGCTGGCGCGGCTTGTTGTCGCGACGGCCTTGTTCCCTGGGCACTTCCATGCCGGCTGCGCGGGCCAGTTCCTCGACGGCCTGGGGAAAGTCCAGGTTGTCGTGGTCCATGACGAAACCAAGGGCGTTGCCGCCGGCACCGCAGCCGAAGCAGTAGTAGAACTGCTTGTCTGGGCTGACCGTGAAAGAAGGGGTCTTTTCCTTGTGAAACGGGCAGCAGGCGGAGTAGTTCTTGCCGGTTTTTTTCAGCTGAACGCGCGAACTCACCACGTCGACAATATCGAGGCGGTTGATCAGGTCGTCGATGAAGCTCTGGGGAATCAGCCCGGCCATGGCAGTCTCGTCATCTGGCAACTGGCAAGTCTAAACGCTAACGGGGCGAGTGATGCTAGGGGAAGTGCGAGGGAGTGTGTGCTCGTCGCCAGCCTCCGGCTTGCCGGGGGCTCGTCAGTCAGGACGTGCACGACTGGCCGAAACCAGATCTGACGCTTTGAAACCATTTGCCCGCTGCAAGTTGCTGCAGGCACCTTGGGCTAGCTGCTCAAGGCCAAGCAAACCGCTGCCATCGGCCCGGCAGTGAGCCGGGCAGGGCAGAAGCTCTTGCGTAGAACGTCTGTATTAGTACAGGCGAACGGCGCGGCGCTGTTCGCGCTGAACTTTCTTGGCGTGACGCTTAACAGCTGCAGCTGCTTTGCGCTTACGCTCGGCGGTCGGCTTCTCGTAAAACTCGCGGCTACGAACTTCAGCCAGTACACCGGCTTTTTCGCAGGAGCGCTTGAAACGACGCAGAGCTACGTCGAAGGGTTCGTTCTCTTTAACTTTGACGGCTGGCATCCAGGGCTACCTTAATTCATTACCGGGGTAGACGTGCTCCTGGCAAAACAAAGGTGTGCTGGAGAACGTCGGTTTTCAAGGGTTGCGGATGTTAACCCTTAGTACGCCGGAATGCAAAGCCTCTGATCGAAAACCGCTGGTCGGCACCCGGCACGGGGACTATCATGCGCGGCTTCGAATTCAGCCCCCACAAGGGACGAGCCCATGCTAGTACTGGGATTGGAAACATCCTGCGACGAAACCGGCGTCGCATTATACGACAGCGAGCGCGGTTTGTTAGCCGACGCGCTGTTCAGTCAGATCGACCTGCACCGCGTGTTCGGTGGCGTGGTGCCCGAGCTTGCCTCGCGTGACCACGTCAAGCGCATGCTGCCGCTCATCCGCCAGGTGCTGGAGGAGGCTGGCTGCGTCGCCACCGAGATCGACGCCATCGCCTACACGGCCGGCCCTGGCCTGGTCGGTGCGCTGCTGGTCGGCGCCTCGTGCGCCCAGGCCCTGGCTTTTGCCTGGGATATCCCGGCGATCGGTGTGCATCATATGGAAGGCCACCTGTTGGCGCCGATGCTGGAGGAAAACCCTCCCGAGTTTCCGTTCGTCGCTTTGCTGGTTTCCGGCGGCCACACCCAGCTGGTGCGGGTGGATGGCATCGGCCAGTACGAGCTGCTGGGCGAGAGCCTCGACGATGCTGCCGGCGAAGCGTTCGACAAGACCGCCAAGCTGATCGGCCTCAACTACCCGGGTGGGCCGGAAATCGCGCGCCTGGCCGAGCGGGGTGTGCCTGGGCGCTTCGTGTTCCCGCGGCCGATGACCGATCGGCCGGGCCTTGAGTTCAGCTTCAGTGGCCTCAAGACCTTCGCCCTGAACACCTGGCAGCAGTGCAAGAATGCTGGCGACGACAACGAGCAAACCCGTTGCGACCTGTCCCTGGCTTTCCAGCAGGCGGTGGTGGAGACTTTGACCATCAAGTGCAAGCGCGCCCTCAAGCAGACTGGCCTCAAGCGCCTGGTCATCGCGGGTGGCGTGAGCGCCAACAAGGCCTTGCGCGCCTCTCTGGAAGACATGCTGGCCGGTCTCAAGGGCAACGTGTACTACGCGCGGCCACAGTTCTGCACTGATAACGGTGCGATGATCGCCTATGCCGGTTGCCAGCGTCTGTTGGCCGGGCAGCAGCAGGACTTGGCCATCAGCGTGCAGGCACGCTGGCCCATGGAGCAGCTGCCGCCGCTGTGAAGGCGTGCGGGCGCGTCAGAAATGCCTTTCGCGCCCGGCAAACAAGTCGCGCAGATTGTTGCGGTGGCGCCAGACGATCATCACCGTCAGCACGGCGATCGGCAGCAGCGCCTCCGGCTCTCGCCAGGCCAGAAGTGGCAAGGTCAGCGGGGTTGCCACAAGCGCCGCCAGCGAGCTGGTGCGAGTGAGATAGAAGGTCAACAGCCAAGCGCCGATGGCCAGCAGTGCGGCTGGGAAATACAGGCCCATGAGCATGCCCGCGGCAGTGGCGACGCCTTTGCCGCCGCGGAAGCGGAAATACAGCGGGAACAGGTGGCCGAGCACTGCGCACACGCCGACCCAGGCTTGCTCTTGCAGGCCAAGGCCGGCAGCGCGGGCGAGCAAAACCGGCAACAGCCCCTTGCACAGGTCGCCGAGCAGGGTCAGGATCGCCAGTTTACGGCCCGCCAGGCGTAGCATGTTGGTGGCGCCGGCATTGCCCGAACCGCTGGAACGAGGGTCCGGGCTGCCCGAAAGGCGGCTGAGGACGATGGCGAAGGACAGCGAGCCGAGCAGGTAGGCGAGCAACGCCAGTAACCAAAACATGCTAACTATTCCGGGCGAGGACGCCCTGATTCTAACGGCGCCAGTCGCCCTTGTCGTGCTGTGGAGAGAAGTGCTTGGACAGAGTGTTCATCGAAGGCCTGGAAGTCGATACCGTCATCGGCGCCTATGACTGGGAACGGGATATTCGCCAGTGCCTGCGCCTGGACCTGAGTTTTGCCTGGGACAACCGCCCGGCAGCGGCCGGTGATGACCTGAACCTGGCACTCGACTATGCCAGTGTGTCGGCGCGGGTCCAGGCATTTGCCGAGCAGGCGCGCTTCGAACTGGTGGAAACCTTCGCCGAGCGCCTGGTGGCCGCGCTGATGGAAGAGTTCCACATTCCCTGGGTGCGGTTGAAGCTGACCAAGCCGGGGGCCGTTCCCGCTGCCCGCGGCGGTGTTGGCGTGGAGATCGAGCGCGGATGTCTCTGAACACCGTTTACCTGGGCCTTGGCAGCAACATCGATCGCCACCAGCACCTGTGTGCGGGGCTCGATGCGCTGGCGGCCATTCTCAGTGACATGCAGTGTTCCCCGGCATTCGAGAGCCAGGCGGTGGGGATCAAGAGCGGGCCGTTCATCAACTTCGTGGTCACCGGCAAGACCGGTCTGCCGCTGATGGAGCTGGATCGCCGGCTCAAGTTCATCGAGGCGGACAATGGTCGCTATGCCCCGGATCGCAAGGGCCTGCCGCTGGATATTGATGTGCTGATGTACAACGATTTGCACGGCACCTTCGATGGGTTGGTACTGCCCAGGGCAGAGATCCTGAAGAATGCGTTTGTGCTGTGGCCGTTGTCGCTTTTGGCGCCGGAGCTGGTGCACCCTGGGGCAGGGAAGAGCATGGCGCAGTTGTGGCAGGAGGCGCGGATCGATCAGGTGCTGGCGCCGGTCGCGTTCGAATGGCGGGGGTTGCAGCTGACTCAGGCGTGAGCCTGTGCCGGCCTCTTCGCGGCTTTAGCCGCGAGGAGGCCCGCGTGGTCAGCCCTGCTTGTAAGCCTCGAGCGCTTTGAGCCGCTCGCCTTTGAGGGCCTCGCCCAAGCCCTGACCGGTCAACCCGGCTTGCACCAACGGTTTCACATCCACTGCCCGGGCTGCGTTGGCTGCCCCCCGCAGATAATCGCCCTGTGGATAACTTTCACAGGTGGCCATTGCACACGCGGCAATGAAATCCTCGAAACGCTGCGGCCGCCGATAAACGTCGAACTTCTGCAACATTTCCAGCAAATTTGCAGGTGCCAGCTGCAAAGCGTTGTCGGCCTGCACGGCAAACTCAGCCACCAGCACGGCCAGTTCCTGGCATTCGCGCGGGGCCTTGAAACGCTGATTGAGTGCTTTGATCGCCGCTGGCTCCAGCCCTCGCAACAAGCACGCCCAGCGCACAGCCAGCGGCTGTTGACGCTCTGCCGCCCGGCGCAGGGCAATCAGTGTGTGCGCAGGCTGCTCCAGCTCAGGCATCAACTCGTTCAAAGCGCCACAGGCCTGCAGTACCTGGATGAACACTTGCGGCTGACTTTCCATCAGCGCCCGTTCGATCTCTTTCCAGCTGCGTTCGGCTGTCAGCGCCTGTAATTCGCCCGATTCGGCGATCTGGCGCATCAGCGACAGTGTTTCATCGGCGACCTTGAAGCCCAAGGGGGCGTAACGTGCGGCAAAGCGGGCAACACGCAGCACACGTAAGGGATCTTCGGCGAATGCCGGGGAAACATGGCGCAGGATGCGTTGTGCAAGGTCGGCCTGGCCATGGTAAGGGTCGAAGACCACGCCCTGTTCATCCTCGGCCATCGCATTGATGGTCAGGTCGCGGCGGATCAGGTCTTCCTCCAGCGTAACGTCCGGGCTGGCGTGAAAGGTGAACCCGCCGTAACCGCGTCCGCTCTTGCGCTCTGTGCGTGCGAGGGCATATTCCTCGCCGGTCTCTGGATGCAGGAACACCGGGAAATCAGCGCCGACCGGGCGGAAGCCCCGGGCATGCATTTCCTCGACCGTGGCGCCGACCACCAGCCAGTCGATATCACTGACCGGGAGCCCGAGCAGGCGGTCGCGTACTGCGCCGCCGACTTTGTAGATGTGCATGTGCAGCCTCCATTACTGCCCACAGGATAACCTGTTGGCAGTAATGGCGTTGCATCAGAGGTGGTGGATGACGGCGAGGTCCATGCGCCCGTAGTCGCCGCTCTCAGCATGTTCCCCGCGTGGCGGCATGTGATGGGTCTTGACCACCTGGTCACCCTGTACGGTCTCCAGGTGGATATCGAAGCCCCACAAGCGGTGCAGATGCTTGAGCACCTCCTCGGTGGAGTCGCCCAGCGGTTTGCGGTTGTGCTGCTGGTGGCGCAAGGTCAGCGAGCGGTCGCCGCGGCGGTCGATGCTCCAGATCTGCACGTTGGGCTCGCGGTTGCCCAGGTTGTACTGGGCAGCCAGTTGCTCACGAATGATCCGGTAACCTGCCTCGTCATGGATGGCCGGTACCAGCAGGTCGTCGCGCTGGTCGTCATCGAGGATGCTGAACAGCTTCAGGTCCCGCATCACCTTGGGTGACAGGTACTGCAGGATGAAGCTCTCGTCCTTGAAGCTGCTCATGGCGAACTTGATGGTAGAAAGCCAGTCACTGCCGGCAATGTCGGGGAACCAGTGGCGATCTTCCTCCGTCGGGTTTTCGCACATGCGGCGGATGTCGGTGTACATGGCAAAGCCCAGTGCATACGGGTTGATGCCGCTGTAGTACGGGCTGTCGAAACCGGGCTGGAACACCACGCTGGTATGGGACTGCAGGAACTCGATCATGAAGCCTTCAGTGATAAGGCCTTCGTCGTATAGGTCATTCATCAGGGTGTAGTGCCAGAAGGTGGCCCAACCTTCGTTCATCACCTGGGTCTGGCGCTGTGGGTAGAAGTACTGCGCGATCTTGCGCACGATGCGCACCACCTCGCGCTGCCAGGGTTCGAGCAGCGGAGCGTTCTTCTCGATGAAGTAGAGGATGTTTTCCTGCGGCTCGGAGGGGAAGCGGGCATCGTCGCGGTCACCACCTTTGTCCGCACTCTTCGGAATCGTGCGCCACAGGTCGTTGATCTGCCGCTGCAGGTGCTCTTCCCGGTCTTTCTGACGCCGGCGTTCTTCCTCGGCGGAGATCGGATAGGGGCGCTTGTAGCGGTCCACCCCATAATTCATCAGCGCATGGCAAGAGTCGATCAGGTCCTCCACGGCGTCGATGCCGTGCCGTTCCTCGCACTGGGCGATGTACTGCTTGGCGAACACCAGGTAATCGATGATCGATGTGGCGTCGGTCCAGGTGCGGAACAGGTAATTGCCTTTGAAGAAGCTGTTGTGGCCATAGCAGGCGTGGGCAATCACCAGTGCCTGCATGCACATGGTGTTCTCTTCCATCAGGTAGGCGATGCACGGATCGGAATTGATCACGATCTCATACGCCAGGCCCATCTGGCCCCGGCTGTAGGACTTCTCGGTACTGAGGAACTGCTTGCCGTAGGACCAATGGTGGTAACCCAGCGGCATGCCGACGGACGCGTAGGCATCCATCATCTGCTCGGCAGTGATCACCTCGATCTGGTTGGGGTAGGTGTCCAGGGCGTAACGCTCGGCCAGCCGACTGATTTCCCGATCGTAGGTCTGGATCAGTTCGAACGTCCACTCGGACCCGGTGGATATGGGTTGGCGTCTCTGTGCTCTGGCGGTCATGTGGCTAACCTGCGCTGGAAGAGTTCACGGAAGACCGGGTAGATATCGCCGGCCGATACCAACTGCTGCTGGGCGAATGTGTCGGGGAAGGCTTCGCCGATTCGCTCGTACTCGTACCACAACGCCTGGTGCTCACGGGGGGTGATCTCAACGTAAGTGTAGTACTGCACATGCGGCATGATCTGCTTGGACAGGATCTCGCGGCAGATCGGCGAGTCGTCGTTCCAGTTGTCGCCGTCGGAGGCCTGGGCGGCATAGATGTTCCAGTCGGCGGCCGGGTAACGCTCAGCCATGATTTCCTGCATCATCTTCAGCGCACTGGAGACGATGGTGCCGCCCGTTTCCCGGGAATAGAAGAATTCTTCCTCGTCGACTTCGCGGGCGCTGGTGTGGTGGCGGATGAACACCACTTCGATCCGGTCGTAGTTTCGCTTGAGGAACAGGTACAGCAGGATGAAGAAGCGTTTGGCGATGTCCTTGGTGGCCTGAGTCATCGAGCCGGACACGTCCATCAGGCAGAACATCACCGCCTTGGAACTGGGATTGGGTTGCTTGACCAGCAGGTTGTACTTGAGGTCGAACGTGTCGAGGAAGGGCAGGCGGTTGATGCGTGCCTTGAGCCGTTCGATTTCCTGTTCGACTTCCTGGATATCGGTGAAGTTGTCGGGTTCTTCGATCTTCAGCCGGTCCAGTTCCTTCTGTGCTTCGCGCAGCAGCGCACGGCTGCTGCCGGTCAGGGCGATGCGCCGGGCGTGCGCCGAGCGCAGGGTACGGACGATGTTGATGCGTGACGGGTTGCCCTCGTTGGCGATGCCAGCACGCACGGTCTTGAAGGTGTCGGCGCCGGTCAGGTGGCGTTTGACCAGGTTGGGCAGTTCGAGGTCTTCGAACATGAATTCGAGAAACTCTTCCTGGGTGATCTGGAAGACGAAGTCGTCCATCCCCTCGCCGGAGTTGCCGGCCTTGCCGCGGCCACCGCCGCCCCCGCCGCCTTGTGGCCGAGGGATATGCTCGCCAGCGGTGAACTCCTTGTTGCCTGGGTGGACGATGGTCTGCTTGCCGCCCCGACCATGGTGCAGCACCGGTTCATCGATGTCCCGTCCCGGAATGCTGATCTGTTCGCCATGTTCCATGTCCATGATGGAACGGCGGCTCACGGCCTCTTCGACGGCCTTCTTGATGTGTTCACGGTAACGCCGCAGGAAGCGCTGGCGGTTGACCGTGCTCTTGTTCTTGCCGTTCAGGCGTCGGTCGATAACGTAGCTCATGGTCCCTCCGGTAGCTGGGAGCAGCTGCAAGCCACAAGCTTCAGGCTGCCGGAATCAGCAGCCACCGCTGCTTGAAGCTACGGCGCCGGGCTTGCGCTCGGCGCTGGGCAGCTTGAAGCGAGCGGCTTGTAGCTTGCCGCTTTATTGCGATTTCCTGACCCGCAGGTACCATTCCGACAGCAGGCGCACCTGTTTGTCGGTGTAGCCACGTTCCACCATCCGCGTGACGAAGTCGTTGTGCTTCTGTTGGTCCTCCTTGCTGGCCTTGGCGTTGAAGCTGATGACCGGCAGCAGGTCCTCGGTGTTGGAGAACATTTTCTTCTCGATCACCACCCGCAGCTTCTCGTAGCTGAGCCAGCTCGGGTTCTTGCCGTTGTTGTTGGCGCGGGCACGCAGCACGAAGTTGACGATCTCGTTGCGGAAATCCTTCGGATTGCTGATGCCTGCCGGTTTCTCGATCTTTTCCAGTTCTTCGTTGAGGGCGATGCGGTTGAGAATCTCGCCGGTTTCCGGATCGCGGTATTCCTGGTCCTGAATCCAGAAGTCGGCGTACAGCACGTAGCGGTCGAAGATGTTCTGACCATACTCGCTGTAGGACTCGAGGTAGGCCGTCTGGATTTCCTTGCCGATGAACTCGATGTAGCGCGGTGCCAGGTACTCCTTCAGGTAGCGCAGGTAGCGCTCGCGTACTTCGGCCGGGAACTGTTCCTGCTCGATTTGCTGTTCCAGCACGTACAGCAGGTGCACCGGGTTGGCTGCCACTTCGTGCGGGTCGAAGTTGAACACCTTGGAGAGAATCTTGAAGGCGAAGCGGGTCGACAGGCCGTTCATGCCTTCATCGACCCCCGCCGCATCGCGGTACTCCTGGATCGACTTGGCTTTCGGGTCGGTGTCCTTGAGGTTTTCGCCGTCGTAGACGCGCATCTTCGAATAGATATTGGAATTTTCCGGCTCCTTCAGGCGTGAGAGCACGGTGAACTGGGCGAGCATCTTCAGCGTGTCTGGCGCGCAATGGGCTTTGGCCAGCGAGCTGTTGATCAGCAGCTTGTCGTAGATCTTGATCTCGTCGCTCACGCGCAGGCAGTACGGCACCTTGACGATGTAGATCCGGTCGATGAACGCCTCGTTGTTCTTGTTGTTGCGGAAGGTGTGCCACTCCGATTCGTTGGAGTGGGCCAGCAGGATACCGGTATAGGGAATGGCCCCAAGGCCCTCGGTACTGTTGTAGTTGCCTTCCTGGGTGGCGGTGAGCAAGGGGTGCAGGACCTTGATCGGCGCCTTGAACATTTCGACGAACTCCATCAGGCCCTGGTTGGCCCGGCACAGAGCGCCCGAATAGCTGTACGCATCGGCGTCGTTCTGCGGGAATTCCTCGAGCTTGCGGATATCGACCTTGCCGACCAGGGCGGAGATGTCCTGGTTGTTCTCGTCGCCCGGCTCGGTCTTGGCGATGGCGATCTGGTTAAGGATCGAGGGGTACAGCTTCACTACCCTGAACTTGCTGATATCACCGCCGAACTCCTGCAGGCGCTTGGTGGCCCAAGGCGACATGATGGTGTTCAGGTAGCGCCGCGAGATGCCGTACTCCTCCTCGAGAATGGCCCCGTCTTCGGTGGCATTGAACAAGCCCAAGGGGGACTCGAACACTGGCGAGCCCTTGATTGCGTAGAAAGGCACCTTTTCCATCAACTGCTTGAGTTTCTCGGCCAGCGACGATTTACCGCCGCCTACCGGGCCCAGCAGATAGAGGATCTGCTTCTTCTCTTCCAGGCCTTGGGCGGCATGGCGGAAGTACGAAACGATCTGGTCGATGCACTCTTCCATGCCATGGAAGTCGGCAAAGGCCGGATACCGGCGAATGACTTTGTTGGAAAAGATTCGCGACAGCCTGGAGTTGGTTGAGGTGTCGATCAGTTCTGGCTCACCGATGGCCAGCAACAGCCGTTCAGCCGCCGATGCGTAGGCACTGCGATCCTCTTTGCACAGCTCGAGGTACTCCTGCAGCGAGAGTTCTTCCTGGCGCGTAGACTCGAAGCGTTGTTGGAAGTGGCTAAAAATGCTCATGACGTCACCTCGCTCGATACGTGGAGACGACGCCGGATCAGTCAGCTGATGCTGGCATGCAACCGGGTTCGCCGATTGCTGTATACCCCCCAGAACACCCTGAAACGCTACCGATGACCCGCACGCCGGTGTACCGGCTCTCCCCTTTTTTTGGATGGCCTGCGCTTAAGAATAGTTGGTTATCCGCAAGGTCAAGGGCGCGCAGCGCAGAAGTTACCAACGACCGTTCGTCAGGTGGGCTGCGAGCCCGCGTGGGGCGCGGGCTGCAGTAAATATGAAAAAATTATTCGGCAGCGCCTTGAGCGGTCTCTGCCGGGTAGGTGGCGCGCCACAGTTCGAAGCCGCCATCGACGCTGTACACCTCGGAGAAACCTTGGCCGACCAGGTAGGCCGCTGCGCTCTGGCTGGAGTTACCGTGGTAGCAGACCACCAGGGTCGGGGCATCGAGGTCGGCATTGCGGATGAACTCGGCGACTGAGTGGTTATCCAGATGCTTGGCACCGGTGATGTGGCCGGCGGCAAAGGCTTGCGGGTCGCGAATGTCGACGACTACCGCACCTTGCGCGCGCAGTGCCAGGGCCTGCTCGGGAGGGATGCGCTTGAATTCGCTCATGGTACGGCTCTCTTCAGGGTTGATCGTTCAGTGTAGTGGGTTGCGCCGGCAGACGGACATTGCCGTCATCGGTGCAGTCGCAGCGGTGGTATTCACCGCTGTCAACGTTGTACAGGGTCATGGCGCCTCCCCACACGCAGCCGGTGTCCAGGGCGATGATGCCAGGCTCGTCGACCTGGCCCTGGAGTGCAGCCCAGTGGCCGAAAATGATCGTCACGTGGCGGGAGCGGCGTTCTTTGTGGGCATACCAGGGTTTGTACCCCTTGGGGGCGGTGCCCAGGCCTTCCTTGCTCTTGAGGTCGAGCTTGCCTGCGGGGGTGCAGAAGCGCATGCGCGTAAGGTAATTGGTGATGACCCGCAGGCGCTCGATACCGGTGAGGTGTTTGCTCCACTTGTTCGGCTCATTGCCGTACATGCCATCCAGATACAGCTGCAGACGGCCGTCGTCGCGCAGCACTTCTTCGACTTCCGCAGCGAGCTTCAGGGCCTGGCCAAGGGTCCACTGTGGCGGGATGCCGGCATGAACCAGGGCGATGCCGCGGGGCTCGTCGTAATGCAGCAGCTTCTGCTGGCGCAGCCAGTCGAGCAACTGATCGGCGTCCGGCGCCTCGATGACCTCGCGCAGGGTGTCGCTCTTCTTCAAGCGCTCGACATTCTGCCAGGCAGCCAGCAGGTGCAGATCATGGTTGCCCAGCACGCACACCAGTGACTGGCGGATCGAGTAGAGGTAGCGCAGGGTTTCCAGCGACTCGGGGCCGCGGTTGACCAGGTCGCCGACCAGCCAGAGGCGGTCGACCGCCGGGTTGAAGTGGACCCGCGCGAGCAGGCACTTGAGAGGACCAAGGCAGCCTTGCAGGTCTCCGACGGCGTAGGTAGCCATCAGTGCAGGGCTCCAGGAACCGCGAGGCGGAAGGGTGCGATGTCGGCTTCGAAGCGCTTGCCGTCTTCGGCGAACATCTCGTAGCTGCCCTGCATGGTGCCGACGCGTGTGCTGATCACCGCGCCACTGCTGTAGGTGTGGCTCTGGCCAGGTTCGATGGTCGGCTGCTGGCCGATCACGCCGGCACCGCGCACTTCCTCGACTTCGCCATCACCGTTGGTGATCAGCCAGTGGCGTGACAGCAGCTTGGCTTTGACCAGGCCGTTGTTCTGCACGGTGATGGTGTAGGCGAAGGCGAAGCGACTGCTTTCGGGGTCGGATTGGTCTTTCAGGTAACGGGTCACGACGCTGACGTCGATCTGATAGCGAGGGTCGGACATGCAAGGGCCTTGGGCGAACTGACGCAATAATGCAGTCTAGGCCATTGGCGGGGGGGAGGGCCAGCGGTGTAGGGGCTTGGGGGATTGCATCGTCATTGCCGGCCCCCTCGCGAGTAAACCCGCGATGAGGCCGGCAGCCGTATCAGGCTTGCTGGTCGGCCAGCTGATCGGCCAGGCGCACGAAGGCTGCCAGGTCGAGCTGTTCAGGGCGCAGGCTGCCATCCACGCCGGCGGCCTCGATGGCGGCGCTGTCGAGCAGGCCTTTCATGGTGTTGCGCAGGGTCTTGCGACGCTGGTTGAACGCTTCACGCACCACCTGCTCCAGCAACCGTGCATCCTTGGCCGGGTGCGGCAGCACGTCGTGCGGCACCAGGCGCACGATTGCCGAGTCGACCTTTGGCGGCGGGTTGAACGCGCCTGGGCCGACGTTGAACAGGTGTTCCACGCGGCAGTGGTACTGGACCATGATCGACAGGCGACCCCAATCACCCCCGCCTGGGCCGGCAGCCATGCGCTCGACCACTTCCTTCTGCAGCATGAAGTGCATGTCACGGATCAGTCCGGCGTGGCTGAGCAGATGGAAGATCAACGGCGTAGAGATGTTGTACGGCAGGTTGCCGACCACCTTCAGGCTGCGTGAGGGTACACCCAGCTGGTTGAAGTCGAACTTCAACGCATCGCCCTGGTGCAGGCGGAAATTATCGCGGCCAGCGAACTTGTGCTGCAGGATCGGGACCAGGTCCTTGTCCAGCTCGACAACGTCCAGCTGGGCGCCACTGCCCAGCAAGCCTTCGGTCAGGGCGCCCTGGCCCGGGCCGATTTCCAGCAGGTGTTCGCCGGCCTTGGCGTTGATGGCGCGCAGGATGCGGTCGATGATGCCTGCATCGTGCAGGAAGTTCTGGCCGAAGCGCTTGCGTGCCCGGTGTTGGTATTGCTCGTTCATGGTCGGTTCTCGGCCATCTGGTAGGCGGTTTCCAGGGCTACGCGCAGGCTGCCGGTGTCGACCTTGCCGCTACCGGCGAGGTCCAGGGCAGTGCCGTGGTCGACCGATGTGCGGATGATCGGCAGGCCCAGGGTCACGTTGACGGCTGCGCCAAAGCCTTTGTACTTCAGTACGGGCAGGCCCTGGTCGTGGTACATCGCCAGCACCGCATCGCAGTGCTCCAGATATTTGGGGGTAAACAGGGTATCGGCCGGCAGTGGGCCGCGCAGGTCCATGCCTTCAGTGCGCAGGCGGGCCAGCGTCGGCTCGATGATGTCGATTTCTTCGCGGCCAAGGTGGCCGCCTTCTCCGGCATGCGGGTTGAGGCCGCAGACCAGGATGCGCGGGTTGGCGATGCCGAACTTGTCGCGCATGTCGGCGTGCAGGATGCGGGTAACCCGCTCCACACGTTCGGCAGTGATGGCGTCGGCGATGTCCCGCAGCGGCAGGTGCGTGGTCACCAGGGCAACGCGCAAGCCACGGGTGGCCAGCATCATCACCACCTGAGCGGTGCGGGTAAGGTCGGCAAGAAATTCGGTATGGCCGGAGAAGGCGATACCGCTTTCGTTGATCACGCCCTTGTGCACTGGCGCGGTGATCATCCCGGCGAATTGCCCGTCAAGGCAACCTTGGCCGGCACGGGTCAGCGTTTCCAGCACGAACGCCGCGTTGGCCTTGTTCAGCTGGCCCGCCACCACGGGCGCAGCCAAGGGTGTATCCCATACGTACAGGCTGCCGGCAGGCGCAGGCTGGTCAGGCCATTGGCCTGGCGCTACCGCCAGCAGGTTGACCGCCAGCCCCAGCTGCGTGGCCCGCTCGGCGAGCAGGTCACGGCTGGTGATGGCAATCAGGGGATGGGGCTGGGCGTCGGCGGCGAGCAGCAGGCACAGGTCAGGGCCTATGCCGGCTGGTTCGCCGGGGGTGACGGCGAAGCGCAGGGGCTTCACTTCGCGGCCTGGTCAGCGCCAGGCAGCTTGATTTCAACGTAGGCTTCGTCGCGGATCTGGCGCAGCCAGGTCTGCAGCTCTTCGTCGTACTTGCGGTTGCGCAGCACGTTCATGGCCTGTTGCTCACGCGCCTGTTCGGTGCTGTCGGTAGCGCGACGGCCCAGCACTTCCAGGACGTGCCAGCCGTACTGGGTCTTGAATGGCTTGGTCACCACGCCTTGCTGGGCGTCGGCCATCTGCTCGCGGAACTCCGGCACCAGGCTGTTCGGGTCGACCCAGTTGAGGTCGCCGCCGTTGAGTGCCGAACCTGGGTCTTCCGAGAAGCTCTTCGCCAGTTCGCCGAAATCTTCGCCGTTCTGGATACGCTCGTACAGGCGCTCGGCCAGCTGCTTGGTGGCTGCTTCGCTGCGGATTTCGCTCGGCTTGATCAGGATATGGCGCACATGCACTTCGTCACGCAGCACGTTCTCGCCGCCCCCGCGCTTCTCTTCGAGCTTGAGCAGGATGAAACCGTTGGGGATGCGGATTGGCTGGGTGATGTCGCCGACTGCCATGCTGCTCAGCATCTTGGCGAAGTCCGGTGGCAGCTGGGCCGCTTTACGCCAGCCCATTTCGCCACCTTCCAGGGCGTTTTCGCTGGCCGAGTTGGCAATCGCCACCTGGCCGAAGTCGGCGCCCTGGCGCAGTTGCTGGTACAGCTCGCCGACCTTGCGTGCAGCTTTCTGGATGTCGTCCGAGTTGGCGGCTTCCGGGGTCGGGATGAGGATGTTGGCCAGGCGGTACTCTTCCGACATCTGCATCTTGCCCATGTCCGAGGCGAGGAAGTTCTTCACTTCCTGCTCGGACACCTGGATACGCTCGGCAACCCGACGCTGACGCACGCGGCTGATGATCATCTCGCGCTTGACCTGCTCACGGGCGTCGTCGAACGACAAGCCGTCATGGGCGAGGGCGGCGCGGAACTGCTCCAGGGACATGCCATTGCGCTGGGCAATGGTACCGATGGCCTGGTTCAGTTCTTCGTCGGTGATGCGGATGCCCGAACGCTCGCCAATCTGCAGCTGCAGGTTCTCGACGATCAGGCGTTCCAGTACCTGCTGCTCCAGTGCGCCGGTCGGTGGTACGCCACCGCCGCGCTTGGCGATGGTCTGCTGCACCTCGTGGACGCGCTGGTCCAGTTGGCTCTGCATGACCACGTCGTTGTCGACGATGGCCACCACGCGGTCGATGGGTTGTACCGCGGCATGCACCGCGCCACTCAGCAATGCAGCGCCCAGCAACACCGGGCGCAGTCGATCAATAAGCTTGGTCTTCACGTGTACGGTAACCTTGAATGCCTTGGTCGAGGAACGATTCGACTTTATTACCCACTACACCACCGAGGCCTTT
The DNA here is from genome assembly GCF_021602465.1 of Pseudomonas urethralis. Lineage (NCBI taxonomy): Bacteria > Pseudomonadati > Pseudomonadota > Gammaproteobacteria > Pseudomonadales > Pseudomonadaceae > Pseudomonas > Pseudomonas urethralis. The sequence continues at coordinate 315,998 of NZ_BQIJ01000006.1, forward strand.
CAGCACGATTTGCAGGAAGATGCCGTGGTCACCCTTTTCGTTTGTCGGGGTAGCCTGGCTAAAGTCGTCGGCGTCGATCCAGTAACGGTTGATCAGGCGCAGCTTCCAGCAGCAGTTGTCGTACTCGAAGCCACCCATGGCTTCCAGGGTACGGTTGCGGTTGTAGTCATGCTGCCAGCGGGCGATCACGCTCCATTGCGGCACGAGCGGCCAGATGACCGAGAAGTCGTGCTGCTGGATCTTGTAGTAATCCTTGATGAAGTTGTCGGTACCCGGTGTGCCATAGTCGCCGCCGCCCACTTTCCAGGTACCGGTGGTGGAGTCGTAAGCGATGGTGTCATTACGATAGCGATAACCGAAGTTGACCACCTTGTTCGGGTTGTCTTCAGGCTGGTAGTGGAACATCGCGCTGCCCGAACGGGTGCTGCGGCTGTCCGGGTCCCAGTTGAAGTCCGAATTGAAGCGCCAGTCGCGGTTGAAGTAGTAGTTGTACAGCAACGCGTACGGCGATACGTCCGACTGCGAGTCCTTGCGGGTACGGTAGTCGATGCCGGGCAACTGGACCTTGCGGTCCTTGAAGTAGTAAGCCTGGCCGATGCTGAAGTTCTGACGCTCGAAGCCGTTGTCCTCGATCCAGCGGGTGGTCACGCCCAGCGACAGCTTGTTCTCGTCGCCGATACGGTCGGTGCCGGAGAAGCGGTTGTCACGGAACAGCGAGTCATAGCTGAACAGCGTTTCACTCGTGTCGAACAGCGGGATGTCCACCTGATCCTTGTAAGGAACGTAGAGGTAGTACAGGCGCGGTTCCAGGGTCTGACGGTAATTGGTCCCGAACAACGACGTATTGCGGTCGAAGTAGAGCCCACTGTCTACGCTGAGAATCGGGATGTCGCGGTTCTGATTGCTCTTGAAGTCGCCGAACAGGTCGCGGGTGGCATCGTTGCTGTTGGCAACGTCGGTTTTGCCCTTGCCATCCAGGTCCAGATCATAATGGGTGTACATGTACTTCAGCTTCGGCGTGATGTAGCCGTAGCTTGCGTTCATGGGCAGGCTGATCGACGGTGCGACGTTCAGGCGGGTACCGTTGGCACGGGCAACACCGAACAGGTTTTCGTCGAGTCGACGGCCTGCGGCGCCTGCGCTGAAGTCCGGGTTACCATCTTTGTCAGTGACGAAGTCGTTCTTCAGGTCACGATCAAAGCGTACCGCCTCCGTCTCGTAGCCGAAATTCAAACCGCCAGGCTGGAACGGCAGCGCGCCGTTGAGGGTAATCTGCGGCAGCTTGTTGTACGGGGTGATCTGCGACAGGGTCGCCATCTCGTACGCTTGTGCATTCAAGCGGGCGGTGTAAGTGTCACCACGCCAGGTCAGGGCGCCTTGTTGGTTGACCACATCCCGGCTCTTGACGCCGATCTGGTCGGTTTCCAGGTCCTGGAAGTAGAACGGATCGCTGATGTCGGTGTAATCAACTTCAGTCATCAGGCGCTCGTCCAAGCCACCCTTGTGCTGCCAGTTGATCATCCAGCGTTCTTTCTTGTAGTCCGTCTGCAGCTTGCGATCGTCGTCCTCGTCGTTGAGGTAGCCGCCGCCGAACTGGCCTTCGCTGGACTTGGTCAGGTAGCGGAACTCGCCTTCCATCAGCAGGCCGCGCTTGGTCATGTAGCGCGGGTACAACGTGGCGTCATAGTTGGGCGCCAGGTTGAAGTAGTAAGGCGTGACCAGCATGAAGCCGGTGTCGCTGGTGCTGCTGAACGACGGCGGCAGGAAGCCGGACTGGCGACGGTCGTCGATCGGGAAGTAGATGTACGGTGTGTAGAGCACCGGGAAATCTTTGACCCGCAGGGTGACGTTGGTCGCGGTACCGAAACCGGTCGCCGGGTTCAGGGTGATGTTGTTGCCCTTCAGCTGCCAGGCGTTGCTGCCCGGTTCGCACGTGGTGTACGTACCGTCCTTGAGGCGGATGATGGCGTTTTCGCCACGCTTGGCGTACAGGGCGTTGCCGCGGATGTGCGACTTGTGCATCACGTATTCGGCGTTGTCGACCTGGGCTTCGCCGGTGTCGAGCTGGATCTCTGCCTGGTCTCCGACGACCAGCGAGCCGTTGTCACGGATCTTGACGTTGCCCTTGAGCTCGCCACGGTTCTCGGCCTGGTACAGGTTGGCTTCGTCGGCTTCGGCCTGCATGCTGCCCTGGCGCATGACCACGTCACCGGCGAGGGTAGCGATCTGCTGCTCCTGCTGGTACTTGGACACCTTGGCGTTGATGTAGGTCGGCGACTCGTCCTTCGGCGTGGAGTCGGCCATGCCCGGGCGGGTCGGCTCGATGTACGCACCGCCGCAATACGGGCCGGTTTCGGCCAGCTGGGCGGCAGTGAGCTTCTCGCGTGGAACCCAGTCGAGGTGGCTGTAGTCTTCGCTGCGCGACTTCAGGCCACGGCCCTTGGCCTCGGTGACCAGCATCGGCTTGTCAGCGCTCTCGGCCTCGGCCGGCTCGGCTTCGCTGCCGGAAGTGAGCGCAGCACCTTCGTGCACCGGGCGCGGAGGCAGGTTGTTGGCTGGGGTCTTGGGCTTGCAGTCCCAACCACCGGAGGCGGACACTTGGCAGTCGAACTGCTCGGCAGCCACCACATAGGAGGTGGCAAGAGGTTGCATGGCCAGCAGACCGCCGGTTACCAGCAACGGAAACTTTCTACGAAACGCGGGGGATTTCAATGCCATCTTATTAGTCCGGGCTTCCTGCGTGCCATCTGCCCGCGTGTGGGGCCGCACGCCTCTCGATGGTCTGAAAAAGATGCTGGATAATAAAGCATGACCCGCTTGACGGCTAGGGCCGTCGGAGACCCTTGTAATGCCTGAACACGATGTACGCCTGCAACAACTGACTGTCTGGCTCCATGAGCAGCTCGATCGACTTTTCCGCGACAACGCCTGGGGCGAGGTGCCCGAGGGCAGCCTGACCGCCGCCAGCAGCGACGCCAGCTTCCGCCGTTACTTCCGCTGGCAGGGGGCGGGCCACAGTTTCGTGATCATGGACGCGCCGCCTCCGCAGGAAAACTGCCGACCATTCGTCGCCATTGACCATCTGCTGGCCAGTGCAGGCGTGCATGTGCCGCAGATCCATGCGCAAGACCTGGAGCGCGGCTTCCTGTTGCTGGGTGACCTGGGCCATCAGACATACCTGGACATCATTCAGGCCGACAACGCCGATGGCCTGTTTGCCGATGCGATTGACGCCCTGCTGGCCTTCCAGCGTCTGCCAATGGACGCGCCATTGCCCAGCTACGATGATGCCTTGCTGCGCCGCGAAGTCGAACTGTTCCCGGAGTGGTACGTGGGCCGTGAGCTTGGCCTGGCCTTCACGCAAGCGCAGAAAGCCAGCTGGCAGCGCATCAGCCAGCTGCTGATCGACAGCGCCCTGGCCCAGCCCAAGGTGCTGGTGCACCGTGACTACATGCCGCGCAACCTGATGCAAAGCACCCCGAACCCAGGCGTGCTGGACTTCCAGGACGCAGTCTATGGCCCGGTCACCTACGACATCACCTGCCTGTTCAAGGACGCTTTCCTCAGCTGGCCACAGGCCCAGGTCGAAGTCTGGTTGCGCAGCTACTGGGACCAGGCGCGAGCCGCCGGTATTCCGGTGCAGCCGGCGTTCGACGATTTCCAGCGTGCCAGTGACCTGATGGGCGTGCAGCGCCACCTCAAGGTGATCGGTATCTTCGCGCGAATCTGCCATCGTGACGGAAAACCGCGTTATCTGGCCGACGTCCCGCGATTCTTCGCCTATATAGATGAAGTGGTCAGCCGTCGCCCGGAGCTTGCCGAACTGGGCCAGCTGATTGCCGAGTTGCAAGCCGGAGCGCGTGCATGAAGGCGATGATTCTTGCAGCAGGCAAAGGCGAGCGCATGCGCCCGCTGACCCTGCATACCCCCAAACCGCTGGTGCCCGTCGCGGGTCAGCCACTGATCGAATATCACCTGCGGGCGCTGGCGGCGGCCGGGTTTACCGAGGTGGTGATCAACCACGCCTGGCTTGGCCAGCAGATCGAAGATCATCTGGGCGATGGCGGCCGGTTCGGCCTGCGCATCCGTTACTCGGCCGAAGGGGAGCCGCTGGAAACCGGCGGCGGAATCTTCAAGGCCCTGCCGTTGCTGGGCAGCGAGCCCTTTGCCCTGATCAACGGCGATGTCTGGACCGACTACGCCTTCACGCAACTGCGCACGCCGCTGCGTGGGCTGGCGCACCTGGTGCTGGTCGACAACCCAGGCCATCACGGGCGTGGCGACTTCCGTCTGCGCGAGGGTCGGGTGATCGATGGTGACGACGCCCCCGGTACGCTGACGTTCAGCGGGCTCTCGGTGCTGCACCCGGCGCTGTTCGAAGGTTGCCAGGCGGGGGCCTTCAAGTTGGCGCCGTTGTTGCGTCAGGCGATGGCGTCGGGCCAGGTGAGTGGCGAGCATTACCGTGGCCATTGGGTGGATGTCGGTACCCTTGAGCGCTTGGCCGAGGCCGAGCGCTTGATCGGCGAGCGCGCCTGACATGTGGTGGCCAGGCACGGTAATCGGGTTGGGCGCAGGCTTCGCGGTCGCCAGTATCCCCGGCGCGCTGCTCGGTGCCTTGCTGGGCCAGGCGATGGACCGGCGCCTGCGCTTGCAGGGTTGGGACGACATGTGCGAGCGCCTGGGGGCTCGCCCGGCCCTGCAGGACGATGAGTTGCTGTTCGTCTTGCTCGGGCGGCTGGCCAAGAGCGATGGTCGGGTGGCCGAGCAGCACATTCAGCAGGCGCGGCAGGAAATGGTCCGCCTGGACATGCCCGAGGCGGCGCGGTTGCGGGCCATTGCCGCGTTCAACCGGGGCAAGGCGGGCAAAGACCGGCTGTCGGGCCACCTGCGCCGGATCCGGCTGCAGCCGCATGCTGCCGAGGGTACCCTGCGTGCCTGCTGGCGCATGGCCTGGGCCGACGGCAAGGCCGGGCGCCATGAGCGCGAGCTGTTACTGGAGTGGGGGCAAAAGCTGGGCCTGAGCCGTCGCCAGGTGCAAGCAATGTCGCTGGAGTACGAGCCGCGCAAGGTGCCGGCGTCAGCGGCGGTGATGAACTATGCGGCAGCGCTGCGCTTGCTGGGCATCGAGGCCGACACGGAAGGGGACCAGGTCAAGCAGGCTTACCGGCGCCTGGTCAGCAAGCATCATCCGGACAAGCTGGCGGGCAGCGGAGCAAGCGAGGCGCAGGTGCGCGAAGCGACCGAGCGGACCCGCGAACTGCACCAGGCCTATGCCATGGTGCGCAAGCGGCGGGGGTTCTAGCAGGGGCGCACAGCGCCCCTGGCCATTCACGCTACTGTTGCGGGCTCATCCAGCCTCGAACCCTGCGGAACAGCTGCTCCTGCTCGCCGTCCTTGTTCGCCGGCATGGCAATCAGCGAGAGCTGCTTGTACTGGCTGTCCTTCTGCCGTTTGCTGGCCTGCAAGCGCTGCGCCGCCGCATTGCGGTCGCCGGTACGGGTGGCGTAGTAGAGATCGGCCGTCGGCACCTTGAGGGTTGGCGTCAGGCTTTCCAGATCGTGCTCGACCCGCGCCGGCGTCTGCGCCGCCACCATCACCAGTTTCTGCACCTGCGGCGGTTGCTTCTCGCTCAGGTAGCGCGCTGCCCAATAGGCGCCGCTGCCGTGACCGATCAGCACGATGCTGCGCGAATTGTGCTGTTGCGCATAGGCTACGGCAGCATCCAGGCGGGCGAAGATGCGTTCAGCGTCGGCCACGTCGTTCTGTTCGCTGGCTTGCTCGGCGTCGGTGCTTTCTGCGGTATCGGCATCGGCGGCCGTTGCCTGGGCGACGTTGGCGTTGGCGTCGGCGGGGGTGTCCTTGGCCGGTGCGCTTTCGCCTGCCTTCTGCTCAGGCGCTGGCGCCGGCTTGGCCTCTACCCGCGCCTGCGGGGCGTCGGCGAGCAGGTCGGGCAGGCTCACGCTCAGGCTGTGCCAGCCGATATCCGGGAACTTACGCCGCAGCGGCCCGACTGCATTGGGCCAGTCGGCATTCTCGCCAGCGCCAGGCACGATGATCACGGCACCTTGCGGATCAGCGACGTTGGCCGGTTTCCACAGGGCCAGGAAGCTGTCCGCTCCGGCCTGCAGGGTCTGTTGTTCGGCTTTTGGTACCAGGCGCTCCAGGGCTTGCGCGCCCTCCTGGCTGCGCTCCAGCAACGGTGGGCGTGGCGCCGCGGCGGAGGGCGCCTCGGTTGCCGCCTCTGGCGTGGCCGCATCGGTGGCCAGGGCGGCGAGTGGTAGGAGCGAGGCCAGGCAGCACATTGCCAGCGTCGTGCGATAAAGTGTGGACATGAATCAACCCAAGGCCAGAATGATACCGGCAGCCTAATAGTATTTGCCCGCGGCGGCCATGCTGCATGGCCGCCCTTGCCAAGACGAGCGTGTAGATGAAGCGATTGCGTCGCCTGTTGGTTATCGGCTGGTTGTGCCTGCCCTTGATCGCGTTGGCACGGCCGCAGGTGCCGCCAGTGGTGACCTTGGAGCCTGCACAGCAGCAATGGCTCGAAAGCCATCGCAGCTTGCGTGTCGGTCTGGTGCTGCAGGCGCCCTACGCCCAGTTCGACCGGCGTCTGCAACAGCTTTACGGCGCCAACGTCGAGCTGGTGAACGGGTTGGGACAAGCGCTGGGCCTGGACCTGACCTGGCGCAACTTCACTGACCAGGCCAGCCTTGAACATGCCTTGCAGGCAGGAGAAATCGATTTTGCCCCAGGGCTGACGCAAACCCCGGCCAGCTTGCGCCTGTGGCTGTTCAGCGACCCTTACATGCGGGTACCCCAACTGGTGGTGGGAGCGCGGACGGGGGCAATGTCGGTAGAGCTGGAAAAGCTCGATGCGCAAACCCGCGTCGCGGTGCGCATGCCCAGCGCCCTTGCCGACTATCTGCGCGGTAATTACAGCGGCCTGAACCTGCAAGGCGTGCCCAGCGAACGCCAGGCGTTGCAATGGGTGGTCGGCGGCCAGGCCAGTTACGCGGTGCTGGATGAGGCTCAGCTGAGTCGGTTGTCACGCGAAAATGAGTTCGCCGAGCTGGTAGTGGTGGGTGATATAGGTTTGCCCCAGTTATTGCGGGTGGGCTCGCGGCGCGACTGGCCAATGCTCGCCGATGTGCTCGAACGCGGGCTGCAGGCCATGCCTGCCAAGGAGCTGGAACAACTTCACCAGCGTTGGTTGCAGCCTAAATACCCGCGCTTGAGCGAGTCGCCGGGCTTCTGGCAGAACCTGGCGTTGCTGTTCGGCATGTTGCTGCTGTGTACCGTGGCCACCCTGGTGTGGCAGCGTCGGCAGCAACGTCAGCTGGAGCGCAGCCTGCTGGCCACGCGCGAAAGCCTGACCGAGCGGCAGGGCCGCGAAGAGGCACTGCGCCTTAGCCAGTTCGCTATCGACCAGAGTACGGTGGGCATTCTCTGGGTCAATTGGGACAGCCATGTGCGCTACGCCAACCATGCAGTGGAGGCCATGCTCGGCTATGCCGAGGCTGAGTTGCTGGAGCGCCCGCTGAGCGACTTCGAGCCGAACCTGAGCATGGACCGCTGGCTCGAACTGTGGAAAGGGGCCCGCGCCGGCGACGGCGGTGCCCGGCAATTCGAAACCCAATGCCGGCGCGCGGATGGCAGCTTGCTCCCGGTGGAGTTGTCGCTGAGTTTCCTGCGTTTTCGCGATGCCGAATACCTGGTGGTGTACCTCGCCGATGTGACTGAGCGCCATCGCGCCCTGGCAGCGTTGCGCGAAAGCGAGGCGCGGCTCAAGGGTATCGCAGGCAACGTGCCCGGCCTGGTGTTCCGCCTTGAACCGGCGCCGGCCGAAGGTGAGCCGGAATTTCCCTACATCAGCGAAGGCAGCGAGGCACTGGTGGGTTACACGCCTGCGCAGATCCAGCACCCGCTGATGGGCTTGCGCAATCTCGTTCACCCGGACGACCGGGCCGACTATCACCAGGTGCAGGATCTGGCCATTGCCAGCGATCAGGACTGGTCGTGGCAGGGGCGCATCCTCACCCGTCAGGGCGAGCAACGCTGGGCCGACATCAAGGCCAGTGCCCGACGCCTGCCCAATGGCCGGGTGGCCTGGGACGGTATCGTCTGGGACATTACCCAAGGCAAGCGCGCCGAGCTGGCGCTGGCCCAATCGCAGGAACAGCTGCGCGAACTGTCGGCGCACCTGGAGAGCGTGCGCGAAGAGGAAAAGGCCCGCATCGCCCGTGAAGTTCACGACGAGCTGGGGCAGATGCTGACCGTGCTCAAGCTGGAAGTGTCGATGTGCGAGCTGGCCTTTGCCGACCTGGATCCTGGGCTGCACGAGCGCCTGGGCAGCATGAAGCGCCTGATCGCCCAGCTGTTCCAGTTGGTGCGCGACGTCGCCACCGCGCTGCGTCCACCGATCCTCGACGCTGGCATTGCCTCGGCCATCGAATGGCAGGCGCGGCGCTTCGAAGCGCGCACGCAGATACCCTGTCTGGTGCAGGTACCGGATAATCTGCCAGCATTGAGCGATGCCAAGGCCATCGGCCTGTTCCGCATCCTGCAGGAGGCGTTGACCAACGTGATGCGCCACGCGCAGGCGCACAGTGTGGAGATCGAGCTGGTGCGTGAGGACGGGCAGCTGCGCATGACCGTCAGCGACGATGGCACCGGGTTCTGCCGGGACCAGCCCAGACCTGCCTCGTTCGGCCTGGTCGGCGTACGTGAGCGGGTGCTGATGCTCGGCGGCAGCATGGCGCTGGACAGTGAACCAGGCGAAGGCACCAGCCTGAGCGTGGCCATTCCCTTGGAGTAGGAGAGCGAGCGTGATTCGAGTGCTGGTGGCCGAAGACCACACCATTGTCCGCGAAGGCATCAAACAGTTGATTGGCCTGGCCAAAGACATGCAGGTGGCGGGGGAGGCCGGGAACGGCGAGCAGTTGCTCGAAACCCTGCGCCACACACCTTGCGAGGTGGTGTTGCTGGACATCTCCATGCCGGGGGTGAATGGCCTGGAGGCGATCCCGCGAATCCGCGCGTTGCACGATGCCCCGGCGATCCTGATGCTGTCGATGCACGATGAGGCGCAAATGGCTGCCCGTGCCTTGAAAGCTGGCGCTGCTGGCTATGCGACCAAGGACAGTGACCCGGCCTTGTTGCTCACGGCGATTCGCCGGGTGGCAGGCGGCGGGCGCTATATCGATCCGGCACTGGCCGACCGCATGGTCTTCGAGGTAGGGCTGACTGAGACCCGGCCACTGCACACGCTGTTGTCAGAGCGCGAGTTCTCGGTGTTCGAGCGCTTGGCCCAGGGCGCCAACGTCAACGACATCGCCCAGCAACTGGCGCTGTCGAGCAAGACCATCAGCACCCACAAGGCCAGGCTGATGCAGAAGCTCAAGGTCAATTCACTGGCGGAGCTGGTCAAGTACGCCATGGAGCACAAGCTGGTCTGATTGCGACATCCTTGTAGGGATTGCCCTACAACAAATCTTCCAGCGGGATGATGGCATTCTCTCAGCAGCGCCGATTTCCGGGCGCTGGCGGCTCTTTTACTCTTTTGCCTACGCAGTCATTCCAACAAGAAGGTGCAGGCATGAGCGAGGCGAATTCGAACGCTGCCACCAGCGAGACGCTGGTCAGCTTCCGTGGTGTGCAGAAGAGCTACGACGGCGAATCGCTGATCGTCAAAAACCTCAACCTGGACATTCGCAAGGGTGAATTTCTCACCCTGCTCGGCCCCTCCGGCTCGGGCAAGACCACCAGCCTGATGATGCTGGCCGGTTTCGAAACCCCGACCGCCGGTGAAATCCAGCTGGCCGGGCGCTCGATCAACAACGTGCCGCCGCACAAGCGCGACATCGGCATGGTGTTCCAGAACTACGCACTGTTCCCGCACATGACCGTGGCCGAGAACCTGGCCTTCCCGCTGACCGTGCGCGGCCTGAGCAAGACCGACATCAGCGAACGGGTCAAGCGGGTGCTGAACATGGTCCAGCTCGATGCTTTCGCCAAGCGCTACCCCGGCCAGCTTTCCGGCGGTCAGCAGCAGCGTGTGGCATTGGCTCGGGCACTGGTGTTCGAGCCACAGCTGGTATTGATGGACGAACCGCTGGGCGCCCTCGACAAGCAGCTGCGTGAACACATGCAGATGGAGATCAAGCACATTCACCAGCGCCTGGGCGTGACCGTGGTCTACGTGACCCACGATCAGGGTGAGGCACTGACCATGTCCGACCGTGTGGCGGTGTTCCACCAGGGCGAAATCCAGCAGATCGCCGACCCGCGCACCCTCTATGAAGAGCCCTGCAACACCTTCGTCGCCAACTTCATCGGCGAGAACAACCGCATCAACGGCACCCTGCTGGCCAGCGATGGCAAGCGTTGCCAGGTGCAGCTGGCCCGTGGCGAGCGGGTCGAGGCGCTGGCGGTGAATGTCGGCCAGGCCGGCGAGCCGGTGACCCTTTCGGTACGCCCCGAGCGCGTGCGCCTCAACGGCCACAGCGAAAGCTGCGTCAACCGCTTCTCTGGCCGCGTGGCTGAGTTCATCTACCTGGGCGACCACGTACGGGTGCGCCTGGAGGTCTGTGGCAAGGCCGACTTCTTCGTCAAACAGCCGATCGCCGAGCTCGACCCGGCGCTGGCCGTGGGCGATGTGGTACCCCTGGGCTGGGAGGTGGAGCACGCCCGCGCGCTCGATCCGATTGCCGAAGCCCACTGATCGATTGCTTCACCAACCCTGTACTGTGGAGAGAATAATAATGCGCAAGCAGTTGAAACTGACCGCCCTGGCCCTCGGCCTGTGCGCCGCTGGCCAGAGCATGGCGGCGGACCTGACCGTGGTCTCCTTCGGCGGTGCCAACAAGGCGGCCCAGGTCAAGGCGTTCTACGAGCCATGGGAGAAGGCCGGCAAGGGCAAGATCGTCGCGGGTGAGTACAACGGTGAAATGGCCAAGGTCAAAGCCATGGTCGACACCAACAGCGTGTCGTGGAACCTGGTGGAGGTGGAGTCGCCAGAGTTGGCCCGCGGTTGCGACGAAGGCATGTTCGAAGAGCTCGACCCGGCCCTGTTCGGCGACCAGTCCGATTATGTGAAGGGCGCCATCCAGCCATGCGGCGTGGGCTTCTTCGTATGGTCCACGGTATTGGCCTACAACGCCGACAAGCTCAAGACCGCACCGACCAGCTGGGCCGATTTCTGGGACACCAAGAAATTCCCGGGCAAGCGTGGCCTGCGCAAGGGCGCCAAGTACACCCTCGAGTTCGCCCTGATGGCCGACGGCGTGGCGCCGAAGGATGTGTATCAGGTGCTGGGGACCAAGGAGGGCGTGGACCGCGCCTTCAAGAAGCTCGACGAGCTCAAACCGAGCATCCAGTGGTGGGAAGCGGGCGCCCAGCCGCCACAGTACCTGGCCTCGGGTGACGTGGTCATGAGCTCGGCCTACAACGGCCGCATCGCCGCCGTGCAGAAAGAGAGCAACCTCAAGGTGGTGTGGAACGGTGGCATCTACGACTTCGATGCCTGGGCGATCCCGAAAGGCGCCAAGGATGTGGAGGAGGCGAAGAAGTTCATCGCCTACACCGTGCAGCCCGAGCAGCAGAAGACCTACTCCGAGAACATCGCCTATGGCCCGGCCAACTCCAAGGCCGTCCCGCTGCTGGCCGATGCGGTGAAGAAAGACATGCCGACCACGCCTGAGAACATCGCCAATCAGGTGCAGATCGACGTGGCCTTCTGGGCCGACAACAGCGAGCAGCTGGAGCAACGCTTCAACGCCTGGGCGGCGAAGAAGTAAGAAACCGGGAAGCGGGGCCGCGCTGCGGCCCCAATTTCAGCCTGTATCGCGGAGTTCGCCATGGCCATTGCAGTGCCCCTCAACGAAGGCGCAGGTCCAAGTCTCAAGCAGCGCCTCAAGCATGCCGAGCGGGTCAACCGCTGGAAGGCGCAGGCGTTGATAGCGCCGCTGGCGCTGTTTCTCCTGCTGGTGTTCCTGGTGCCGATCGCGGCGCTGCTGTACAAGAGCGTCGGCAACCCGGAAGTGGTCGGCGGCCTGCCGCGCACGGTCGAGTTGATCAGCCAGTGGGACGGCAAGAGCCTGCCCGGCGAAGACGTCTACAAGGCGCTGAGCCAAGATTTGGCCGAGTCGCGCAAGAACCAGACCCTGGGCGACCTCTCCAAGCGCCTGAACATGGAACTGGCCGGCTACCGCAGCCTGCTGGCCAAGACCGCACGGGCGCTGCCGTTCAAGGCAGAGCCTGCCTCATACAAGGATGCCTTGCAGGCACTCGATGAGCGTTGGGGCGACCCGGCGTACTGGCAGGCGATCCGCCGCAATACCAGCTCGCTGACCTCGTTCTACCTGCTGGCGTCGCTCGACCACCGCATCGATGACCTTGGCGAGCTGGCCAAAGCCACCCCCGACCAGGCCATCTACCTGGATATCTTTGCCCGCACCCTGTGGATGGGTGTGGTGATCACCGCCATCTGCCTGGTGCTGGCCTATCCGCTGGCCTACCTGCTGGCCAACCTGCCGACCCGGCAGAGCAACCTGCTGATGATCCTGGTGCTGCTGCCGTTCTGGACCTCGATCCTGGTACGGGTCGCTGCGTGGATCGTGCTGCTGCAGTCCGGCGGTTTGATCAACAGTGCGCTGATGGCGATGGGCATCATCGACCAGCCGCTGGAGCTGGTATTCAACCGCACCGGGGTGTACATCTCGATGGTGCACATCCTGCTGCCATTCATGATCCTGCCGCTGTACAGCGTGATGAAAGGTATTTCGCCGAGCTACATGCGTGCGGCGATTTCGCTGGGCTGCCACCCGTTTGCCAGCTTCTGGCGGGTGTACTTCCCGCAGACCTACGCCGGGGTCGGCGCCGGTTGCCTGCTGGTGTTCATCCTGGCCATCGGCTATTACATCACCCCGGCGCTGCTCGGCAGCCCGAACGACCAGATGGTCAGCTACTTCGTCGCCTTCTACACCAACACCAGCATCAACTGGGGCATGGCCACGGCCCTGGGTGGCTTGTTGCTGCTGGCGACCGTGCTGCTGTACCTGATCTATAGCTGGCTGGTCGGCGCCAGCCGCCTGCGCCTGAGCTGAGGAACCTTGAGATGCTGAGCCCCTACATGTCGCCCGTCGAACGGGTCTGGTTCTACACCCTGCGCATCCTCTGCGGCCTGATCCTGCTGTTCCTGGTGTTGCCGGTGCTGGTGATCGTGCCGCTGTCGTTCAATAGCGGCAGTTTCCTGGTCTATCCACTGCAAGGCTTTTCGCTGCAGTGGTACCACGACTTCTTCGCCTCCGCCGAGTGGATGCGGGCATTGAAGAACAGCATCATCGTCGCGCCAGCGGCCACGGTGCTGGCCATGGTGTTTGGCACCCTGGCGTCGATCGGCCTGACCCGTGGCGATTTCCCGGGCAAATCGTTGGTGATGGCGCTGGTGATTTCGCCGATGGTGGTACCGGTGGTGATCATCGGCGTGGCCAGCTACCTGTTTTTCGCCCCGCTGGGCATGGGCAACAGTTTCACCTCGCTGATCCTGGTGCACGCAGTGCTGGGCGTGCCGTTCGTCATCATCACCGTGTCGGCGACCTTGCAGGGCTTCAACTACAACCTGGTGCGTGCGGCTGCCAGCCTCGGCGCCTCGCCGTTGTTGACCTTCCGTCGGGTGACCTTGCCGCTGATCGCCCCTGGCGTGATCTCGGGGGCACTGTTCGCCTTTGCCACGTCGTTCGACGAAGTGGTGGTGACGCTGTTCCTCGCCGGACCGGAGCAGGCGACCCTGCCGCGGCAGATGTTCAGCGGCATTCGCGAGAACCTCAGCCCGACCATTGCGGCGGCGGCGACCCTGTTGATTGCCTTCTCGGTGGTGCTGCTGCTGACCCTGGAGTGGTTGCGCGGGCGTAGCGAGAAGCTCAGGACTCAACAACCTGCCTGATCATGCGGTGTCTGTACCGGCCTCTTCGCGGCCAAAGCCGCTTCCACAGGGTTCGCATCCCCTCTGTGGTCGCAGCTTGAGCCGCGAAGAGGCCAGTGCAGGTTGACGCTAATCAGCCCTCATGCGCTTCCCTGAGTTACAATGCGCGCCACCGTGATTCTGCCAACAGGTGCGCCATGCAGCCCTACGCTATTGCCCCCTCCATTCTCTCTGCCGATTTCGCCCGTCTGGGCGAAGACGTCGACAAGGTGCTGGCCGCGGGTGCCGACATCGTCCACTTCGATGTCATGGACAACCACTACGTACCCAACCTGACCATCGGCCCGATGGTCTGCACCGCGCTGCGCAAATACGGCGTGACCGCACCGATCGACGTGCACCTGATGGTCAGCCCGGTCGACCGCATCATCGGCGACTTCATCGAAGCGGGTGCCACCTACATCACCTTCCACCCGGAAGCGTCGCAGCACATCGACCGCTCGCTGCAACTGATCAAGGACGGCGGCTGCAAGGCCGGCCTGGTGTTCAACCCGGCCACCAGCCTGGATGCCCTGAAGTACGTGATGGACAAAGTCGACATGGTGCTGCTGATGAGCGTCAACCCCGGCTTCGGCGGGCAGAAGTTCATCCCTGGCACCCTCGACAAGCTGCGCGAAGCGCGTGCGCTGATCGACGCCAGCGGCCGCGACATCCGCCTGGAGATCGACGGCGGCGTCAACGTCAACAACATCCGCGAAATCGCCGCCGCTGGCGCTGACACCTTCGTAGCCGGCTCGGCGATCTTCAACGCTCCGGACTACCAGGAAGTCATCGCCAAGATGCGTGCCGAACTGGCCCAGGCCCGCCCATGAGTGGCTTCGAGCAGCTGTTCCCGGGGACGCTGCCCAGGCTGGTGATGTTCGATCTGGACGGTACGCTGATCGACTCGGTACCCGACCTGGCCGCCGCCGTGGATCGCATGCTGCTCGAACTGGGTCGCCCGCCAGCGGGTCTTGAGGCGGTGCGCCACTGGGTTGGCAACGGCGCCCAGATACTGGTGCGCCGCGCGCTGGCCGGTGGCATCGAGCATGAAGATGTGGACGATGCGCTGGCCGAAAAGGGCCTGGCGCTGTTCATGGACGCCTACGCCGAACACCATGAGCTCACCGTGCTCTACCCCGGCGTGAAAGACACCCTGCGCTGGCTGCAGAAGCAGGGCGTGGAAATGGCGCTGATCACCAACAAGCCGGAGCGCTTTGTCGCACCGTTGCTGGACCAAATGAAGATCGGGCGCTACTTCCGCTGGATCATCGGTGGCGATACCTTGCCGCAGAAAAAGCCCGACCCGGCGGCGCTGCTGTTCGTCATGCAGATGGCCGGCGTCAGCCCGCAGCAGTCGCTGTTCGTCGGCGATTCGCGCAGCGATGTGCTGGCGGCCAAAGCGGCCGGGGTGCAATGTGTGGGTCTCACCTATGGCTACAACCATGGCCGGCCAATCACCGAGGAATCCCCCAGCCTGGTGGTCGACGACCTGCGGGCTCTGCTGCCTGGTTGCGCAGACCCGGCCACTGGGATAACGTTGGCGGACCTTCAAGCCTCACAAGACAGAGAGTCCACCGTGGCGGTCACTGGCAAATTCTGGATGAAAGTCATCAAGGCCCTGGCCCGTTGGCGCTGGCGCGCCTGACTCATGCCCGCCGGCGCCTGCCGGCCCGTCCGCTTGCCCGATCCTATTGCTGCTTGCCACGAGGCTACCCATGACCCGCGAAGAATTCCTGCGCCTGGCCGCTACCGGCTACAACCGCATCCCTTTGGCCTGTGAAACCCTGGCCGACTTCGACACGCCGCTGTCGATCTACCTGAAACTGGCCGACCAGGCCAACTCCTACCTGCTCGAGTCCGTGCAGGGCGGGGAGAAGTGGGGCCGTTACTCGATGATCGGCCTGCCGTCGCGTACCGTCATGCGCGTGCATGGCTACCGCGTGAGCATCCTGCAGGATGGCGTGGAGGTGGAAAGCCACGAGGTCGAGGACCCGCTGGCCTTCGTCGAAAGCTTCAAGGACCGTTACCGGGTCGCCGATATTCCTGGCCTGCCGCGCTTCAACGGTGGCCTGGTCGGCTACTTCGGCTATGACTGCGTGCGCTATGTCGAGAAGCGCCTGGGTGCCAGCCCGAACCCGGACCCGCTGGGTGTGCCGGATATTCTGCTGATGGTTTCCGACGCGGTGGTGGTGTTCGACAACCTGGCGGGCAAGATGCACGCCATCGTGCTGGTTGACCCGGCGCAAGAGCAGGCCTTCGAGCAAGGTCAGGCGCAACTGCAGGGCCTGCTGGAGAAGCTGCGTCAGCCCATCACCCCACGCCGTGGCCTGGACCTGAGCGGGCCGATGGCTGCCGAGCCGGAATTCCGTTCAAGCTATACCCGTGACGATTACGAGAACGCGGTAGGCCGGATCAAAGAGTACATCCTGGCCGGCGACTGCATGCAGGTCGTGCCGTCGCAGCGCATGTCGATCGACTTCAAGGCTGCCCCCATCGACTTGTACCGCGCGTTGCGTTGCTTCAACCCGACGCCGTACATGTACTTCTTCAACTTCGGCGACTTCCATGTGGTCGGCAGCTCGCCGGAAGTGCTGGTGCGGGTGGAAGACAACCTGGTCACCGTGCGCCCGATCGCCGGTACCCGTCCGCGAGGCGCTACCGAAGAAGCGGACCGGGCGCTGGAAGACGACCTGCTGTCGGACGACAAAGAGATCGCCGAGCACCTGATGCTGATCGACCTGGGCCGCAACGACGTGGGTCGCGTTTCGTCGACCGGTAGCGTGCGCCTGACCGAGAAGATGGTGATCGAGCGCTACTCGAACGTGATGCACATCGTGTCCAACGTGACCGGCCAGCTGCGTGAAGGCCTGACCGCGATGGATGCACTGCGGGCAATCCTGCCAGCGGGCACCCTGTCGGGTGCACCGAAGATCCGCGCGATGGAGATCATCGACGAGCTCGAGCCGGTCAAGCGTGGCGTCTACGGTGGTGCGGTCGGTTATTTCGCCTGGAACGGCAACATGGATACCGCGATTGCCATCCGTACCGCGGTGATCAAGGACGGCGAACTGCATGTGCAGGCAGGTGGCGGCATCGTTGCCGACTCGGTGCCGGCCCTGGAGTGGGAAGAAACCATCAACAAGCGCCGGGCGATGTTCCGTGCCGTGGCGCTGGCTGAGCAGACCTCTGCCAAGTAAATCGGTTGGGGCTGCTTTGCAGCCCATTCGCGGCTAAAGCCGTCCCAGGGTATGCACCGCTTCAATGCTGTGCGCTACCTATAGGAGCGGCTTTAGCCGCGAAAGGGCCGCAAAGCGGCCCCAACGATCTAGAAGTCCACACTCACTCCCAGGCTCACCCCCTGCTGGGTCAGTTCATCACTCTTGCGCCAGTTGTAATTACCGCGCAGATGCACCCCCGCCACCAGTTCATGGCTCACTCCCAGGCTAGCCCGGGTCAGGTCGCTGTGCGGCGTATACCCAGTCAGCGTGAAGTCATTGGCCGGCCACGTCGTCAGGTGCAAGGTCACATCCTGTTGGTCATCCTCGAACTCGTGCTCCTGCGCCACCTCGGCAAACAGCCGGGTGCCCGGCAGTACCTGCACGCTGCCTAGCAGCCCAACGCCCAGGCGCCGCGAAGTCCGCTCCTGATCATCAAGGCCCAGCGCAGTCGATCGCCCGCTTTTTTCGTCATAGCCATCCACTTTTACCCGCGCATAATCGGCACTGATAAAAGGTGCCAGTTGCCAGCTGCTGCTTTCGGCCGCCAGGTTGTAGCCCACCCGGGCAGTCACGGCCCAGGCCTCGCCATCGGTGTCACCCTTTTCACTGCGGTCATTGACGCCAAGTGCGAAGGTGCGTTTGAGGTCGTGGTAGTCCAGATGGCCCGCGCTCAACGCGGCATCGGCCCACCAGCGGTCTTGCCGGAACTGGGCGAAGGCACTGGCCAGGTAGCTGTCGAGCTTGTAGTCCGAGTCCTGTTCACCGGCCTCCAGCTTCTGCCGGTATGCACCACCGGCAAGGCCCAGGCGCCAGGCGTCGTTGAGACGGTAACTGCCGCCCAAGGTCAGGTTGTAGCCGTGTCCGTCAGCGCTGGCAGCACTGCGCTGGTCATCGAAGTCCAGGTCCTGGCCACCGGTGCTGACGAAAGCTTGCCATTGGCCGACGGCCTGCCAGGGTGACTGCCACTGATTGCGCAGTTCGTCCTGGTGCGCACGCAAGCTGGCGTGAGCCATTTCCGGCAACAGGGTCAACTCCCAAGGAGCAGAAATGATCGAGTAGGCGTAGTCGGCAATCAGTTGCTGGCCAGCAATGGTCGGGTGTACCGAGTCATTGAACAGCAGTTTGCTCGGATCTGGCGTTGTGCCGTTGATGCCATATAGCGGGTTCTCCACGCACCCTTCGCCGCTGTAGCAGGTGCCAACCAGGTTCTGGCCGACGGCCAGGCCGAACTGACCGGGGCTGGACAGGGCCTCGCTCAGCAGCACGGGAATGTTCAGCGGGATGATTTCGGCATCGATCTGCCGCAGTTGGCTGAGCAGCGACTGGTTGAACGCACCAGACAGCAGCGACAACGGGTTTTGCTGGGGTGTGCCGCTGAAGTTCGGGGTCTGTCCGAGGTCGGGCAACAGCCAGACCATGATGTAGCGGGCCCCACCTTGCTGCAGCGCCTGGGCACTGGCGGCCAGACGGCCGCCGGCGGCGATGGCATCGGCCGGGCTGTTCACCAGCCCTTGCAGGAAGTCGTTGCCGCCGCCTGTCAGGTAGTACAGCGCGTCGGGATCGGCGCGCAGGCCATTGGCCAGGTAGCCAGGGCGCTCACGCAGTACAAGGCCAGCACCTTCCCGGCCCGGCGGGATGACGGTTTCCGATGTCGTGGTGATCGAATCGAGGATCTGCTGGGTGGTGTAGCCGCCGACCGCCCAGTTGTTGCCATCGGCAATCCCCAGCAACGGATTGACGGGGGAGGTGGAGGGGCCGAGCGCTGTCGGGTTCACGCCCAGCCGACCGCCCAGGATCATCGGCGACACCGGGGCGTAGTCGCCATTGGCATCGCGGTTGGTGAAGCGTGCGCCACCAAACTGCCCGGCATCACTGAGGCTGTCGCCAAACACGATCAATGTGGAGTAGGGCGAAGGCGCGGCGAAGGCCTGGCTGCAGGCCAAGGCCAGCGAGGCGAGGGTAAACCGTACCAGGGGTGCTTTTCGCATCGTTGAACATCCTTTTCATTGTTTTTATGAGGAGTAGCTGCTCGACCTTAGCAAATCGCTTTGCATCCCTCCCAAGTCCATTCGTTTCCCCGTGTTTACGGGCATATTGCGCCAGCCGCCCCGGTAGGCTACTGTGCCTGCAAGTATGAGCGAGACCTATCCTGTGTTGATCGTCAGCAAACTCTTGATGCGCGTAATCAAGGCCCACGCCCGTTGGCGTTGGCGCGCCTGACTTTATCTCCTGCCGGCCAGTCCGGCCTGTCCCCGTTTACCTTCCTGTCCGTTTAGCGACTGCCCTTCGTGGCCAAACCGTGCCTGCGGCGGTGTAGGAAGGTTCGTTTTTTGAAGTCAGTAGATTCAAGAGGTTTAGCCCGATGTTACTGATGATCGACAATTACGACTCATTCACTTACAACGTTGTTCAGTACCTTGGCGAGCTGGGTGCCGAGGTCAAGGTCATTCGCAATGACGAAATGACCATCGCCGAGATCGAAGCCCTCAAGCCCGAGCGCATCGTCGTCTCCCCTGGCCCGTGCACGCCGAGCGAAGCGGGCGTGTCCATCGAAGCCATCCTGCATTTTGCCGGCAAGCTGCCGATCCTGGGGGTCTGCCTGGGCCACCAGTCCATCGGCCAGGCCTTCGGCGGTGATGTGGTGCGTGCCCGTCAGGTCATGCATGGCAAGACCAGCCCGGTGCACCACCGCGACCTCGGCGTGTTCGCCGAGCTCAACAACCCGCTCACGGTGACCCGCTACCACTCCCTCGTGGTCAAGCGCGAAACCCTGCCCGATTGCCTGGAGGTCACCGCCTGGACTGTCCATGAAGACGGTTCGGTCGACGAGATCATGGGCCTGCGCCACAAGACCTTGAACATTGAAGGGGTACAGTTCCACCCCGAGTCCATCCTCACCGAGCAGGGCCACGAGCTGTTCGCCAACTTCCTCAAGCAGACCGGCGGCCGCCGCTAAGGATCGATCATGGATATCAAGAGCGCGTTGGGCCGCATTGTCGGTCACCTGGACCTCAGCACCGATGAAATGCGTGATGTCATGCGCCAGATCATGACCGGCCAGTGCAGCGAGGCGCAGATCGGCGCCTTCCTGATGGGCATGCGCATGAAGAGCGAGAGCATTGACGAGATCGTCGGTGCGGTCTCGGTGATGCGCGAGCTGGCTGACAAAGTCGAACTGAAAAGCCTCGATGGCGTGGTGGATATCGTCGGTACCGGCGGTGATGGCGCCAACATCTTCAACGTTTCCACCGCCTCCTCGTTTGTCCTCGCCGCTGCCGGCTGCAGTGTGGCCAAGCATGGCAACCGTGCCGTGTCGGGCAAGAGCGGCAGCGCCGACCTGCTGGAAGCCGCCGGTATCTACCTGAACCTGACCCCGACCCAGGTCGCTCGCTGCATCGACAGCTTGGGCATCGGTTTCATGTTCGCCCAGAGCCATCACAGTGCCATGAAATACGCCGCTGGCCCGCGTCGCGATCTGGGGCTGCGTACCCTGTTCAACATGCTCGGCCCGCTTACGAACCCGGCCGGTGTGAAGCACCAGGTGGTCGGCGTGTTCACCCAGGCGCTATGCCGCCCGTTGGCCGAGGTCCTGCAGCGCCTGGGCAGCAAGCATGTGCTGGTGGTGCACTCTAAGGATGGCCTGGACGAGTTCAGCCTGGCTGCGCCAACCTTTGTCGCCGAGCTGAAGAATGGCGAGATCACTGAGTATTGGGTCGAACCCGAAGACCTCGGCATGAAGAGCCAGAGCCTGCATGGCTTGGCTGTCGAGACGCCGCAGGCTTCGCTGGAGCTGATCCGCGATGCCCTGGGCCGGCGCAAGACCGAAAACGGCCAGAAGGCCGCCGAAATGATCGTGCTCAATGCTGGCGCGGCACTGTATGCCGCTGACCATGCCATGAGCCTGAAGGCTGGCGTGGAACTGGCCCACGACGTACTGCACACCGGGCTGGCCTGGGAGAAACTGCAGGAACTGGGCGCCTTTACTGCAGTATTCAAGGTGGAGAACGAAGCATGAGTGTGCCGACGGTGCTGGAAAAGATCATCGCCCGCAAGTTCCAGGAAGTGGCCGAGCGCAGCGCGCGCGTCAGCCTGGCCGATCTGGAGCGCAAGGCCAAGGCAGCGGATGCCCCACGTGGCTTTGCCAATGCGCTTATTGAGCAGGCCAAGCGCAAGCAGCCAGCGGTAATCGCCGAAATCAAGAAGGCGTCGCCGAGCAAAGGTGTGATCCGCGAAGACTTCGTGCCGGCGGACATCGCCGTCAGCTACGAGAAGGGCGGGGCGACCTGCCTCTCGGTGCTGACCGATGTGGATTACTTCCAGGGCGCGGACGAGTACCTGCAGCAGGCGCGCGCCGCGGTTTCGCTGCCGGTGATCCGCAAGGACTTCATGGTCGACCCCTACCAGATCGTCGAGGCCCGTGCCCTGGGTGCTGACTGCGTGCTGTTGATCGTGTCGGCGCTGGATGATGTGAAAATGGTCGAGCTGGCCTCGGTGGCCAAGGACCTCGGCCTGGACGTGCTGGTCGAAGTGCATGACAGCGGTGAACTGGAGCGTGCGCTGAACAACCTCGATACGCCGCTGGTGGGTGTGAACAACCGTAACCTGCACACCTTCGAGGTCAGCCTGGAAGCCACCCTCGACTTGCTGCCGCGCATCCCACGTGACCGCCTGGTGGTTACCGAGAGCGGTATTCTCAACCGCGCCGATGTCGAACTGATGGAAATCAACGAGGTGTATTCGTTCCTGGTTGGTGAGGCGTTCATGCGCGCCCCGCAGCCGGGGCTGGAACTGCAGCGGTTGTTCTTCCCGGATCAGGTGAAGAAGACCGTTCAGACGCTGGATTGATTGAAACGAAGCCGGCTTTATGCCGGCTTTTTTGTATGCCTGTTCCGGCCTCTTCGCGGACGTGCCCGTAAAAGGTCGGTGAAACCAACATCAAAGGTGGATCAATGACCGATCAACCCCTGGCCCTGACCGTCGAACAGGGCCTTCAAGCCGAGCAGGAGCTGTTGGCTGCCGTTTGCCGAGGCGAGCGCGATTGCGGCGTGTTGTTCTGGCGCCCCACCGACCACGCTCTGGTCATGCCCCGGCGCATGAGCCGGCTGGAAAACTTCGAAGCCGCATGTGCCGAGCTGGCGATTGCCGGCTGGCCTATCCTGCTGCGTGAAACGGGCGGCGAGCCAGTGCCGCAGTCGCACGCCACGGTGAACATTGCGCTGGTCTACGTGGCCCCGCGCAGCGAAGGCGACCATGGCCGTATCGAAAGCGCCTACGAGCGTCTGTGCTTGCCTTTGTGCGACGTGTTGCGCGAGTGGGGCGGCGTCGCTTCGGTAGGTGAAATCGACGGTGCTTTCTGCGATGGCCGTTACAACGTTAACCTCAATGGCCGCAAGCTGGTCGGCACGGCCCAGCGCTGGCGCCAGGGCCTGGGTGGCAAACGCCCGGTGGTGCTGGTGCATGGTGCGCTGCTGCTGGACAACGAGCGCGAGTCGATGGTCGCAGCGGTCAACCGCTTCAATGAGTGCTGCGACCTGGAGCAACGCTGCCGCGCCGACAGCCATATCGCCTTGCACGAAGTGGCGCCTGAGGCACCCTGGTTCGAGCGCCTGTCCCTGGCCTATGACGAGGTGTTGGCAGCCCTTCCCAGAGATTAACGAGTGCCGTAGACCACCATGGTCTTGCCCTTGACCTGTACCAGGCTGCGCTCCTCGAGGTCCTTGAGGACGCGGCCGACCATTTCCCGCGAGCAACCGACGATGCGGCCGATTTCCTGTCGGGTGATCTTGATCTGCATGCCGTCCGGGTGGGTCATGGCATCCGGTTGCTTGCACAGGTCGAGCAGGCAACGGGCCACGCGACCGGTGACGTCAAAGAAGGCCAGGTCGCCAACCTTTCGTGTGGTGTTGCGCAGGCGTTGGGCCATCTGGCTGCCCAGGGCGTAGAGAATCTCCGGGTCCAGGCGGGCCAGTTCGCGAAACTTTTCGTAGCTGATCTCGGCGACTTCGCACTCGGTCTTGGCCCGCACCCAAGCGCTGCGCTGTTGTTCGCCACCGAGCGGTTCGAACAGCCCCAGTTCGCCAAAGAAGTCGCCATGGTTGAGGTAGGCGATGATCATCTCGTGACCTTCGTCGTCTTCGATCAGGATGGTGACCGAGCCCTTGATGATGAACGACAGCGTTTCGGCACGGTCGCCTGCGCAGATGATATTGCTTTTGGCGGTGTAGCGGCGGCGCTGGCAATGAACCAGCAGTTTGTCGATGTTCTTGATCTTGGCGGGTAGGGCTGAGGCAACCATCACGAAATCCTGTTCGAGGCGAGGCATAGGCTCTTCTAAACCTTGTCTGACGCGACGCGCCAGTCAATTGGCGCCAGCTTATCAGACAGCGCTTGAAGTTTTGCCACTAAAGCGACTCGCATTGAGCTTTTCCGACAGGCATACAAGGCTTAAGCTGACACCCTTTTGCGAATCCAGGAGTACGGACAGATGAAGGCACGCATCCAGTGGGCCGGTGAAGCGATGTTCCTCGGTGAATCGGGGAGCGGCCACGTGGTGGTGATGGACGGCCCGCCCGAGGCGGGCGGCCGCAACCTGGGCGTGCGCCCGATGGAAATGCTCCTGCTCGGCCTTGGGGGCTGCAGCAGCTTCGACGTGGTGAGCATCCTGAAGAAGTCGCGCCAGGCGGTGGAAAGCTGCGAAGCGTTCCTGGACGCCGAGCGTGCCAGTGAAGACCCGAAGGTGTTCACCAAGATCCACATGAACTTCGTGGTCAAAGGGCGAGGGCTGAAAGAGGCTCAGGTCAAGCGTGCGGTGGAGCTGTCGGCTGAGAAGTACTGCTCGGCGTCGATCATGCTCGAGCGTGCCGGTGTTGAAATCACCCATGGCTATGAAATCGTAGAGCTGGGCTGAGTCCGACGATCGGGGCCGAACAGCGGCCCCGGCGAGCCCCAGTCAGTCACGCAGGGCCGGGAAGGCGCTCAGCAACCATGCCGGCAAACTGCTTCTGACCGCCCGGCTCAACTGCTCCCGCCGCTTTTGATACCCCAACCCCAGGCCGATCACCCCCAGCCCGATGAAGGTCAGCACCAGCGGGAACAGCAGCGACTCGGCAAACACGTCGTAAGACAGATAACCCAGATAAGCTGCTACCCCCAGCGCGCCGAACACCATGAACACCGGCCGGCGCAACAACACCGCAGCCCCCATCAAGGCCAAGTTGATCAGGCAGTACAGCGCCTTGCCCAGTTCACTGTCACTTTCCATCATCGTCAGCCCGCCCCAGAATGCCGCCAGGCCAGCCAGATAGCCCCAGTGGGCATAGTCCTCGCGGGTACGCCCGTCGACGATCAGGAATACCAGAAGCAAGCCGAGCCCGAACCACAGTGACACCGTGCGCCGCTGTTCCCAGGAGAAGGGCGAGCCGTACACCCATTCGCTCAGGTCCATCGACATGAACCACAGGGCCACGGCGATCGGCATCACCACGAAGGGGTAGGGAACCAGGCGCAGCATGAGCAGCCCGGCAACCACGGTGGCGGCCTCCATCAGCAGCCAGCCGCCCTGCACGTAGGTGTAGTACTGGTGATAGTCCGCTTGCGCATCATCCAGTGGCCACCAGCCCGTCAGGCGCTCGATGGCGAACACGACCAACGGCACGATGCTGACCGCGACGGCGGCCAGTACCCCGGCGGCAACCGGTTGCTTGCGCCCCTTCAGGTTGAGGGCGAACGAGGTGAGCAGAACGACATAAAGCGTGGCGATGGCCAGCAAGGCCCCGTCACCCATGGTCATCCAGGCTTCGGTGAGCAGCCAGCCCATTGCCCCCATGATCAGCAGGGCGCCGAAGTAAAAGGCGACATGGGCAAGCTGGAAACTGCCCTGGGCTGGCGTTTGCTGGCGCAGGAAAGCCAGCAAGGCCTGGTCTTGGCCGGGCTGCAGAATGCCGGCTTGCACGGCGCGCGCCAGGTCCTTGGCGTCGATACGGTCCCTCATGCGTGTGTCCTTGTCAGATGCGGTAGGTACTTTTGGTCATGACCTTGGCCAGCAGGCTCATGCCGAAACGCACCGGCATCGGGAAGCGGTAGCCGCCAGCTTCAAGCGCAGACTCGGCGTGCTGTTCTTCATCCACGCGCATCTGTTCGAGGATGGCGCGGGATTTCTCGTCTTCCTGCGGCAGCTGTTCCAGGTGTTCGTCCAGGTGCTTGCAGACCTGATGCTCGGTAGCGGCGACGAAACCCAGGCTGACTTTGTCGCTGACCAGGCCGGCGAGAGCACCAATGCCGAATGACATGCCGTAGAACAGTGGGTTGAGCACGCTCGGGTGGCTGCCCAGCTGGCGGATGCGTTGTTCGCACCAGGCCAGGTGGTCGACTTCCTCTTCGGCAGCCTGTTCCATGGCCTTGCGCACTTGCGGCAGCTTGGCGGTCAGGGCCTGGCCCTGATACAACGCCTGGGCGCAGACTTCGCCGGTATGGTTGATGCGCATCAGCCCGGCAATGTGGCGGGTCTGGTTGTCATCCAGTTCCGCATCAGGCTGGATGATCGCCGGCGAGGGACGGGAGGGTTGGCCGCTGAAGGGTAGCAAGGTGCGCATGGCGGTATCGGCCTGCAGCAACAAGCGGTCGAGCGGCGAGTAGTGACGTTCGGTAGCCATCGGGCACCTCCGCTGAAGTGATGCCCGACAGTTTACCTCAATCGCTCAGGAGGAGCTTGCCTTGGGTCAGCCCGGCGGCCAGTGCATCTGGCGCTGGCCAAGCACGTGCATGTGGATGTGATAGACGGTCTGGCCGCCTAGCTCGTTGCAGTTCATGACCACGCGGAAGCCATCCTCGCAGCCCAGTTCCTTGGCCAGGCGCTGGGCGGTAAACAGGATGTGGCCGGCCAGGCCCTTGTCCTCTTCGGTCAGGTCATTGAGGGTGCGGATGCGCTTCTTCGGGATGACCAGAAAATGCACCGGCGCCTGCGGCGCGATGTCATGGAACGCCAGAACCTGGTCGTCCTCGTAAATGATCTTCGCCGGGATCTCCCGGTTGATGATCTTGATGAATAGATCTTCCACAGCACTTGCTCCATGGTGAGTGTCGGCCGAGTGTACTCAGCCGGGCGTCACTCGCCCAGTGGCTATTCCATGCCAACCGGGCAGTAACGGCGATGGATGAAGCCGGCCAGCTTGCGTGTCAACCAGCGCGGCAGCAGGCGCGGAGCGAAGGCCAGCCAGCGATTACGCCGTACCGGCATGATCACTGCGCGATTTTTCGCCAATGCGCGCACCGTGTACAACGCCACTTCCTCAGGGCTCAGGCAACGGCTGTTGCCTTCAAGCCGGGGGATGCGCCGGCGCGACGAACGTACCGGGCCGGGGCAAAGCACCGAGACCTTGATGCCAGCATGCTTGAGCTCTTCTCGCAGCGCTTCGCTGAAATGCATCACATAGGCTTTGCTGGCGGCATAGGTGGCCATGCCCGGCCCCGGTGCCGCGGCGGCCAGGCCGGCGACGTTGAGGATCTGCCCGCCACCTTGCACCGCCATCAGGTTGCCAATGGCGTGGCACAGTCGGCTCAGGGCAAGGATGTTGACCTCAAGCAAGTCCTGCTCGTCGGCCCACTCGTGGGCCAGGAACGGGCCATAGGTCCGCTGGCCGGCGCAGTTGGCGAGCAGGTCGATGCGTCGCTCGCCTTCTTCCAGTTCCAGTACGAAACCGGACAGCCGCAGGGGTTGGCTGAGGTCACAGGCGCGCAGCAGCACTTCGACGCCGAAGCGCTGGGCCAGCTCGAGCGCTATCGGCTCCAACGTTTCTCGATGGCGTGCCACCAGGATCAGGTTGCGCCCGCGCCGTGCCAGTGCTTCCGCCAGGGCCAGGCCCAGGCCGCTGGAAGCTCCGGTAATCATGGCGTAACGGGTCATGCAAGGCTCCTGGAGGCTGAAGAGGGCGCTTAGTGTACAGCCTGGCCGGGCGAGTTGTTGCCTTTTGCTACAAGGCCTTGTCGCGCAACGCCTGGGAACGCGCCAAGGCGGCGCGGTACTCGCCGTGCAGGCGCTCGATCAGTGTGGCGGCTGCAGGCAAGTCATGGATTTCGCCGACGCCCTGGCCGGCCGACCAGACGGTCTTCCAGGCCTTGGCTTCATCGTCGATCGGCTTGAGCTTGCCTTGTTCGTGAGCGGATTTCAGTGCCGCCATGTCATACCCGGCCTGTTCAAGGCTGGGGCGCAGGAAGCTGGCCGGAATGCCGGAGACGGCAGGCGTGTGGATGATGTCTGCGGCTTGGGCCTCAAGGAGCATCTGCTTGTAGGCTGCCTGGGCATGGCTTTCGTGGGTGGCAATGAAGCGCGTGCCCATGTAGGCCAGGTCGGCACCGAGCAATTGTGCAGCGAGAATCTCGTGGCCGTGGTTGATGCAGCCGGCCAGCAGCAGGGTCTTGTCGAAGAACTGGCGGATCTCGGCCGCCAGCGCGAACGGGCTCCAGGTACCGGCATGGCCACCGGCGCCGGCTGCCACGGCGATCAGGCCGTCGACGCCGGCGTCGGCGGCTTTCTCGGCGTGACGGCGGGTGGTGACGTCGTGGAACACCAGGCCGCCATAGCCGTGCACTGCATCCACCACCTCCTTCACGGCGCCGAGGCTGGTGATGACAATGGGTACGCGGTGCTCGACGCACAGTGCGAGGTCAGCCTGTAACCTCGGGTTGGTCGGGTGGACGATCAGGTTCACCGCATAGGGTGCTGGCGCCTGCAACTGTGCCAGTCCCGCCTCGATTTCTTCCAGCCAGGCCTTGAAACTGGTGCTGTCACGTTGGTTCAACGCCGGGAAACTGCCAACCACGCCACTGCCACAGCAGGCCAGTACCAGCTCGGGGTTGGAAATCAGGAACATCGGCGCTGCCACCACAGGCAAGCGCAGGCGTTGTTCAAGCGAAGCGGGCAGGGACATGGATCAGGCTCCATCTGTTATGTCAGAACGGTTTGACCACCACGAGCATCACGATGCCCAGCAGGAACAGTACGGGCACCTCGTTGAACCAGCGGTAGTAGACGTGGCTGCGGGTATTGTTGCCAGCGGCGAAGCGTTTGCGCTGAGCGCCACAGATGTGATGGTAGCCGGTCAGCAGAATCACCAGGGTGAGCTTGGCATGCAGCCAGCCCTGGCTCAGCCATCCGGGTGTCAGGTAGAGCATCCAGGCGCCAAACACGTAAGTGGCGATCATTGCCGGGTTCATGATGCCGCGGTACAGCTTGCGCTCCATGGTAACGAAGCGTTCCTGGCTGATGCTGTCCTGGCTCTGGGCGTGGTAAACGAACAGCCTGGGCAGGTAGAACAGGCCGGCGAACCAGCAGACCACGCTGACGATATGCAGCGCTTTGATCCATAGGTAAAGCATGGAGGGAGTTCCTTCAGGTAATCACGGTCGTCAGATAGTAGAGCTCAAGCGCTCGAAGGGGCACCCCAAGAGTTGTTACAGCCGCTTTGCCCCCCTATCATCGTGCGCTTTCCAGACGGCTCGTTGATAAGGGGCAAGCGTTATGATCAAGGTCGGTATCGTCGGCGGCACGGGTTACACCGGCGTCGAACTGTTGCGTCTGCTGGCACAGCATCCTCAGGCCGAAGTGGCGGTCATCACTTCGCGCTCCGAAGCGGGCGTGGCGGTCGCCGACATGTATCCGAACCTGCGCGGCCACTATGACGGCCTGGCTTTCAGCGTGCCGGACAGTAAAACCTTGGCCGCTTGCGACGTGGTGTTCTTCGCCACGCCGCACGGGGTCGCCCATGCCCTGGCTGGCGAGCTGTTGGCGGCCGGGACCAAGGTGATCGACCTGTCCGCCGACTTCCGCCTGCAGGATGCAGCCGAGTGGGGCAAATGGTATGGCCAGCCACATGGCGCGCCAGAGCTGCTCAAGGACGCCGTCTACGGTTTGCCTGAGGTCAACCGTGAAAAGATCCGCCAGGCACGCCTGATTGCCGTGCCGGGTTGCTACCCGACCGCTACCCAGCTGGGCTTCCTGCCTCTGCTCGAAGCTGGCCTGGCCGACCCCTCGCGCCTCATTGCCGACTGTAAGTCCGGCGTCAGCGGCGCTGGCCGTGGTGCAGCGGTGGGTTCGCTGTTCTGCGAGGCAGGCGAAAGCATGAAGGCCTACGCGGTCAAGGGCCATCGTCACCTGCCTGAAATCAGCCAGGGCCTGCGCCTGGCCGCTGGCAGGGATATCGGGCTGACCTTCGTGCCGCACCTGACTCCGATGATCCGTGGCATTCACGCCACTCTGTATGCGACCGTCGCCGACAAGTCGATCGACCTGCAGGCGCTGTTTGAAAAGCGCTACGCCGACGAGCCGTTCGTCGACGTGATGCCGGCCGGCAGCCACCCGGAAACCCGCAGCGTGCGCGGAGCCAACGTCTGCCGTATCGCCGTTCATCGCCCGCAGGGGGGGGATCTGGTGGTGGTGCTGTCGGTAATCGACAACCTGGTCAAAGGGGCTTCGGGCCAGGCGGTGCAGAACCTCAACATCCTGTTCGGCCTGGACGAGCGCATGGGCCTTTCCCATGCCGGCCTGCTGCCGTAAGCGCTCGCTGATGGAACAGGCCCGCCCAGTGCGGGCCTTTTTGTTTGTCGCGACTAAAGCCGCACAATTCTTGACCAATTTTCTCGGAGAAGCGGATAATGCGCGTCATCGAGTTTTATGGCGGCTACCGCGCCGGGAGAATCAACATGAGCGTCGAAACCTTCACCCCTACGGCTTTGGAATTCACCCACGGCGCCGCGCAAAAGGTGAAGAACCTGGTTTCCGAAGAAGGCAATGACCGCCTCAAGCTGCGCGTGTTCGTCACCGGTGGCGGCTGCTCGGGCTTCCAGTACGGGTTCACCTTCGATGAGGACGTGGCTGAAGACGACACCATTGTCGAGCGTGAAGGCGTTTCGCTGGTGGTCGACCCCATGAGCTTCCAGTATCTCGCCGGTGCCGAAGTGGACTATCAGGAAGGCCTGGAAGGTTCGCGCTTCGTGATCAAGAACCCGAATGCGGCGACCACCTGCGGTTGCGGTTCTTCGTTCTCGATCTGAGCCCAGGCTGTACGAAAACGCCGCGCTATTGCGCGGCGTTTTGCTTTCTGGCTTGGGGTCAGGCGGGGTAGATCGCGCCGAGTACGCGTAACCCCCTGGCCGCTGTCACACTGGGTCGATTGGCAGCAATGCCCTCGAGGCAACAGTGGGCGAGCCAGGCAAAGGCCATGGCCTCGACCCAGTCCGGATCCACGCCATGGGCACCGGTGCTGGTTACCCGGGCCTTGGGCAGCAGTTCGGCAAGCCGATTCATCAGGGCGCCATTGCGAGCGCCGCCGCCGCAGACCAGCAGTGCCTCGGTGCCATGCTGGGCGTTCTGCAACGATTCGACGATGCCGCGCGCAGTCAGCTCCAGCAGAGTGGCCTGGACATCTTCTTCACGGTAGCTCGGTAGACTCGCCAGGTGGCCATCCAGCCATGGCAGGTTGAACACTTCTCGGCCGGTGCTCTTCGGACCGGTGCCGGCGAAGAACGGGTCACTCAGCAGGCGGCTGAGCAGATCGCCCTGCACGATGCCGCTGGCCGCCCAGGCACCATCCGCGTCATAAGCCTGACCACGCTTGCGCTCGATCCAGGCGTCCAGCAGCACGTTGCCGGGCCCGCAGTCGAAGCCATGCACGGGCTTGTCCTCTTCGATCAGGCTCAGGTTGCTGAAACCACCCACATTGAGGACCGCCAGGCGCTGGCCGAGGTGGCCGAACAGGGTTTCATGGAAGGCTGGTACCAAGGGGGCGCCCTGGCCCCCTGCGGCTACATCGCGGCGGCGAAAATCGGCGACCACGCTGATACCGGTAAGCTCGGCGAGCAGCGCCGGGTTGCCGATCTGCACGGTAAAGCCGCGAGCCGGCTCATGGCGGATGGTCTGGCCATGGCTGCCGATGGCGCGAATGGCCTCGGCCGGCAGCCCTTGCTTGTCGAGCAACTGCCGTACGCCTTCACCTGCCAGGCTGGCCCAGTGGTTCTCTGCCAGCGCGGCGCGGGCAATCTCGTCAGGGCCGCTGCTGCAGAGGCTGAGCAGTTGCTGGCGCAGGTCGGTCGGCATGGGAAGGTAGTGAGTGGCGAGCAGCTGAAGCTGTTCGCCCTGATCGACCAGGGCGATATCCAGGCCATCAAGGCTGGTACCGGACATCACCCCCAGATAAAGCGCCATGGGTCAGCGCTTGTTGGCCGCGAGCATGGTGGCCTTTTCCTGGTCCATGCGGGCAATCAATGGTTGGCTCTGTTGCATGAAGCGCTGGCGTTCGTTCTTGGCGATCGGATCAGCCATCGGCACCTTCTGGCTCAGCGGGTCGACGTGCACGCCGTTTACCTGGAACTCGTAGTGCAGGTGCGGGCCGGTCGACAGACCAGTAGTACCGATGTAGCCAATGATCTGCCCCTGCTTCACGTTGCTGCCGGTCTTGATGCCCTTGGCGAAGCCCTGCATGTGACCGTAAAGGGTTTTGTAGCTGTTGCCGTGGGCAATGATCACGGTGTTGCCATAACCGCCGCGGCGGCCAGCCAGTTCGATGCGGCCATCACCGGCTGCCTTGATCGGCGTGCCACGCGGGGCGGCATAGTCCACGCCCTTGTGCGCGCGAATCTTGTTCAGGATCGGGTGCTTGCGGCCGGCGGAAAAGCGCGAGCTGATGCGGGCGAAGTCGACCGGGGTGCGGATGAAAGCCTTGCGCAGGCTGTTGCCGTCAGCGGTGTAGTAGCTGGTGTTGCCCTGCTTGTTGGTGTAGCGCACGGCGGTGTAGGTCTTGCCGCGGTTGGTGAAGCGTGCGGACAGGATGTTGCCGGTGCCGACCACCTTACCGTCCATGACCTTTTGCTCGTAGACCACGTCGAACTCGTCGCCCGGGCGGATATCCTGGGCGAAGTCGATGTCGTAGCCCAACACCTTGGCCATGTCCATGGTCATGCTGTGGGAAAGTCCGGCGCGCTGGGCAGATGCCGACAGCGAGCTTTTGATCACGCCATGGGCGTAAGCGGTGCGGACCACCGGCTTGCTGATCTCGCGATCGAAGGTGTAGCCCTTGGCGGTCCTGGTCAAGCGGATGGTTTCGAGGTTGCTGACCTTGCTGTGCAGGCTGGCCAGTTGGCCATCCTTGTCGAGTTCGAACTGCAGCACCTGGCCATGCTTGAGCTGACTGAACTGCTTGGCTTGCTTGTTGCTGGCCAGCAGGTCGTGCACGGCATTGGCCGGTAGACCTACCTTGGCGAACAGGGTGGACAGGGTGTCGCCACGGGATACGGTCACTTCGCGGTGACCTGGCTCCTTGGCCTCAGGCGTTTTCTCGGTGGCCGGCGCTTCTTGTGCTGCCTGCTCGGTGCTGGTCTCGGCGCCGTCGATCTGTGCGAAGGGGGAGCCCTGATCGCCCTGAGCCTGGACCAGCGGCGTGGTGCTGGATTCGTCCTTCAACTGCTCGGCCGGGCTTTCCAGCTCCAGGCTGAGGGTGGTCTTTTTGGCTTCGACCTCGCTGGAGGGAAATACCAGCAGTGCCAGGCTGAGCAGGGC
The DNA here is from genome assembly GCF_021602465.1 of Pseudomonas urethralis. Classification (NCBI taxonomy): domain Bacteria; kingdom Pseudomonadati; phylum Pseudomonadota; class Gammaproteobacteria; order Pseudomonadales; family Pseudomonadaceae; genus Pseudomonas; species Pseudomonas urethralis. The sequence goes on from NZ_BQIJ01000006.1 coordinate 348,726, forward strand.
GGCGATACCGCTGGCGGCCAACAGATGGCTTTTCGGATAAAGCGGGGGCGCTTTAGGCGTTTCGTTGGTCATAGGTAAGGTGACTTTGAAGAAAAATGAATATGGAAAAGATGAATGACATGATGAAGATGAAATAACTGTATAAAATATAACCAAATCCGCTTTCGCGCAAGGGCGCGTAGACGCCGTGACGCGTCGGTCGGGTCACATTTCATTTCGAAACTTGTAATTGATGGCCGATCTTGTATGGTTGGCTCCCTTTGAATCTGAGCCTTGCGGGTCTGTCTATGAAGTCGGTTGAAGAGCAGCTGGCGCTTATCAAGCGCGGTGCGGAAGAGGTATTGGTCGAGTCGGAACTGGTCGAGAAGCTCAAGCGTGGCCAGCCTCTGCGTATCAAGGCAGGCTTCGACCCGACTGCGCCTGACCTGCACTTGGGGCACACGGTGCTGATCAACAAGCTGCGCCAGTTCCAGGAGCTGGGGCATCAGGTCATCTTCCTGATCGGTGACTTCACTGGCATGATCGGTGACCCGAGCGGCAAGAGTGCCACGCGCCCACCGCTGACCCGCGAGCAGGTGCTGGAGAATGCCGAGACCTACAAGCAGCAGGTCTTCAAGATCCTCGACCCGGCCAAGACTGAAGTCGCGTTCAACTCGACCTGGATGGACCAGCTGACCCCGGCGGACTTCATCCGTCTGGCATCGCAGTACACCGTTGCACGCATGCTCGAGCGTGATGACTTCGACAAGCGCTACACCACCAACCAGCCGATCGCCATTCATGAGTTCCTTTACCCGCTGGTGCAGGGTTACGACTCCGTGGCGCTGAAGGCGGATGTGGAGCTGGGAGGGACCGATCAGAAATTCAACCTGCTGATGGGGCGCGAGCTGCAGCGTTCCTATGGGCAGGAAGCACAGAACATCGTGACCATGCCATTGCTCGAAGGGCTTGATGGCGTGAAGAAGATGTCCAAGTCGCTGGGCAACTATGTCGGCATCCAGGAGGCGCCGGGCGTGATGTACAGCAAGCTGGTGTCGATCCCGGACACACTGATGTGGCGTTACTTCGAGCTGCTGAGCTTCCGCTCGATGGAAGAGATCGATCAATTCCGCGCCGACGTGGCCAATGGCGCGAACCCGCGTGACATCAAGATCAAGCTGGCCGAAGAGATCGTTGCGCGTTTCCATGGCGAGGAAGCGGCGGCCAATGCTCATCGCGCGGCGGGCAACCGCATGAAAGAGGGCGAGTTGCCGGAAGACCTGCCGGAGATTGAAGTGGCTGCTGCCGAGGACCTGCCGATAGCTGCGGTGCTGAACCGTGCGGGCTTGGTCAAGAATTCGGCCCAGGCGCGTGACCTGCTCAATGGTGGGGCAGTGAAAGTCGATGGTGCGGTGGTCGACAAAGACTTCATCTTTGTCCTCGGCGCGACCCATGTGTGCCAGGCGGGTAAAAAGTCGTTTGCGCGGGTTACCCTGAAGGCGGAGTGACTGCTGCAGGGGTAGCTATATAGAAGCGGGGAGGCCGACAGGCCTCCCCGCTTTGTTTTCAGCGATCCTGAAGTTTCCTGAAATTAAAGGTTGACGGGGTTTCGAATCCCCTTATAATGCGCCCCACTTCCAGCGGCATCGGAACGACAAACTCTTTGAAATTCAACGAGTTAGGTAGTTACGGCGAGGTTGGAAGCGCTTCGATCGAATGATCGATGGCGGTTGAGATGAAGGTTGACAGCGGTTTTAAACGCTGTATTATTCGCCTCCCGCTACGAGAGATCGCAGCGAGTCAAGTGTTTGAAGCTAAACGAGTTTCTC